>CAYWXT010000124.1:0-15460 GCA_964462125.1 uncultured Pirellulaceae bacterium | reverse complement strand
TGGTCGCCTTTTCGCGACGGATGTGCTGCTCGCGGGTCTGCAGGGTCAGCACCCAACAGCGATTGCCGCGGCGGTCGGTGGTTTGTCCGGCAATCCGCCCAGGCAACCGTCGCATCAACGATTCGCGGCAAGCCATGATGCCCAGGTAGGGGCCGCCGAAGGCGAGTGGATTGCCGAGCGACTGCCCTTCGGCCACCGCAATATCGACCCCCAGTTCGCCGGGACGTTTCAACAGCCCAACGCTGATCGGGTCGAACGCTTGCACCACCAGCGCGCCCTGCCGGTGCGCGACCTCCGCGATCGCCGCCACCTCCTCCAGCCGCCCGAAGAAATTGGGATGCTGGATCAGCACGCACGCTGTCTCGTCATCGATCGACTCGCGGATTCCCGTCGAGGTGCCCGAGGCATCGGCGTCGACAACAACTAATTCCGCATCGATGTTCCGCAGATAGGACTCGAGAATCTCGCGGTAGTGTGGATGCACGGCGGTGCTGGTGACC
The DNA here is from genome assembly GCA_964462125.1 of uncultured Pirellulaceae bacterium. Taxonomy (GTDB): domain Bacteria; phylum Planctomycetota; class Planctomycetia; order Pirellulales; family Pirellulaceae; genus JAWLFY01. Next base: position 14,960 of record CAYWXT010000124.1, on the reverse strand, counting down.
ACCCGCCGGCGCCGCTTGCCGAGGGACAAGGCCATCAGGACCGCTTCGGTCGCCGCCGATCCGCCGTCGTACAGACTGGCGTTGCTGACGCCCAACCCGGTCAACTGCGTCACAAGCGTCTCATACTCGAACATCACCTGCAGGTTGCCCTGACTGACCTCCGCCTGGTACGGCGTGTAGGAGGTATAGTACTCGCCGCGGGCGGCGATCTCATCGACCACCGCCGGGATGAAATGGTCATAGGCACCGGCGCCAAGGAAGCAGACATGGGAGGCGGCGGAGGCGTTCTTACCGGCCAGTCGCCGCGCTTCGGCCTCCAGGGTCATCTCGTCCGCTGCCGGGGACAGATCCAGCGGCCGGTCGAGTTGAACCGATGCGGGAACTTGGCCGTCGATGAGCTGACGAATCGAATCGACACCGATCGATCGCAGCATCGCCGCACGATCCGACTCGGTGTGAAAAAAATAGCCTGGCAACACGGGCTCGCTCGCTTTCAAAACGTGAGTGGGTGCAGGGTACGACGTGCGCGGAATGCAGCGCACGTCACTCGGACTCGGCACATTGCTTTTGATAGGTGTCGTGATCCATCAGCGCCTCGAGCGATGAATCGTCCTCCAGCCGAACTTTGATGATCCAGCCAAAGTCGTACGGGTCGTCATTGAGTTGGTCCAGGTTCTCCGGCAGCTCCTCGTGCACTTCGACGACCTCACCGTCGACGGGGCTGTACAAGGGACTGACCGCCTTGACCGACTCGACTTCACCGAACTCGTCACCGACGGAAAGATCTTTCCCGACATCGGGAAGGTCCATGTAGACCAGATCGTTGAGTTGTTCGATCGCGAAATCGGAGATCCCGATCGTGGCGATCTTCTCACCGCCCTCCTCCGACACGTCAACCCACTCGTGGGATTCGGCGTATCGCAATTTCGTTTTGTCGCGCGACATGACTGGATTCCTCTTCGTAACTGATGGGGGTGGACCCATACGTCACGCCGTGCCTCGACGCGCCGTGTGGGAATGCTTCGACGTGATCGCTCAACGACCGCCGCGGCGATAAAAGGGGAGCGGTGTGGGGGAAGCATCGACCGCCTTGCCGCGGATGTCGATTCGAAACGTCGCGTCGCCCGCGCGCTGAGCATCGACATATGCCATGGCGATGGGGATCCCAAGGGTCGGCGAAGGCCCACCGCTGGTGACGCTGCCGATCTCCGTCCCATCGGCGGCCAAGACGGCGCATCCATCCCGCGCCGGCCGCTTGCCCTCGGGAAGCAACCCGATTCGTACCTGGCGAGGGCCGGCGTCGCGGATCGCCCGCAAGGCCCGGTCGCCGATGAAGGCCCGGTCTTGTTGATCACGGGTCTGCAGATCGCACGCAAAATCCAATCCGGCGGAGAGGGGATCAATCGACTCGCTCAATTCGTGCCCGTAAAGCGGCATTCCGGCTTCCATCCGCAACGTGTCGCGGGCGCCCAAACCCGCCGCCATGAAGCCTTCGTCACGGCCGGCAAGCAGGAGGTTCTCCCAAATCCGCGGCGCCTCCTCGGCACGAACGATCAACTCGAATCCGTCCTCGCCCGTGTACCCGGTGCGGCTGACAATCACCGGCTTGCCGAACTGCTCGGTCACACCAGTGCGGTAAAACTTCAGCTTGTCCAATTCCAAATCGAACAGTCGGCCACAGACATCGATCGCGCGAGGACCCTGGACAGCGATCATCGCGGTCAGCTCCGTCCGGTCGGAAACGGTGACCGTGGGGAAGTCGTGACGGTGCTGGCCGATCCAGTCCCAAATCTTGGCGCGGTTCGAGGCGTTGACCACCAGCAAAAAATAACGCTCCCCCGAGGGGGTCTCGAGATGCGAGACCAACACGTCATCCAGGACTCCCCCTGCCGGATTGCAGATCAACGCATACCGGGCTCGACCGACCGGCAAGTTGCTGACCTGCCGTGTCAGCAGGTGATCGAGAAACCGCTCCGCTCCCTCGCCATCAAAGCGGAGACGGCCCATGTGGGAGACATCAAACAGGGCAGCAGCCGTGCGACACCCCTGGTGCTCCGCCACAATCGACTGGTAGCGAATCGGCATCTCGTAGCCGGCAAACTCCACCATCTGCGCCCCAGCGGCGCGATGCCACCCATCCAAGGGAGTTCTGGCGAGCGTTGGTAAAGCAGCCGGGACCTCTGCTGGCGAGCCGTGTGTCTCTGGCGGTGGGTTCATGACAAACCGGTCGGTGGAGAGGCGTGGAGGGTATAGATTTCTCACCAGCGTCTCCCGCACGGGGGCGGAAGCGTGGAAGGGGAGGTGGCCGTGATGTCAACGAACAGTGGTTGCCCACCAACTAGTCTACCGAGCTGCGATGGAGCGAAAACCCCAAAGTTCCAACCGCGGGGCTCGGGGCTCGAAGGGAGCCAGCCAAGACGCGATGGCGAGCGAAACCGAATCGCACCGCTCCCCCCCCCCGACCCTACCGCTTGCGGCGTTTTCGTTTTTCCCGGCGGACGTATTTGCGCTTGGAGCGGGGATCGCGACGCTCAGCGGACTCGCCGCGCCGGCCATCACGGGATGCGGAATGATTCTTCACCGCCTCCAGGAACAGCTGCCGTTCCTGCAGGTCGACACGGGTGATCCGCACGGTCATCCGGTCGCCAAGCCGATACCGATTCCCCTCCTTGAATCCGACGATCATCTGGCCGCGACGTTCGAAGCGATAGGAATCCTTGGGGAGCGTGTCGACCGGTATGTACCCGTCGATCGGGAGCTTCAGACAGCGAGCATCCAGCCCATCGGCAAAGACTCGGCAGATGACCGCCTCAAGCGTCTCCCCGATTTTCTTTTTCAGAAAGTGCAACAGCTTCAGTTCGACCAACTCCCGTTCGGCCTGGGCCGCGGTTCGCTCGGTGTCGCTGCAGTGATGCCCCAGTTTGACGAGCGTCGGAAAGGCCTCATCGGGGGTCGATGCCCCCTCAAGGAGTCGCTGCACGAGCCGATGGACCGTCAGGTCGGGGTAGCGCCGAATGGGGCTGGTGAAGTGGCAGTAGTGCTCGATGTCCAAGGCGTAATGGCCGTCCCGGTTGGGGGCATAGACCGCCTTGCTCATGCTTCTCAATACCGCGAAATTGACAGCCTGTTCCAAGGGCGTTCCGGCCACCTGGTCGAGCGCCTGCTGGATCTCGAACCGGCTTTCGACCGAACCGCTCGTCAACCCCAAGTCCCGCAGGAAGATCGACAGCTGACGTAGCTTGCGGCGGTCGGGCGAGGGGTGAATGCGGCGGAGGAAATCGAGGTTCAAGTCATCCAGCCACGTCGCGACCGCCTCGTTGGCGGCCAGCATGAATTCTTCGATGATCTGATGACTCTCGGTGTATTGGACCAACCGAGCTCCCTTGACCTTGCCCGCCTTGTCGAGATCCAACTGGATGTCAGGCATGTCCATCGACAGGGCGCCCTGTTGGAAACGCTGTCGCCGCAGCGCCATCGCCAAGCGGTGCATCTCGGCAATTAGTTCGCAGATCGTTTCGCCCCACGACTCACGGTGCCCCTCGGGATCGGCCAGGAACCGATCGACCTGCTCATAATTCAGTCGCTTGTCGCTGCGGATCGCGGTGTTATGCACCTCGGCGTGACTGACGGTCAGGTCATCGAGCAGTTCGATCTCGACCGTTTTGGCGAGCCGCACGCGATCGGGTTGCAGGCTGGCCAGGTGGTTGCTGATGATCTCCGGCAACATCGGGATCACGCGGTCCGGCAGATAGACACTGGTGCCGCGCCGCTGAGCCTCTTCATCAAGCTTGCCGCCGGGATGGACGAATTGGCTGACGTCGGCGATGTGGACCCACAACCGCCAGCATCCCGATTCCCGCTTCAGCGAGATCGCGTCGTCGAAGTCGCGGGCGTCGAAAGGATCGATGGTGACGGTCAGTAACTCTGTCAGGTCAAGCCGCCCGGCAGGGACCGTTTCGTCAAACTCGTCCGCTCGCTGGCGGGCCTCGCTGAGGACCGCATCGTCAAAGGCATCTGGCAGGCCGTACTGCCGTATGATCGTCAGCGTGTCGATCGCCGGGTTCTTGCTGCTGCCGAGCCGCTCCAGGATCACCGCTTCTCCGCCGCGGCCGTCCTCGCCAGGGAACCGGACGAGTTCGACGAACACCTTGTCGTCATCCTCCAGTGGCAATCCGCGGACATCGCCGACGGCGACGGGGTGCTCGTACGGGGTGCCGTCGAGGTAGACCGCCGGTTCCCGGTCGACGAAGCGAAAGGTGCCGGTGAACTGGCGGCGGACCCGCTGCAGCACCTTGGTCACCACCGCCTCGGACTCGCCGCGCCGGCCGCGCCGAAAGCGAACCTCGACCAGATCGCCCTCCAGCGCTCCACCCGTTGCCCCCGGGGGGATGAACAGGTCGCCCGGCACGTCCGCGTCACTGTCGGCGCCACCATGACCGGGGCGGACAAATCCGAACCCGCCCCCCATGGCTCGGCGAAAGGTCCCCCGCAGCGCGTCGTCGCTGCCATCGCTCGCGGTGGCAGGGAGCACCAGATGGTTGCTGCCGTAGGCGAGCCGGCCTTCGAGAACCAGTTGCTTGATGACGCGTCGCAGTTCCCGATAGTCATCGGGGGAGAGTTTCAGGTCGGCGGCGATCTGCTTTGGCTTGCTCGGACGGTACTCCTCCGAGCTCACCCAGCGGATCACTTGGTCGGCAAGTTCTTGTGAGATTTCCATCGACGCAGGATAGCGGATCCGCGGCGATCAGGCTCCCTGACGCTAGAATCGATTGTCGGACTGTCCGATCGCCAAGCTCCCCTGCTGTTCGACGTAGTCGCCGAAGAACTCGACCTCCCCGGTGGCGATGTCGTACACCCCGCCGACAATCTGCAGCTCGCCCTCGTCGACCAGCTTGCGGATGATCTCGCTCTCTTCAGGAATCTGTTCCATCACCCGCCGGACATTGCAGCGGACGACGGCGTCACAGAAATCGGTGCTGTTCCGGTCCAGGTCGCGATTGGCATCGGCAATTTCCCCCACACACGGTTTGATCTTTTCCAACAGGGCGGTGACATGCCCCAGTTCCGCTCCGGTACACGCCGCGCCGACGGCGCCGCAGCGGGTGTGGCCGAGGACGACAATCAGATTCACCCGGGCTACCTCGCCCGCGTACTCCAAACTCGCCAACACATCGTCGCTGAGGACGTTGCCGGCGACCCGCGTCACAAACAGGTCACCGATCCCGAGATCGAAAACGAGCTCCGACGGCACCCGGCTATCGATGCAGCCGAGCAGCGCCGCGTGGGGATGCTGGGAATTGACCGTCTGCTTTCGCTGGTGGAACCAGTCACGCTCGGTCAGTTCCCCGGTGCGATAACGCTGGTTCCCCTCCCGCAGCATCTGCAATGTCTCGGCAGGGGTCAGTTCCGCCTGCCATTCCGGCGTGGCGGTGTCGCAGTAGGTGACGTGGTCGTCCAGCGCGTAACGGTTGCGGAACCCAACCAGACTCAGCTCGATATCCCGGGCCGGCGCCTTGATATCGCGGAACTCGCGAATCATCTCCAACACGTCGGGATCGATGTACTCGGTCGCCGAGGCATCGAGGATGACGTGCGAACCCTTCTCGAACCGGTCGAGCATTTTCAGAACCCGCGACCGGTTCAAAAAGGTCACGTGCTGGCCAAGTTTCAAACGGGTGACCTCATGACGAGCAGGCTGTTTCTTGACCTTCAAAAACGGCGCCCGTTCCATCGACCGGAGGACAAAGAAGATGCCGATGACCATTCCGATGATGATCCCGATCAGCAGGTCGGTCAGCACGATCGCGACCACCGTGAACAAAAACGGCAGGAACTGGTTCCAGCCCCGGGAGAACATGTCCCGGAAGATCGCCGGGTTGGCCAACTTGTAGCCGGTAAACAACAGGATCGCCGCCAACGCCGACAAGGGTATTCGTTCCAACAGCCCCGGGATGAGTGCGATGGTCCCGGCGAGCCAAAACCCGTGCATGATGGTCGAGGCCTTCGTCTTGGCTCCCGAATAGACGTTGGCACTCCCCCGAACGATGACCGAGGTGATCGGCAAGCCACCGACCAGTCCGGAACCGATGTTGCCCACGCCCTGAGCCAACAGTTCGCGGTTGGCGGGACTGACCCGCTTTTCTCTGTCGAGCTTGTCAACCGCCTCCAGGTTCAACAGCGTCTCCAACGAGGCAACGATCGCGAGGGTGACCGCGGCGAGATAGACCTGCGGGTTGTACAGCCCCGACCAGTCGGGGAAGATGAACCAGGTGATTGCCCCCTCTGCGGTCCGTTCCCCCAGCGACACGCGATGGTTCTCGGCAAGCCCGGCACTGGGATAAATCTGCAGGAACAGCTCGTTGATCAGCGTTCCGACCACGACCGCCATCAACGCGCCAGGGACGGGGGAACGCTTGAGTACCGCCGTCCGTTCCCACAAGACGAGAATCCCCAGCGCGACCACGCTGATCAAGACAGCAACGTGGCTCAGCGAAACAAACATGTGCCCGATCTCAGAAATCGTGTTGTAGCCGTCCTCTTGAAAGAACGCGAAATCGCCCTCGGCCACCTCGTCGTAGCCGATCGCGTGGGGGATCTGTTTCAAGATCAGGATCAAGCCGATCGCCGCGAGCAACCCGCGAATCACGCTGGAGGGAAAGTAGTAGGCGATCACCCCCGCTTTGATCACGCCAAGAAAAATCTGAATCACCCCGCTGAGCAAGACCGCGACCAAAAAGAGCTTGTAGCCCTCGATCGCCGTCATTCCCTCCTCGGTCAACGCGGCGACCTGGGCCAACACGATCGCCACCAATCCAGCCGCCGGGCCGCTGACGCTGGTTTGCGAACCACTGAGCGTTCCCACGACGATGCCGCCGATGATGCCCGCCAATAGGCCGCCCATCAACGGAACGCCCGAAGCCAAGGCGATCCCGAGACAAAGCGGCAAGGCGACCAAAAAGACGGAAATGGACGCAGGGATGTCGTAGCGAGGCTTCATCGACACGTCTCTGGCAGGGTCGGGGACGTTGTTTGAAAGGCGGGGGAGGTCCGAAAGGCGGGGGATGCGAAACGCTTTTGGGGAAAGCAAACGTTCGCCCCGCCACGCTCCTCAGGAAGGTCGCCAGTGGCGAGGGTAGCACTCGTTTGGGAAACCGACGTTCGTGCAGAAAACGCGGATGCTGGGCTGCATTCCCTGCACCATGCGAGACTCAACCCAGCGACTGAAGCCCGTCGGCCCAACCGACGACCCCGCGCTGCTCGATTTGGGAATCCCTTGCCGCTTCGATCACCCTCACAGTATCGTTAGGTTCGCCTGGAAAGAAAACGGGGGTCAGGACTTTTTTTGCGAAGCATCCGAAGGGCGACGACGTTCTGGAGAGACGCTCAGGCGTCGGGATCATAGGCCAGGTTCGGGCCGAGCCAACGTTCGATCTCTTCGATCGGGCGCCCCTTCCTTTTCGCGTACGACTCGATCTGCTCCTTGGTCACCCGATCGACGGTGAAGTAGCGGGCCTGCGGGTGGGCAAAGTACAAGCCGCTGACGCTTGCCCCGGGCTGCATCGCGAAACTCTCGGTCAGCGTCACGCCGGTGTTGTTTTCGGCATCGAGCAAATCGAACAGGGTCCGCTTTTCGGTGTGGTCGGGGCAAGCAGGATAGCCGGCCGCCGGACGAATGCCCCGATACTTCTCTTCGATCATCTCCTCGGGGCTGAGGTTCTCCTCGCGGCCGAACGCCCAGGCCTCCCGGGCCCGCTGGTGCATCAATTCCGCCAGCGCCTCGGCCAACCGATCGGCGACCGCCTGGGCCATGATCGCGTTGTAATCGTCATGGTCGGCCTTGAACTTGTTCGCCAGCTGATCGGAACCGATCCCGGCGGTGACAACAAAGCCGCCGATGTAGTCCTCGCGTCCCGAATCGATCGGGGCGATGTAATCGGCCAAGGAGCGATAGTCGCTTTGTCCGCGGCGCTCCCATTGCTGCCGCAAGAAATAGAGCCGCGTCAACTCCTCGCTCCGCGAGTCGTCCTTGTACACGATCACGTCCTCCCCATCGCTCGCGGCCGGCCAAAATCCATAGGCGGCGTTGGCGGTCAACGACCGCTCGGCGATGATCTGGTCGAGCAGCTTGTTGGCGTTGTCGTACAGCTCTTGGGCGTGCGGCCCCACCTTGGGGTCCTTCAAGATCTTGGGATACTTCCCTTTCAGCTCCCAGGTATGGAAGAAGGGCGACCAATCGATGTAAGGCCGAATCTCTTCGAGCGAAATGTCGGAGAGCACTCTCACGCCGGTGAACTCCGGCTTGTCGATGGCAACCGACGCCCAGTCGGTGGCGAAGTGATTGGCCCGGGCGTCGGCGTAGGGAACGAGCTTCTGCTGGCGATCGCGATAGCTATCGGCCAACTGTTTCTGCAACTTTTGGTTCGTCTCGATGAACTCGCGCCGCGCTTCCTTGTTCAGCAGCCGCTCGACCACCCCCACGCTGCGGCTGGCGTCGAGCACGTGCACCACGGGCGAGGCGTAAGCGGGAGCGATCTTCACGGCGGTATGTTTGGCGCTGGTCGTCGCCCCGCCGATCAACAGCGGCAACTCCAACTCGCGGCGTTTCATCTCGCGGGCGACGGTGACCATTTCATCCAGGCTGGGCGTGATCAACCCGCTGAGCCCGACCATGTCGACCTGCTCCTTCTCGGCCTCCTCCAAAATCTTCTCCGTGGCCACCATGACCCCCAGGTCGATGACTTCAAAGTTGTTGCACTGCAGCACCACGCCGACGATATTCTTGCCGATGTCGTGGACGTCTCCCTTGACGGTGGCGAGCAGCACCTTGGCGCGGGCCTCGGCGTTCTCCACCCCCGCGGCGATTTTTTCCTCTTCCATGAACGGTTCCAGATAGGCGACGGCCTTCTTCATCACCCGCGCGCTCTTGACGACCTGCGGGAGGAACATCTTGCCTTCGCCGAACAGGTCCCCAACCACCTGCATGCCGTCCATCAACGGGCCTTCGATGACCTGGATACAACGATCAAAGTGCTGCCGCGCCTCCTCGGTGTCCTCGACGACGAATTTGTCGATCCCCTTGATCAACGCGTGCTTGAGCCGTTCCACCACCGGTGCATCACGCCATGCCAAATCTTCCGTCTTTTTCTGGCCGCCAGGCCCCTTGACGGTCTCGGCGAATTCCAGTATCCGGTCGGTGGCGTCGTCGCGGCGGTTGAACAACACGTCCTCGACGTGCTCCAACAGGTCCTTGGGGATCTGCTCGTAGACCTCCAGCTGGCCGGCGTTGACAATCCCCATGTCGAGACCCGCCTTGACGGCATGGAACAGGAACGCGCTGTGCATCGCTTCGCGGACCCGGTCGTTGCCGCGAAAGCTGAAGCTGATGTTGCTGACCCCACCACTCGTCTTGACCCCGGGACACTCCTGTTTGATCCGCCGCACCGCGTTGATGAAATCGACGGCGTAGTTGTTGTGCTCGTCGATCCCGGTGGCGACGGTCAGGATGTTGGGGTCGAAGATGATGTCGTGGGGTGGGAACCCTAACTTGTTAACAAGCAGATCATACGCCCGCTTGCTGATCCGAACCTTGGCGTCCTCGTCGGCGGCTTGTCCCTCTTCATCGAAGGCCATCACGACGGCCGCGGCGCCGTAGCGGCGGACCAGGGTGGCGCGGCGGAGGAATTCTTCCTCGCCGTCCTTGAGCGAGATCGAATTGACGATCGATTTGCCCTGCGTGTTCTGCAGGCCCGCCTCGAGCACGTCCCATTTACTGCTGTCGATCATCACCGGCACCGCAGCGGCGACGTCATCGCCGGAGAGCAGCCGCAGGAAGCGCGTCATCGCCTCGACCCCGTCGAGCAGGGCGTCGTCGAAGTTGATGTCGATGACCGTCGCCCCGTTCTCGACCTGCTCGCGAGCGACCTCCACCGCCTCGTCGTAGTTATCGTTCTGGATCAGCCGCTTGAATTTGCGGCTGCCGGTGACGTTGGTCCGTTCGCCGATCATCGTGAAGGGGATCTCGGGACGCATCACCATCGGCAGCTGGCCCGAAAGCCGGGTGTAGATCGGCCCCTCGGGCGGCTTGCGCGGCTTGGCGTCATGGATGGCCGCATCCATTGCCCGGATGTGCTCCGGGGTCGTGCCGCAACAGCCACCGACGATGTTCAGCCAGCCCTGGCCGGCGAACTCGCCGATCATCTCCGCCATCCCCTTCGGCCCCAGGTCGTACTGGCCCATCTCATTGGGCAACCCCGCATTGGGATGGCAGCTGACCGGCACCTGCGACGCGCTGGCCAACGCCTCCAGGTGCGGCCGCATCACGTCGGGCCCAAGCGCGCAATTCATGCCGATCGACAGGAGCGGAAAATGGCTGATCGAGGTGACGAAGGCCTCCACGCTCTGACCGCTGACGAACGTTCGGCCCCCTTTGTCAAACGTGCCGCTGACCATCACCGGAACGCGGCGCCCCCCGTTGTCAAAGTAATCTTCAATCGCGAACAGGCAGGCCTTCAGATTCAACGTGTCGATCGCCGTCTCCGGCAGCAGAATGTCGACCCCCGCCTCAACCAATGCCGCGACCTGCCGGCGGTAGCTGGCCATCATCTGGCCGAAGTCGACGTCTCGATGAGCCGGATCGTCGACCTTGGTGCTGATCGCCGTCTGCCGACTCGTCGGCCCGATCGAACCGGCGACGAAACGCGGTCGCTCCGGTGTCTTCTCGGTGTACTCCGCCGCCGCTTCCTTGGCACACGCCACCGCGGCGGTGTTGATCTCATCGCCCAACTCGTCCGGCAGGTCGAATTCGATCATCCCGATCGCGGAGGCGCCAAACGTGTTGGTCTCGACGATGTCGCTGCCGGCATCGAAATATTCCCGGTGAATCTCGGTGATCTTCTCCGGGTGGGTCAGACAAAGAATGTCTGAGAATCGGCTGAGATCCTTATGGTGGTCCGCAAACCGCTCCCCCCGCACCGCGGCCTCATCCAGATTCAGCCGCTGGATCATGGTCCCCATCGCCCCGTCGAGGAGCAGGATTCGTTCGCGGATCAGTTCAGAAATTTGCGTTTCAATCGGATTTGGTTGAAGCATGTGGCTCAAAATCGAGAGCGGTGTCGTAAGTCAACGTCGCCACTATCTTCCACCCATCGGACGGACTCGACAAGGCGAAACCGTTCTGGACCGCATTCAACCTTGCCCGACCGGCGCCGTTTCGCTATTCCGCAAATGACTCAAGATCGTCACGACTGTGACCGATCAAGAGCGATGGACGGTGATCCGGATCCCCGTCCGCTGCGAAAATCAAGCCCACCGGGGTGTCCACGCGTTTCAGGAAGATCGCATGACCGTCTCGCCTCAGGGACGAAAGCCACTGGCAGAGCCGCAATCCACACCGGCGGGGAGTGTGACCGGTTCCGCAGTGCCCCCCCCCACGCTGCTGCGCCTACCCGATCTCGACCCGGCCCCACGCACGTCGACCAACCGACGCTGGTCGAACCCAACCGAACCCGCCACCGTCTCCGACAACGATCCAGCTCCCAAAGCATCCCCCGCGATCATCCCCCCACCGCTGCCGAGGACTCCGCTTCCGATATGGGAACATAACCCCCCCGAGCAGCAGCCGGCGTCGCCCATCGGGACGAGGCCAGCGGTGATCCCAGACGCCGACCAGTCGACGCGAAACACCGCCGCGGAACTGGTGCCCGCCGCGGAGCCGAATCTGGCGAATGCGGCGAAGCCAACGATTGCCGCGAGGCCAATCCCCTCGGCGGCTGAGCCCAGCCCGGCGGCGACAAAGTCTGAATCGAAGGAATTTCCACCGCGGAAAATCCCGGTCCGGCAAGGTACCGTCCCCGCTGGCCGATCGTGGATGGAACGGCTGAGCTCTCAATCGATCGTCCTGCTCGTCCTCGGCATCCTGGCCGCCACCGCCCTGCTGGCAGGCCGCAAACAAGGCCCCGACCGGAAACAAGCCCCGGTTCCCTCGCCAGAGGTCGGGTCCGCCCAGGAAGCATTAACCGGTCCAGACGCCCGCATCGCCGCCGAGCCGGCACCGCAGTCACGCAAGGGCCAGCCAGGGGACATGGGCCAGCCAGGGGATACCGTCTCAGCACCGGCGGAGAAAAACACCGAAGCGTCTGAGAACCAGGCGTCTGAAACCCCGAATGCCGGAAAACACGCCTCTGGAGAAGCTGAGCCAACGGGGCCTGAGCCAACGGGGCCAGACGCCACCCCGGATCCAGGCGCGTTCGCCCTTCACCCCCCCAAACCGGCCAACCGAATGGAAGTCGCTCGGGCAGCCACCGAGCCCGAGCCGGCCGATCCGCATCACACCCCGAGCAACGCGGAGCCTGGCAGCGACGCTGAGCCCGCGGGTCTCTCGCTAAACGGTCCCGAGCCCGCCATCGACGCGGTCGAATCGCAAGAAGCAGATCCAGAAGCAGATGTCGAATCAACCGCTTCGCGGGAATCGTACCCAAAATCGGCAACCCCAAACCCGATTCGCGATTGGAGCCGTTACCTGCCGAACCCGGACACCGACTACGTCGCCGACCGCCCAAATTCGAACGATGAACCTGCCGGGATGAACGACGCCACCGACGGCTCTGCGACCATCCCCGCTGCCAATGCCCCGCCCTTTCAGCGTTGAACCGATGAGCACTCTCGACCAGGCATTTGTCAAAGCGTTTGCCCGCCGCCAGCAACCGCAGCGTGAGCCGGCCGCCGCTTCGGAATCGTCGATTGTTTGGATCGATGAGCAACAGGACGAGCACCTCCGGGCTGACACGACCGCCTCACCGGCCATCCCTAAGCCGCAGTTGGCCGGAAAGCTGCAGCGAGAAACCAGCCCGCCGACGGCGGTGCCTCCGGCCGGCGGCCCGGCAAAGGTGGCCGAGGCGCCCCCCGATCTAGCAGAGGAGCCCGCCGAACTGGAAACCGCCGAATCGGGAACGGCGCCGCTGCACCGATTTCGGGTTGACCCCCCTCACGTGGCCGAGACGAAAGCGGTTCCACCGGCAAGCCCGTTTCAAGCGGTCTGGGAAGTCGACGCGTTTGATCTGCCCGCTCCGGTCACCGAGCTGTTCCTTTCCGGCGCCGTCGCAGCGGACCTGTCGCGAAGGATGTCCGGGGCGGTCGAGCAAGGCTTGAGGACGGTCTTGTTCTCCAGCACCGGGGCGCAGGAAGGCCGCACCACCGCCGCGATCGGGATCGCGATCGCCGTGGCCGCTGCGGGCTACCGCGTGGCCCTGATCGATGGCAACGCAGCCCAACCGACCCTGGTCGATGACCTCCGACTCGACCTCGAATATGGCTGGGTCGATGCTCTCCGCGGCGGCTTGCCGGTCGAGGAGATCGCGGTGCATTCCCTTCGCGATGGCGTGACGTTGATTCCGTTAATGCCACCCAACGGCGACACGGCCGCCACGGCCAATGAGATCGAGACGCTGGTCAACAGCGTAAAAGGCCGCTTCGATTTTATCGCCGTCGACGGACCGGCGGGGGCCGCCGCGGTCGTCGGGGGCTCGCACGTTTTCGACACCGCGCTGATCGTGCGGGACCTCCGGGCGACAACCGCCGAGGAAACCAACGCCCTGTCCTGCCAACTTCGCCAGCGCGGGATCCAAGGGATCGGGGTGATCGAAAATTTCAGTTGAACACCGCACGAAATAACGAAACCGCCCGAGGCGGACGTGAGGGAATGATGTACGAGAACCATTGGGGATTGGCCAAACGGCCGTTCGAAAATTGGGGACAGGACGCGTTTTACTACCCGTCGGAAGTGCATCAAACCGCGGTGCTGAAACTACGCTACGCCCTGGAGTGCCGCCGGGCGGCGATGCTGGTCGCGGGCGACAGCGGGATGGGAAAATCGCTGCTGCTGGAATCGCTCCTCCAGCAACTCCCCGACGGCCTGGCACCGGCGACCCACCTCGTCTATCCCCAACTCTCCGGCCCTCAACTGCTCGGCTACCTGGCCGACAAGATCAGCGGCACCGCGGGTGAGGCGTCCGAACCGGCGCGGTTGACTCTGGCCCGGCTGGAAGCCTTTCTCGAAAAGAACGTCGCCGCCGGACAACACGCCGTCGTGGTGATCGACGAAGCCCACCTGCTCTCCGCCGGCGAGCCACTGGAAACGCTGCGGTTGCTGCTCAACCTCGGCGGACGCTCCAGCGCCGGCGAGGCCTCCTGGTCGCTGATTCTCTCGGGCCAGACGACCCTGATGAACCTGGTCGAAAAAAACCGGGCGCTAGATGAACGGGTCTCGGTGAAATGCCTGCTGCATCGCTTCAGCGCCGAACAGACCGCGGGCTATCTGCAACACCGACTGCACGTTGCCGGCGGCCAAGCGGAGCGAATCTTCACCCCCGAGGCGATCGAAGCCTTGCATCTCCGCGGATCGGGGATTCCCCGCCGCATCAATCGGCTCGCCGATTTAGCCCTGATGGTCGGCTTCGCCGAAGAACTCTCGATCCTCGACGCCGCCCAGATCGACGGTGTTCACCAAGAACTCGTCGGCGTCTGAATCAAAAAAGGGGTCAGGACTCTTTTTTGCCCTGGTAAGCGAGTACTACCCCCTTTTTCGACTCAAAAAAGAGTCCTGACCCCTTTTTTGCTTCAACAGTTCGATCCACTTGCCGACGTAGTGGCCGTTGTCATGGAACGTGCGGCCGCTGACGAGGTTGTCGTCGACGACACAGGGCTCATTGACGAAGATCCCGCCGCACACTTCCAGGTCAAACTGGCATTTCGGCACCGTCGCCATCCGACGGCCGCGGACGCAGTCGGCATAGGCCGGGATTTCGACGCCGTGGCAGACGCTTGCGATCGGCTTGCCCGCGGCAAAGAACGCCTTGGTGACGCGCACCAGATCTTCGTCATAGCGGATGTACTCCGGGGCCCGGCCGCCGCTGAACATGATCCCGGCGTACTCCTCCGGGTTGATCTCGGCAAATGCGACGTCG
>CAYWXT010000123.1:0-15489 GCA_964462125.1 uncultured Pirellulaceae bacterium | reverse complement strand
GCGAAAACGTCACCCTTGGGTCGTTTGACGTAGACAAAGGGCAAGCAGACCGCGACAACCTTGTAAGGTTGGCCAGCGTTCTCTGGCATGTAACGAATCCGAACGGGTTCGCCCGTTGGAAGCGTAGCTGTCGAGCAGCACCACAAGAACGAAGGCATCTCCACAATTTCATTCAATACGGTGACATAGTCTCCGCGGTAGATGTCTTCCCCCGCGATCCGTGCTGCGACGGTCGTCCGGGAAGCTGGTTGAGCGTTAGCTTTCATCGTTTCACAATCGAAGTTGAGTGAGCGTGTACGGTGTGTCCAAGATTTCAGCGAGCGACGGGCTTTGGCTACTCGTCACCGGTAATCCGCATTTCGATCATGTTCATTGGCACACGCATTGTTTACGCCTTCAACTGAGCGAATGTGAAACGCGACTGACGAAGTGATGATCAGAGACGTAGCGCTCTATCCGATTGAGCTACGATGCGAGCGAAGCAAGCATCGACGGGACTCGAACCCGCAACCTCTCGGTTAGCATCTGATGTAGTCCGAACCGGCAGTTGGCTGGTCAAAACACTGGTGGGAGTCGAACCCACACCGAACGGATTAAAAGTCCGCCATGCTGCCAGTTACACCACAACCCCGTTGTTGGTCGGGCGTATGCGTTTCAACCGCAGGAATTGCAGCATTGTCGTTCTCCGGCATGTCAGTCGTTGTCAGTGGTAGCCCCGAGGATCGAACTCAGCGCGACCCGGATATCATGCGGTTCAAGTGGTCCGTGCGGGAGTCGAACCCTGCCTGCCTGGCTTGAAAGACCAGTGACCTCACCCGAAGTCAAACGGACCGTTCGACTTGGAAAACGTCGTCGCTCTAGACAGCGTGGTCGGCGGAGGAGCATTGCAGCGGCATGTGCAGCAAGTCGGTGTGGTTGGGCCGGCAAACACGTGTGTGCCGACTGTCACCTTCACGACGCATCCGACTTCAGGGCCACCGGTACGCTGGGGTCGACCAGTTCCTTGCCGACGGCCCACTTGAACATCCGGACCAGCCGCCCCACTTGCTTGTTGATGTGTTTGCGTGACCCGTCGAGTTCGTCGATCATCTTTTCGCGGAGGATCTCCAGGGCCGCGAGCCCGAAGTCATCCAGGAAATCGGTCGCGTGGTGCTTGCGGAGAATCCGAATCACGTCGTCGATCAGCGTGGCCTCGCGGGTCAGTTTGCCATTCTTGCGGTAGTACTCGGTGTGGCTGCGGGGGGAACCGTAGGGCCCCAGATAGACACGTTGGCCGAACAGGGAAACGATGGCCTGCTTGGAGCCTTTGTGGAGGCCGTACTTTGGGGGTCGGTGGTAGAGACGTGGCATGTGCGAGAGCCCTTGGCGAGAACGCCAAAAGGGTAAGTGCCAGGGAGTTACCCCTTAGCATTACCCTTTTGGGCCTGGCTTCGAGCCGCACTGCCGACCGACGGCAGGTAACCTAAGCTTAGGTTTCAGCAAGAGTTACAGAAAGTTGCGGGAGCCGGATTCGAACCGACGACCTCGAGGTTATGAGCCTCGCGAGCTACCGGGCTGCTCCATCCCGCGAGCGAATCTTAGCAAGTCAGCAAATCGGCTGCCAACCCGACCGATGGGATTTCTCGTGGAATTCTTTCCCGCGAAGAGTTTCCGTCGAACAGGGCGTGCAATTTGAAGTGGTCCCCCCCGTCAAAAGCGGCGCCGGAAAACCGCATGGACTTTGAAGGTGGGTAGGGGAGCTGGTGGCATGACCCTTGCAATCGGCCTTGCTGGGTTCACTACCGAGGCGGGTCGGCGGAAAACTGTTCGCCACTCCGTTGTCAGGTGCTTATGCTAGGGGAATCGATCTTGTCAAAAGGGTGATTCCCTGTCGTTCGCCTCAGGGCAGATCCCGCTGGGCAATCATTTTCGGTCGCACGGGTCACGATGTCGTTCACCGATCAACCAACCGATTCGCACGCCCGCGAGGGTGCGAGTTCTGGTCCGCCGGTGCCTCCTCCAACTCCTGGGTCTCCTCCAGCTGCTGCCGGGCCACCTCCCGATCGCGTGACTCCGGAGGCACCAGCCGTCGCGGGAGAGGGTGACCCGTCTCATTCCAAACCCGTTCCGCCTCCACCAGCTCCAGTGGCAAGTCCACCCGCAGAGAAACGATCGGCAGCGAACACGCCCTCCGAGGAGTCCCCGGGAGCGAACACGGCGGGAGCGACGAAAGCGGAGGATCGACGAGCGGACGGCCAAGAGCGGATCGTTTCCCCTCCTCCTCCCCCGCCCCGGGCAACGCCGGTTCCGGTCCGCCGGCCCGCTGAGTCACCGGCGGCTCCCAGCGGCGTTGGCTCCGCCAAAGGCGTTCGCTGGCGTGGGGAGCTGGAAACGGTTCGTCGCCCCGATTCGGCCAACCATGTCGGCGAGACGAGGCAGGACGTCGGCGAAGCGACGTTGGCGGATGAGCCGATCGGTGAGGAGGGCATCCCCGAGGTCGATCGTGGCCATGTCACCAAGTTGGCTCCGCCGTGGCTGATCAGCACCATATTGCACCTGATCCTGTTGCTCGTGCTGGCCCTGATCACCACACCGGTCGGGCAAGGGATCTCGCGGGTGATGCTGGAGGTCGGCGAGAGTGACCGGGCATCGGGGGTTGAGCTGACCGAGTTCGCGATCGAGACCGACGAGTCACTCAGTGATGATTCCGATGCGATGGAGGACGCTCCGGTCGAGGTCGACATTCCGATGATTTTTGACGCTGTCGAGCCGATCGATCTAATTCAGCCCGAGCCGGTGGAGACGGGGACGGGACCGCCGGTGATCGACGCGGCGCCGATGTTCAGCGGCCGGAGCGGGTCAAAGAAGGAGGCGCTGCTGGCGATGTACGGGGGGACGTCGGAGACCCAGGACGCCGTCGCCTTGGGACTGGCGTGGTTAAAGCGGAACCAGGAGAAGGCGGGAAGCTGGAGCATGCGGGGGCCGTACAGCGATGGCAGCGCATCGGAGAACCGTGTTGCCGCCACCGCAATGGCGCTGCTCGCCTTCCTCGGCGATGGCAACACGCACTTCCATGGTGAATATTCCGACGAGGTGAAGAAGGGACTCAAGTTCCTGGTCGGCGAACAACAACGCACCGGGCAGTTCAAAGGGCCGTCCGACAACCAGCGGACGTATGCCCAGGCCCAAGCGATGATTGCGTTGTGCGAAGCCTACGCGATGACGAACGATTCCTGGCTCCGGGACCCCGCCCAGTCGGCCTTGAGATTCGCGATGGAGGCCCAGGGGTCCGCCGGTGGCTGGCGATATCAGCCCAACTACGACTCGGATCTGTCGGTGACGGGATGGTACATGATGGGGCTGCAGAGCGGCATGTCCGCTGGGCTCGAAGTCGATCCTTCCGTCCTGCACAACGTCACCCACTTTTTGGATTCTGTGCAGGCATACGAAGGGGCGGCGTACAGCTACATGCGGGGACGGCCGCCGGGTGACGCGATGACCGCCGAAGGGCTACTTTGCCGCCAATATCTCGGTTGGCCTCGCGATCATCCGCCGATGATTCGCGGTGTCGAGACACTGGCCTATGACTATGGCTTCAACATCAACCAACAAAACGTCTACTATTGGTACTACGCAACGCAGGTACTGCACCACTATGGCGGTTCGCCGTGGCGGGAATGGAACAGCGACATGCGAACGCAACTGCCGAAAGCTCAAGTCACCCGGGGCGCTGAAAAGGGGAGTTGGGCGCCGCAAGGAGACGAGTGGGGAACAGCCGGGCGGCTGTACACCACCTGCCTGTCACTCTATTGCCTGGAAGTCTATTACCGGCATATGCCACTCTATTCGGCGGCCGCGCCGGATGAATCGGGTTGAGCCGACTCGACCGCGAGGCTGCCGCGAAACTCGCAGAGCGTTTCCTAGCTCGCCCCTGAGCGTCGAGCGGTTCACAACACGGCAACGCTCCTCACAACGTCGGCCCGACCGTCCAGGGGATGAATTCGTGGTCGCCGATCCCTAAGCCTTCGCTCGATGTCTGTTCCCCGCTGGCGACGCGCAACGCGTACTCGAAGAACTCGTCCCCGACACTCTGCAGCTCCTGGCCCTCCACGATCCCGCCGGCGTTCAAATCCATGTCCTCGCGGAGATGCTCGAACAGCGCCGTGTTGGTCGCGATCTTGATCACGGGGGTCGGCTTGCATCCGAAACAGCTGCCCCGGCCGGTGGTGAACATGACCAAGTTCGCTCCCCCGGCGACCTTCCCGGTCACGCTGGCCGGATCGAAGCCGGGCGAATCCATCACCGCCAGCCCCGGTTTCGTGATCCGCTCGGCGTATTCATAAACCGCTTCAAGTGCCGTGGTGCCACTTTTCGAAACGGCCCCCAGCGATTTTTCTGTGATCGTCGTCAGCCCACCCGCCTTGTTTCCCACCGATGGGTTGTTGTCCAACTCGCCGCCGAACATCGCCACGTACGCTTTCCACCACTCGATCCGTTCCAGCAGCGCGCGGGCGACCTCGGGGCTGCGGCTACGGCGGACCAGCAGATGTTCAGCTCCGTACAACTCGGTCGTTTCTGAAATCACCGAGGTGCCGCCGCATGCGACGATGCGGTCGGAGACGACTCCTACCGCCGGATTCGCGGTCAATCCGGAATAGCCGTCGCTCCCGCCACACTCGACCCCCAGCACCAAATGCCGCGCCGATGCGGGCTCCCGCTCCGCCCGGTCGGCGCGGTCGAGGACCTGTTCGAGCAACGCCTCCGCCTTGTCGATCGTCGCCCGCGTTCCCCCCTCGGTCTGCATCGTCAGCATCGGAAGGCCATCGTCCCGCGTCAGTTCCTGACCGCCGGGGGCGTAGAGCGAAACGACCCCGTGATGTTGGCTCAAGTAGCCAGCGGTGGTCTGTTCGCAGCCCAGCCCGACGACCAGACAGCCGCCGACGTTGGGGTGATCGGCATAGCCGGCCAGCACCCGGCCGAGCATCTGATGCTTGGTCCCGTGGTACTGCAGGGCGCAGCCGGTGGTGTGCGTTGCGGCGAAGACGCCATCGACGTTCGGCCACCGCTGCATCCGCTCCGCGTCGAAACGTTCCAAAACCTTATGGCAAACGCTGGCGCTGCAGTTCACCGTCGAGATCAGTGCCACGTAGTTCCGCGTCCCCACTCGCCCGTCGGGCCGATGGAAACCCTGGAAGGTGCGGTCCAGTGGCGGTGGGGGGGCTGGCGGCTCGGTCGTGACGATGTTGGCGTCGATCGTGTGCTGGTCGGTCAAGTTGTGCGAGTGGACGTGTTGTCCCGCTTCGACCTCGACCGTCGTCACCCCGATCGGCTGGCCGTACTTGGTCACCGGTTGCCCCGCAGCGATCGCCGTGACCGCGACTTTATGTCCCGCCGGGATCTGCCCCCGAGCCTGAAAGGCGTGCGACCCGACCGACAACGGTTGCCCTGGAGAAATCGGTTCGGTTGCGACCGCGACATTGTCGTCACGGTCCAGAAGTACGAGCAGTGCCATCTTGAATCCGGTGGTTTCTCGGGACGCCTTCGCCCCCTATATTCTGGACCGTCGCAGCGATGCTTGGCCCCTTTTCCTCCCCCGAGCCTACCCACTCACACCAACGCCACAACCGTCTATGAAGATTCACGAATATCAGGGCAAAGAGTTGTTTCGCCAAGCTGGGGTGCCGGTTTTGGACGGCTACATGGTGGAAACTCCCGACGCGGCGCTGGAGGCGTTCGAAAAACTCGGGAGCCCCGTGGCGGTGGTCAAGGCCCAGATCCACGCGGGCGGGCGTGGCAAGGGAAGCATCCTCGATGACCCCGACCAGAAAGGCGTCGTCCTCGTCCGCAGCCCTGCGGAAGCGAAAGCCGCCGCCGCCGGATTGCTGGGGAAAACCCTGGTCACGATCCAGACCGGGGCGGAAGGCAAGACGGTCTCTCGCGTCCTGGTCGAAGCCGGCTGCGATATCGCCCGCGAGCTTTACCTCGGGATCGTCCTCGATCGTGCCGCGGCCAAACCGGTGCTGATGGTCAGCACCGAAGGGGGCGTGGAGATCGAAAAGGTCGCGGAAGAGACCCCCGAGCTGATTCACAAGGAACACTTCGATCCGGCCTTCGGGCTGGATGCGTTCCAGGTCCGCAAGCTGTGCAAGAAGCTCGGCATCCACGGCGGCGCGGCCAAGGCAGCGTACCAGTTCATGACCGCGATGTGCCGGTTCTTCGTCGACTACGACTGCTCGCTCACCGAGATCAACCCGCTGGTGATCACCAGCACCGGCGAGATGGTCGCCCTGGATGCCAAGATCACCTTTGATGACAACGCCCTGTTCCGGCACCCGGATTTGCTGGCACTACGCGACCTGAGCGAGGAGGACCCGGCCGAGGTGCGGGCCAGCGACGCGGGGCTCAGCTACGTCAAACTCGACGGCAACATCGGCTGCCTGGTCAACGGTGCCGGCCTCGCCATGGCCACGATGGACATCATCAAATACCACGGTGGCGAGCCAGCGAACTTCCTGGACGTCGGCGGTGGAGCGAACACGAAGCAGGTAACCGAGGCCTTCCGGATTCTGCTCGGCGATCCCCATTGCAAAGGGGTGTTGGTCAACATTTTTGGCGGAATCGCCCGCTGCACCACCATCGCCTCGGCCTTGATCGGTGCCAGCAAGGAGGTCGGGTTCAACGTTCCCCTCGTCGTACGGTTAGAAGGAACCGAGGTCGAGGAGGGACGGAAGATGCTCGCCGACAGCGACGTCGAGATCATCAACGCCATCGACCTGACCGATGCCGCCAAGAAAATCGTCGCCGCCACGTCAGTTTAGGCTCTGTCAGAAAACGCGAACGACGCTCGCGAAGCGACAATCATCACGCTCCCGCTCGCGGGAGGGTAGTTACTAGGAGGGCGGCCGCACTTCGAATCATGGTGCGATGGGTGTTTTCTGACAGACCTAGTAGGCAGTAGGCAGAAGATCCACCAAAAACTCATCCAACCAACAACCAAAACAACGAACAACGAACAACGAAGAACAAAAAATGAGCATTCTGGTCGACAAGAACACCCGAGTCATTTGCCAAGGCATCACTGGCAGCGCTGGCTCGTTCCACGCCAAAGGCTGCAAGGAGTATGGGACGCAGATGGTTGGCGGGGTCACACCGGGCAAGGGGGGCCAGAAGGTCGAGGGGTTGCCGGTGTTTGACACGGTGGAAGAGGCGGTGTTGGAAACGGGCGCCGACGCGACGATGATTTTCGTCCCGCCCCCCTTCACGGCCGACGCGATCCTGGAAGCGATCGATGCTGGGATCCGCGTCATCTGCGCGATCACCGAAGGGATACCGACGCTTGATATGGTCCGGGTGTACGAGACGGTACGGGCGAGCGACTCGGTCTTGATCGGACCGAACTGTCCTGGGGTGATCACTCCAGGCGGCTGCAAGATCGGGATCATGCCCGGCTACATCCACAATCCGGGCAAGGTGGGTGTGATTAGCCGCAGTGGGACGCTGACCTATGAAGCGGTCTGGCAGACCAGCAACCTGAATCTGGGCCAGAGCACCTGCGTCGGGCTCGGCGGCGACCCGATCGTGGGGACCAGCTTCATCGATCTGCTGGCCCGGTTCCAGGAGGACGAGCAGACCGAAGCGATCTTGATGATCGGTGAGATCGGCGGTTCAGCCGAAGAGGAGGCAGCGGCGTATGTGAAAGAGCACATGAGCAAGCCGGTGGCCGCCTTCATCGCTGGCCGGACGGCCCCTCCAGGCAAGCGGATGGGTCACGCAGGAGCGATCATCAGCGGCGGCAAGGGAACAGCGGAAGAAAAGGTCGCCGCGTTAGAAGCCGCCGGCATCGTCGTCGCCCCCACGCCCGCCGAAATGGGCCAAGCCGTCCAAAAAGCCATCAGCCTGTAGAAAGTCGTCAGTCGGTGGTCGGTGGTCGACCGAGCGAGTCCTGCCAACTGAAAACTGAAACGTCACCAACCTTCTCCCCCAGTCGCCTGCCAGGACGTAGTTGCCGAAAAAACCGAGTTCCTGCCTTTCACGAAGCGGGGCACCTGTGCATGATCAAAAGGTAGCCCCGGCATGTTAACGCCAACGCGCCAGCGTGCGGCCTATGGTTCCTGCACCAGCGGATCGCGTAAGGCCGCCGGCTGGCGCCGATGCCTCGACATCGAATCGCTTGGCATGGACCACGCGTTGACACCCGGAGGCCAAGCGACCGCAGATCGCATCACGTTCGCAAACTCTCAGCGATCCTTGCTCCCCCAATAAATGATCCACAGGATGGATGAATCATGCCGCTGATCGATGTTGTTCCCCCCCAGCGTCCCTTCTCCCGCGGCACCAATCAGCGTGGCAATCGGAGCCGCCGACGACATCTGTCGTTCCAGTCATTGGAGACGCGGCGGGTACTCGCCACCTATTTCGTCGACGCGATCGATGGAGACGATCTGAACACTGGCGATTCGCAGACGGCACCTTGGGCATCGCTGTCCAAGCTGGAAAGCACAACACTTGAGCCCGGCGACGAGGTTTTCTTTCGAAGAGGCTCGACGTGGGATGCGCCTTTGACCGTTTCTGATTCGGGAACCGCAAGCGAACCGATCACTTTCGGCGTCTACGGGGACGGGCAGTCGCCGATTCTACAGCGACTGACCGTCCGGGGAGGGTTCACCCATTTTGAAGAACTGACGGTCGATCGGGCGAGGTTATCTGGCGATGCGGTCCGCGTTCGTAACGCCCATTCGGTGGTGCTGCGCGACATGGTTGTCCGCAATGGGACCAGCGATGGCATTGATGCGACCGATGTCGACGGGCTCCTGATCGACGGTCTGCATATCCACCACTTCCTGAATGGTTCGTTCACCGACCAGCGGGATGCGCACGGAATCGTCATCGCCGATACCCGCGGGGTCACCATCCGGAACACCGATATCCATCACGTTTCGGGGGATTCCTTCCAGGCCGATCCGGACCGCGACCGACAGATCACCACCGACATTCTGATCGAGGACAGCCACTTCTGGACCAACCCGCTCGAGGAGGATTTCAATGACTTGTGGTTCGCTGGGCAGCGTCCCGGGGAAAATGCGGTCGATACCAAAGTTGTCAAGGACGACTGGGAATCCGCCGAGCGGATGAAGATCACGATCCGCAACGTGCTCGCTCATGGCTGGGTCGCCGACGGGTTCATCGGCAACCGAGCGGCTTTCAACATGAAAGAAAAGATCGAGGCGGTATTCGACGGCGTGACGGTTTACGACAGTGAGATCGGGTTCCGGCTCCGAGGCAGCCGCGGCAATGCGAACGTGACGATCCAAAACGCCGTCATGCACGATCTGGACAAGGCGATCCGGGCCGAAGACGATCTCGCCAACCTGAACGTTTACCATTCGACCTTCGGGGACGGGATCACGCGACAACTCCAGTTCGCTGGAGGGGACGGGGGGCGCGACAGCTGGGACGTTCGCAACAACGCGTTTCTCGACAGCGTTCCCGGTGTCGCGAGCGATCCGAGCAATCGGTTAGCGACTCCCAGCGACTTCCTCGACGTGGCGGCGAACGATTACCAGCTTTCCGCCAACTCCACGCTGATCGACGCGGGGGTCACGATCGAAACGGTCTCCGCCGATCGCGACGGCACGGCTCGACCGCAAGGCCCGGAAGTCGATGTGGGCGCCTACGAAGCGGTGCAGCCCAATGACGCAACCGCACCGCAGGTCGAAGACGTCATGATCAACGACGGCGGCCCCAGTCGTTCATCGATCCACGAAATCACCGTCACGTTCGATCGGATCGTGGAGCTGGACGAGCTCGGGGGGAGTCCGTTCCGCTTCGTGGAAATCGGCTCCGGCCAAGACGCCGCTTTCGAGCAAGTCGTCAATGAGATCGACGGCCAAAGCGTCGTCTCGTTCACGTTCCTTCCCGGTGACACCGTTACCGAGGCCGGCTCACTGGCCGATGGCAACTACGAATTGCACATCGATGCAGCCCTGGTGACGGCGGACGGAGTGCAACTCGATGGTAACGCCGACGGGACCCCGGGTGATGATTTCCAGTTCGGCGCTGGCGATGCGGACGACTTCTTTCGCAAGTTCGGCGATACCGACGGCGACGGCACGGTCAACATACTCGACTTCGCCGCGTTCCGGGCTGCGTTCGGTTCATCGATCGGTGACTCAGGCTATCGCCGCGACCTCGATGCCGATGGTGACGGCGCCATCAACCTACTCGACTTCGCCGCCTTTCGGAGTAATTTTGGATCCTAACGCATCGGCGCGAGCCGGCGGCGTTACACGCATCGGCTGCTGCAGGAACCACAGGCCGCACGCTGGCGCGTTGGCGTTACGATGTTTCAGCGACCTCGTGACAGATCTGATCGAACTGACGCGCCACCGCCTGCGACGAATGTTGCTCGACCACGCGTGCCAACGCGCAGCGCGCAAGCGCATCGCGCCGCGCCGCATCCTTCAACAGCGACGCCACCCCCTCCGCGAACCCGTCATCATCATCACGGATCAGCAGTTCGCGCCCGTCGGCCAGGCCGAGCCCTTCGGCCCCGAGCGAGGTGCTCACCACCGCTCGGTTCGACGCCATCATTTCGAATATCTTCAATCGCGTTCCCCCGCCCGCGTACAAGGGGACAATCCCAACGCTTGCCTGCGCCAAATAGGGGCGTGTGTCGGGAACGCTGCCCGTGACCTCCACGCCACCCTGTCCGGACAAGGCTCGTATCGCGGCCGGCGGATTGCGGCCAACGACGGTGAAGCGTCCTGCGGGATGCTGCTGCCGGACCAATGGCCAGATGCGGCGGGCGAAGTGGACCACCCCATCGACGTTCGGCGGCCAATCCATCGAACCGACGAAGACCACGTGGCCCGACTCCGATCGCTCCGTCGCCACAGGCCGGAAATGTTCGGTATTCACGGCGGTATCGATCACCGAAACGTGATCCCACCCGTACAGCGACTCGAATTGCCGCTTGTCGCGGTCGCTGACCGCCACCACTCGGGAAAACTGACGCCCCGCCTCCCCTTCGAACCGCCGCATCTTGCTCGCCTGGTGACGCAGATACCACTGCATCGGACCCCGACACCGCTGAGACTGTCTCGCAAACACCTCCGCCTCGACGTTGTGCTGAAACAAAATCGACCGCGGCGATAATCCAATCGCATTACGAGCCATTTGGACAAAGTCGCAAATCACCAAATCAAACGGCTGCGTTCGGATCAACTCCTCCGCCCGACTTCGCAGTCGCGGATCAAAATCCTTGTCCACATTCAACGGGTTCGGTGACACCAAGTTCGCCATCGCAGCGGCAGCAAAGCGAATGCTCCGCCGCGGTGACTCGTGCCAAGGTATCGAGTCCATCTGCAACCCGAGTTGCCGCATGTCATCGAGCGATTCCCGTTCTTCCTTCAACAGATTGCTCAGGTAGGTGATCTCATGCCACTGAGCGAGATGCCGCAGCACGTTCAGGGTGCGGATCTTGCCCCCCGTGTTCGCTGGCAGAACGAGCCGTTTTTGCAGAAACAGAATTCGCATCAAGCCATGGCCCTGCAGTCAACTCTTTGCATGGCCCGATGCAATCAGACCTCGTTTTCCTGAACCACCCGCTGTTGAATCGGCTGAACCCCGCATCAGCATCATCCCAACCGCCGATCCCACCCACATCCCCAACACCCGAGTGAAAAAGCCCCCGGCTCCACCCGTCCGCGAACTTTCCAGCATCTGTCCGAGCTCAATGCCGAACGACGCCATGATCGCCGCTGAAAGGAGAAGACTGAACGCGACCACCCGCAACCGCCGATTGACAATGCATCCGACCGCCACTCCCGCCAGGGTGCCCAAAATGCCGGCCAAAGCAGCGGTTCGAAGTGTACCGAACAGGAGTTGGAAGTTCGAGCCGCGATAGTCCGAGAATGGATTCGCCGCAATCTCGTTCAGCCGTTCCTTCAGCTCCGTCGACTCGGTGACAAACTCGAATGGGAACCAGGCGACGAGGCACAATAACATCAGAAATGCGACGGCGAATGCAAACCAAACCGCAGGATCGCGGAACCACCCATTCCCGCCCCCGTGCCCTCGCAAGGATTCGTCCGCCCCATCGATCTCGCGATCGCCCCACGCCCACCGGGCTGAATAAAAAGCGATTGCCGTTCCCATGGTTACAAAAATCGCATCAGTTGCGGACGTAAATCGTTTGGCGACGAAAAGCTGTAACACTTCCGGCAGCAGGCCGAGTCCAAGCAGCAATAGAAATTGGCCGGGAACTGTCAGTGGCCTCCGCCCGACGACCCGAAAGGTATGGTACCCCCATAACCCCAACGGGATGCCGAGGATCACGTTCCAGCCAGCCTGGTAGATCGCGTCCCAGCTCCACGGGTCCAGTAACGTGAACGGGACCAGCTCGATCTGGCCGCGAGACCATTTGCGGGCATAGTCAACCGGGGACACGATAATCTGGCCGGGCAAGATGGACCACAGCAACGTCAACATGGCGGCCAACGTGGTAGCCGCCTGAATGCGAAGCGACCGCTGTGGGGCGTTGCTCAGCTCGTCCAGCGCCCCCACGACGCGCGGCGCCGCCCACCACCCAGCGACACATCCGAACGCGGCGCCGGTCAACTGGGCAACGGTATCCTGCACCGACGGGACACGGTGCCCAAACCACCCCTGGCCAAACTCGAGAATCAAACTGAGCAGCGTCGTGGCCGCGATCACAACAGCCACCGAAAAGCAACGCCACGCCAGCGACCTGTGGAAGAAATGAAGGAAGGTCGTCAGCAGAATCGAGAATGGGATGGCTAAGCCCACGTTTGCCGCGGCATCGGACCGTGAAGATGGACGCAGCGATTCCGCGTTCCAGTAGACGTCCCAAACATCGGACATGGTTGTGGAACGCAGCTCAAATGGAGCCCATGAGCCATACATCATCCCAGCTGCGACAATCACGGTGCCACCAGCAAGAATTTTCCCGGACGCTTTCAATCCTTCACCCTTTGTTTAGTGTCCACGATCCACCCCGGCGAGCCAAGTACATCCGTTTCGCCGAAACGGATGTGGCACACGCAGGATACCCCTGAGCCGATGGCGCTAACCACGGGCCTCCCTACACGCCGGGGCTAACCCGGAGCGTTGGCGGTCCTCCAAACACACGGCGAACCGCCTACCGGCCGGTGCGCTGCGCGACCGCCGGCTGCCGTCTTGCAACCCCTTCGGGGTAAAAACCGAGCGCGCCGATCTGCGACGCCCTTCGGGGTCGGCGGCGCGTGGGGTGCGACGTCATCGCGCCCGGCCACGATCCAGAAGGGATCATAGACGGTAGCCGTGGGTAAGCGCAGCGCCACCCACGGAATGCGTCTCCCCACACGATACATTGATCCCGAAGGGATCACAGACGGAGGCGCCGAGACGGGTCCCATCATCAATCGATCTGGCGCCGCCACCCGTTTTCCGCAGCGCCGATCTGCGACGCCCTTCGGGGTCGGCGGCGCGTGAGGTGCGACGTCATCGCGCCCGGCCACGATCCAGAAGGGATCATAGACGGTAGCCGTGGGTAAGCGCAGCGCCACCCACGGAATGCGTCTCCCCACACGATACATTGATCCCGAAGGGATCACAGACGGAGGCGCCGAGACGGGTCCCATCATCAATCGATCTGGCGCCGCCACCCGTTTTCCGCAGCGCCGATCTGCGACGCCCTTCGGGGTCGGCGGCGCGTGAGGTGCGACGTCTACCGGCGGTGCGCTGCGCGACCGCCGGCTACCATCTTGAAACCCCTTCGGGGTAAAAACCGAGCGCGCCGGCTACCATCTTGGAACCCCTTCGGGGTAAAAACCGAGCGCGCCGACCACTATCTTGGAACCCCTTCGGGGTAAAAACCGAGCGCGCCGGCTACTGCCTTGAAAACCCTTCCGGGTAAAAACCCAGGGCCCCCGTTACGGGCGGGGGCCTTCTCCGGGGAAACGACATCCGGCGCTAATCGCGGGCCAGTCGCGTCATCGACACATGCAGCCCGCGCCTCATTTCACACCCCATCCATCCCCGTTCGAAGTCGCCGTGCGGATCACATCGATGCAATCGTCAGCCACCTCGTCCCACGATCGGGGTTCGAACTGCAGCCCGTCCGATTCGGGCATCGTCACTTGCCCCTGAAGGGTCGCCGACAGCATTTCACAAAACGCTGTGGGATCTTCCGAATCGGCTACGCGAATCCCCGCGAACCGTTGGGCCAGCGACAAATGGTCCCCAACCGCCGTCGCCACGACCGGTGTCCCACACGCCATCGCTTCGAGTATCGCGTTGCAACACCCTTCCCGGCGGCTTGCTAAAACAAAGGCGTCCGCGGCTCGGAGATAATCTGCGATTTCGGCTGGCGAACGCGGCCCAATGAAACGAACTCGCGTCGTCAGACCAGCGTCGTTGATCTGCTGGCGGACACGCTCCGCAAACTCGGGTTGCTCCTCTGCCCCGATGCAAATCCACTCGAAATCCATCGACGACGGCAATCGGCTGAGCGCGTCGACGAGAACATCGTGTCCCTTCACATGCTTGATGTTCGCGACCGAGGCGAGCAGCGTCGTTCGCTCCGAAATCCCCAGCTTCCCGCGCGCGGTACGTTGACACCCCGGATAAAAGACCGCTCTGTCGCAGCCATTGCCGATCACTCGGATCCGCTCCGGGTCCATCCCCACACCAGCCGCTGCCGTGCGCATGGACTCGCTGACCGCAATCACACCTGACGCGTCCTGCAGCGCCCGAGAGATCTGACTCCGCACCCTGGGCAACCGCAACCATTCCTCCTCCACGCCGCGCAGTGTCACGATGAATGGAAGCCCCAACCGTTTGGCAGCACGGTGTACCGCGACCCCTTCTGGATAGGCGAAATGGGCATCGAGAAGCGTGAACTGCGGGTCAGGCTTCACAGAATCGATCCACCGCAGGATGCAGCGTTCCATCCACCGCCCATCGAATGATTTCGCGATTCCCGGCAGGTACAGCATCCGCCGACCGTCCATCGGAAAGTCCAAACCGTGCGGCGGCGGGTCCAGCCGATCGCCGCGAAGCCATGGAAACCACGGCTGGGGACGCAGCGCCCGCACCGACAGTCGTCGCGACATCGCCTGCAGACGCCGATAGACGAAGATCCCCTGCTGAGGCTTCCCCGCCGTGGGCAACGTCATGCAAACGCTCAAAACCTCAGGCAATGAAGTCGACTTCAAAAAAACAGCCGAGGGGTTAGATTTCAGTTGGCAGTTGGCGTGGCCATTTTAACGCATCGGCGCAAGCCCGCGGCCTTAGCAACGATCAGGAAATAACTGACGCACTTCCTTATCGCCCTCACCCTATCCCTGGGCTGGCGAATCGATGGTAAGCGTCGGGTCAGAACGTGGTTCATAGAATTTCAAAATTGACGGTGACTTGACTGATCCACTCTGGCTCCCCTCTCCCCCAGGCAAGCTGGGGGAGAGGGGAGCCAGAATCAAAAGCTTGAGGCTTCACGATGGATCGCCGAAC
>CAYWXT010000122.1:0-15625 GCA_964462125.1 uncultured Pirellulaceae bacterium | reverse complement strand
GGATCATCTGCCCGCACCGCTCATCGACGAGCGGTCAGGCGATCAAATTCGGCGAGCAAGGTGCGAAAGGTCGGTCCCGCTCCCAGGGGCCGCCCATCGATCCGGCAGGCGAACCAGAGCCCGGCATCGGTCCCCATCAACAGCACCGACTCGGCCCCCCGAGCCCGCTCGGTCTCCAGCGGCTCCTTGTCCCAGGGAATCGAAGCCTCCACCGCCAGCCGCTCGGCGATCTGCTGGGTGATTCCGCCGAGCACCCGATCGGGCGGAGGGGAGATGATCTTACCTGCTTCGATGATCGCGATATTAGCGGCCGCCGTCTCGGTCAACGTCCCGTCCTGGTCGAGCAGAATCCCCATGCCTCCCGCCTCCCGCTCTCGAGCCCGGCGGTCGGCCAAGTAATAATGCAGCCGGCTCCGGACCTTGATCCCCCGCGGCCACGTTGCCGGATCGGGTTGCACCACGTCGGTGATCACCAGTGGTTGACCGGCGGTCCGCCAACGCTCGATCCGGGAGAAGTCGAGTCGGTTTAGATGCAACCCGAGCGTGGGATGCTCGCCGCCGCTCCGGCCGGGAGTCGCAAAGAGGGTGATCCCGACGTCGTGCTCGGCGCGCACCAGATCGACGTTCCGGGTCAGCAGCTCATCGAACAGTCCGCTGAGCTCGCCGTGATCGGGTAGCCCCGCGATCCCGATCTCCTCGACGGTCCGCTGCCAACGATCGAGATGGGCCGGACGCTCAAAGACTTCGCCCCCGTAGGTCCGGAGCCGCTCGACCGCAGTCGCGCCTTGGCGAAACCCGAGGTCATCCGGGGCGATGCCAATCTCACCAAATGGCCGCCACTGGCCCGACCAATACGCGACATGCTCTGAAAACCGCGGCCCGATCGCGTCATTCATCGGTCATTCCGCTGCCACCGCCTCTTCGTCCAGGGCGGGGATCGTCGAAGCTGCCACCTTCAGCACCCTTGCCATTTCCGCCCCCGCGCCGCAGGAACGATCGTAATACGTGAGTTCGTCGTGGTGAAATCCAACAACCGCTCCGCAATCCCGCGAGCGGACCGGCAGCCGCGACCCGTCGAAACGGGGCGCGAAGGAGGTCGGGCCGGTATAACCCAATGCGTCCGCATTGCGAATCCGGTCGATCCGCCAGTAGTTCCTCAACACCGCGTCTCGGCGGTTGTACAAGACCGTCAGTTGTTCCAGGTTTCGTGTTGCCAGGCGGTGGTAGCCCCGCTGCGAGAGCCAGTCGTTCTCCAGAGCGGGGGCGATCATCCCCGCGCTGAACCCGGCGCCTTCGGCCGCTTCGCCCGGAAGCGCTCGCCCCGACAAGGCACCTCCGGCCAATGAGTGCAACCCGCCGGAGACAATCCGGGCGCCGAAACTGTAGCCGATCAGCGTCGTCGGCTGTCGCGACGCCGTGTGCATTCGCAACAGCCAACCCAGGTACAACCCCTCCACGTTGGTCCGCCTTGCCTTCTGGCGAGCGTCGCCGAGCAGGATTCCTCGCTGTTCGCTCGGCCAACTCCAAATCACCCAGTCGACCGGGCCTTGCGGATAACAGCTTCGGGCCACCTGGCGATAGACGAACAGCCCCCGCGCGATCGCCTCGGTGGAGTCAATTCGGTTGCCGTGGACGTAAATCACCACAGGGCGGGCAGGGCCGCGAGACGCTGCGTACTCCTCCACCCCCGAGCGGACGAGGCGGCCGCGCACGTCGAGGCGGTGGATGCGAAGCGACGGGGTTTCCAAATCGGCTCGGTAGGTTCCCCCGCACAAATGTCGCGTACTGATCACCCACAAGCGGTCGCCGGAGGAATCGCTCGCGGGAACACCATTGTCGCTCGCGGGAACATCATTGCCATTGGCCGTGTCCGCCGATCGAGACGGTTCCGCAGCGAGCAGGATCGCCAGGATCATGACCACGATCGGACAGCGGTTGGATCGAGGAGGGTGTGACATGGCGTTCGGTACTTAAATCTGGGCTGCAGAGGGAAGCCGCCAGAGCTCCCGATGGAATGCTCAGGGACTGCGTTGTCTAGCGACAACGAATTGTTGCTGAAAAAAAACGAGGTTGCGTTTGCACAACGCGCGAGGCGGCTTATTTTTGAGCGGTCCTTCATCCGGGGCCAACGAATACGCTCGCTTTGCCACTGAAGGAATCTGAGATGAACGCTCGAATTTTCCCGGTCGTGTCGGTTGCGACACTGTTGCTGGTCAGTACCGGTTGTAGCGGGATGCAGAGCTTTCTGTTCGGCCGCGGGGCACGCTGCGGTTTATGCAACCGCGTGTCGACCGCCGGTCAGGCTCTCAACCCGTTCGCCCCCGCCCCTGGTTCGCGGCCCGTTTACGGCTCGGCGCCGCAGGCCCCGGGGCAACAAGGAGTTTCGCCCTACGCTCCCCCCTACGCCTCGCCGCAGCCGGGAGGCTTCACCGGCGCCCCGACCTGTGGCGACTGTGTCGGCTCCGGTGCTGATTGCAGCTGTGGTAGCGTCAACCTTGGCTACGGCGGCGGTGGCGACCCGTACTCCGGGGTGATCTACGGCGACGAGGTCATTATGTCAGACGACTTTAACCCGCGCGCGAGCGACGGCGTACGGATCGATGGCGAATCGGTCCCGCCGCCCCAATTGCCGTCCGAACCCCAATGACTCTGCGAGCGTCAATTCATTCGAATCGCTCGCAACGACGAACTAAACTGCGGGGGGCAGCTTAGCGAACGACGGCCGAAGGCCGGGCGACCTTGTCGCACGATTGCCTTCGGCCGTCGTCGTCGTTTCTCGCATCTCAAGACCTGGTCCCCACGGCGATTCCTACCATGTTTGACAACCCGATCGATCGGCGGACGGCGCTCGCCTTCGCCGCCGGTGGTGCCGCGAGCCTGGTCGGCCCGGCCGCCGAGACCTTTGCCGATGATCCTCCCACCTCTCCCGATTACGACGAAGTCACGTGGGGGGCCGCATCGCGGGTCAGCTATGGCGAGACGGAAACGTCGCGTTGGAAAATCGGGATGCAGCTGGAGTCACCCGTCACGTGCAGCCGCGTGATCGCGACCTTCCCGATCCCGATGGAATGGCCGGAGCAAAACGTCCGGCTGAGCGGACAATCGGTCGATCGGCTCGTCCAAGCCTGGAAATCACGGGATCTGCTCGGCGGGGCTCGCCAGATCGTGCTGCAAATCCCCCGCATCACCGCTGGCCAAACTGCAGAAGTGGTCTTTGAGTTTGAGATCGAGCGGCGCCACATCTTGGCTCCCGAAGAAACCGATGACTTGCAGATTCCCAGCCGAACACCGCGCGAGCTGCGACGGTACATGGGGAACAGTCCCTACATCGATGCCTCCCACGTTCGCTTGCGGAACGCCTCCAAAGAGATCGCGGAGATGGAGGCCGACAATGATTGGCAACGCGTCGAACAGATCTACGACTTTGTGCGCGATCAGGTGACCTATACGGAAGGCCCGATCCGCAGCGCGTCGGAGGCCCTTCGCGACGGCGAGGGGGACTGCGAGGAGTTGACCAGCCTGTTCGTCGCCCTCTGCCGCAACGCGCGCATTCCCGCACGCATGGTCTGGATCCCCGGACACTGTTACCCGGAATTCTATCTGCACGACCCCGAGGGTAACGGGCATTGGTTCCCTTGCCAGGCGGCCGGCACACGGCAGTTCGGACGGATGGAAGAGGACCGGCCGGTACTACAGAAAGGTGACCGCTTCAAGACCCCGGAAAGCCGCGCGCCGATGCGTTACGTCAGCGAATATTTCACCTGTGACAAACAAGGCAAACGCGACCCCCGCCCCGACTTCATACGCGAAAAAGTGATCGACTAGGCTCTAGCGCCCCATGCCATCCGCTTGCCCGAACCGGATTGTGGTCAGCTGCATCGTTCTCAGGTCCATCCGAAGCATCCGGTTCTTCAAGGGGTCTCCGAAGCCGGCGAGCAGCTTGATCGCTTCCATGGCGGCTAGGCAGGCGACGCTGCCGCTGACGGCGCCGAAGACGGGGAAGCGGCGTTTCCAACCGGCAGGCACGTCGGGGACGAGCTCGCGAAAACGCGCGGTCTCCGGTGGGTGAATCACCGTCAAGGAGGCTTCCAGCTCGTACATCGCCGCTTCCACCACAGGGATCCCCCGCCGCTCGGCGGCGTCGTTCATCGCCAACCGCTCCTGAAACAACGGTGCGGCGTCAACAACACAATCGGCCATACCGACCAGCCGGTCAGCGTTCGCGACCGAGATGTTTTCCGCAACGCTGACGATCTCCAATCGCGGATTGAGCTCCTTCAACCGCCGCGCCGCCGATTCGATTCGCGGTTTGCCCAGCCAATCGTGCGTCATCAGCAGTTGGCGGTTCAGGTCCGGCGGCTTGACCGTGCCGGCATGGGCTAAAATCAGCCGGCCGACGCCGGCGGCGGCGAGCTCGTAGGCAACGACGGAACCGAGGCCCCCGACGCGGCTGACCAGGACGCTCGAACCCTTCAACCGGCGCTGCCCTGCCTCGCCAAAGTCGCGGACGTCCAACTGCCAGGCGTACGTTTCACGCTCCTCCTCCGACAACTCTGGCGCCGGAGCGTTTTCTCCTCTCGACACCTCGCCTCCTGAATTCGCCTGACCCATCGTCACCCTCCGCTGATCATCGGCATCAACGTCAAACGTTCGCCGGCGGCGACGGGGGTCTCCAGACGCGCGGCGATCGCGGCGCCGTCGCGGATGACGAGAAAGCCGGGAGGAAACGATCCCTCGCGATGGTCAAAGAAAGATGCTTCGGCGAGCAAGGTGGCCGCATCGGGGTACTGTCGCACCAGTCCCCCGACGACCCGCCCCAGCCGGTCTTCCGCCTCGGCCGGGATCGTCACTTCGCCACAGCCGACAACGCGCTCCAAGGGGCCGGTTAGCTCCAACGTCACTCCGGTCGCGGGGGTCGCGTTTTCCCCTGGTGCCGCATCGCCCCCCGCCGACGTCGCAGAGACTCCAGAGCCCTGCGTCGCGTGTTCCGGGGGGGCGGCACCAGGTTGGCCCGTGGGCGCGGGGTCGTTCGCGGTCATCGCTCGTCTTCAGTAGGTTCGTGGTGACGTGCCGTCGATCGGTTCGTTGAAACATTGACGAAGCAGGGCGGATTGTAACAGGTTGATCGGTTAAGATTGGTCGGAAAAGGGGACGCCCGGTCACCCCGTTTGCAACTGTCACGCATTGAGTTCCGTTATGTTGTTGCCTGCTGCCGCTCTGCAGTCGTCCCACCGTTTTTCCTGTGTCTTCGTTGGCTTGTTCTCGATCGTTGCGTTGGCAGCGACCGGACGGGCGGATTGGCCGACATATCGGGCTGACGCCACCCGCTCCGGCTACAGCCCCGAAGCGTTGCCGGGCCCGCTGGCGATGGCATGGCGGTATGAGGCAGGCGCGCCGGACCCGGCCTGGCCTCGCAGCGGCCGGATGTCGTTTGACCAGGCCACGCACGCGGTGATGGCGGACGGTTCGGTTTTCTTCGGTCATTCCGCCAACCACGCGGTCTACCGGCTCGATGCGTCGACCGGCCAGGGGGCGGAGATCTTCGTCGCCGATGGACCGATCCGTTTCGCCCCCACGGTGTGGAACGATCGGCTGTTGGTGATCAGTGACGACGGGTTCCTGTACTGCCTGGACTTCGACGGCAACGTTGTTTGGAAGCACCGGGGCGGGCTGGATGACAGTTTGCGTCTGGGGAACGAGCAGCTGATTTCCAAGTGGCCGGCCCGCGGAGCTCCGGTGGTGATCGACGATGTCGTCTACTACG
This sequence comes from uncultured Pirellulaceae bacterium, assembly GCA_964462125.1. Lineage (GTDB taxonomy): Bacteria > Planctomycetota > Planctomycetia > Pirellulales > Pirellulaceae > JAWLFY01. The sequence continues at coordinate 9,861 of CAYWXT010000122.1, read as the reverse complement.
CAGCGGGGATTTGGCCGACCGACGAGATCTTCGTCCACGCCCTGCAGGCGGCGACGGGCGAGCCGGTATGGACCAACGACGATTCGGGCGCGATCGACATGCCGCAGCCGCACGGCGGGGCGAATGCAGAAAGTGGCGTGTCCGCCCAAGGCTACCTCGTCGTCTCCGAGACCGACGCGACGAACGTTCCATTCCCTGGACCTGCCGGGGACGCAGCGGCGCAGCAGCTCGACGGCGACCAAAAGGAGGGTGGAGAGGAGAACGCGCGGTTGCTGTTACCGACCGGCCGTGCGGTTCCCGCCTCGTTCGATCTGGCGAGCGGGGAGTTCGAATATTTTCATCTGCAACGCTACGGAAAGCGTGGCGGGTTCGCGACGATGGCGGTCGGGCCGATGTTCTTCAACAGCGGGATCGCATTCGACGCCGCCAGCGGCCAAGAGGCGGAGAACCTGGGGGACGGTCCCATGGTTTCCGTCCCCGGAGGGCTGATCCGTTCGACACGCGGCCAAGTCATCGCCTATCGCTGGGTGCGGCAGACCAAGACCGATCGGCGCGGCAACGATCGTGAAACCTGGGGATTGCAGCCGGCGTGGACGACCGACGACGTCGATGGTGGAACGTCACTCATCGCCGCCGGGCCGACCGTGGTCGCCGGCGGAGACGGCGCCGTGACCGTGCTCGATCGCGAGTCGGGCGAGGTCGTCAGCCGCCACGAGGTCGAGGGAACGGTTTACGGCTTGGCCGCATCCAACGGCCGATTGGTGGCGAGCACCGATACGGGATGGCTGTTCGGCTTCACGGAGGACAAGACGCCAGCAGCACCGTCAACGGAGCCGGATCGTTCCGACAGCCAGGCGACCGTGGTTCATCGTCAACCCGAACCGGAATCGTTGTGGCCCGAGAACCCGGCGATCGAAACTGCAGCCGAAGAGATACTCCGCGAGGCAAACGTCCACCAAGGCTATTGTCTCGATTTCGCATGCGGCGATGGCCAGCTGGCGTATGAACTGGCACGGCGCAGCGAGCTGCGGATCTACGCGGTCGATGACGATGCCGCGTCGGTGGCGGAGGCCCGGCGGCGGTTGCGTGCGGCAGGGCTGTACGGAACTCGCGTGACAGTGCATCACGTCGAAGATTTGAATCGACTGCCGCACCCGCGTTACTTCGCCAACCTCGTCGTCTCCGGGCGGAGCGCGGACGGGTCGTTGGAACCGGGAATTGGCGATGACGACGCCAGCGAAAACGCGTCCCCCGAACCGACTGCGGATCGGATGCCGCGTGGGTATCAGCGGTGCCTGCGTCCTTACGGCGGCGTCGCCCGGTTTGGACCCGCGGGCGAGATGCGGCAGACGGTTCGCGGGGCGCTGCAGGGTGCCGGTCAGTGGACGCACCAATACGCATCGGCGACGAATCAGCTCTGCTCGACCGACGAGTTGCTGCAAGGGCCGCTGGGGATGCTGTGGTATCGCGATGTCGACATTGAAGTTCCCCAGCGTCACGGTCGACCGCCGGCGCCGCTGTTCTACAACGGATTGCTGTACCACGAAGGGAACCATGAGCTGGTTTGTGTCGACGCCTACAACGGCCGTGTCGCCTGGCGGTATCCACTGCCGGGGATCCTGGAAGCTTTTGACGGCGACGAACTGATGGGGGTGTCGGGAACGGGAAGCAATTACTGCGTCGGGGAGGCGGGAGTTTTCATCCGCCACGACGACCAATGTTTGCGATTGGATCGGGAGACGGGCGAGCTGCTGGGAACGTTCCCCGCACCAGAACAGGCAAACGGGGAGCCTGGCACATGGGGCTACATCGCGTTGGACGGAAACCGCTTGTACGGGTCGCTGGCCGACCGCGGACACCAAGTGACGTTCCGTTATCGGGCGACGGGCGGGGACATGTCCGAGCAGCTCACCGAGTCGCAAACGTTGTTCGCGATGGATGCCCGCAGCGGCGAGCTGAAGTGGCGGTACGACGCCGAGGACTCGATCCGTCACAACGCAATCGCCGTGGAACCGGAGCGGGTTTACTTGATCGACCGGCCGCAAGCCACGTTCGACCGAACCCGCGATGGCAAGGCGGAGGACCATCCGCCCGGGGTGCTGCTGGCGCTCGACGCCGAGAACGGTCGTCAGCGGTGGCGCAACGAACACGACATCGATGGAACGATGCTCGCCGTCAGCCCCGAGCACCGCCGGCTGTTGATGAGCTATCAACCCACCCGGTTCGCTTTGGCGTCCGAAGTCGGGGGCAAACTCAGTGTCTTCTCCACCGACGATGGCGAGCGAACCTGGCGGAAGGACGCCCGCTATTCTTCCCGCCCGCTGATCAACGACTACACCGTGTATGCTCAGGGCGGTGCCTGGGACTTGCTCACCGGTGAGGAGCAACCGTTCGACTTCAGCCGCTCCTATGGCTGTGGCGTGCTGGCCAGCTCGCGTCATTTGATGGTGTATCGCTCAGCTACGCTCGGCTATTACGACCTGGTGGATCAGGACGGGACGCAGAACTATGGCGGGATGCGCCCGGGATGCTGGATCAACGCGATCCCTGCCGGCGGGCTGGTGTTGGTCCCCGATGCATCGGCCGGATGCACCTGCAGCTACCTGAATCAGTCCTGGATGGCGCTCGAACCGATCGGGGTGTCCACGCCGACAATGGAACCGGCCGGAGGTGCGTTCGCCGAGCCGGTCCAGGTACGGCTGGATCATCCTCAGCGGGAAGGCACCGTCCGTTACACGCTGGATGGTTCGGCGCCGCACGCGGCGTCACCGGCGTATAACGAGCCACTGACGATTGACGAAAACACCAAGCTCAGGGCCCGCTACTTTTCGCCCGACGGCCAGCTCAGTCGCTCCATCGATTCCGAATTCACGATCGATCCCAACACGATCTCGCTGGACGATGAAGCGTGGCGTGTGTGGGACGTGCCGGGGAAGCCGAGCGCCGCGCCGAGCGATTGGTCGGTCGCATCGGGCGTCGTGACGCAGCGCTCGAACATTTACCTCGGCAGCGCCACCGACGACGACCCGGAGATCAAACGCGACGGAACCCTGCGGATCTTCGAACGCGGGGACAACTTTCGCGACGGCGTGATCGAGGCAGAGATTCAATCCGCCGACGACGACGGGATTGGGTTGGCCTTTCGGTTGCAGGACGAGCAGCACCACTACTTGTGGGCCGCCGATCTGCAGCGCCGCTTCCGGATTCTGGCGGTGAAGGATGGTGAGGACTACGAGGTGTTGGCACGCAATGAAAAAAGTTACGCGAAGAACACCTGGTTTTCGCTGCGGATTGAACTCGACGGAAGCGAGATCCGCGTGTTGGTCGATGGCGAGGAGGACTTCAGCGTCAGCGACGATCGTTTCGATGCCGGCACGATCGCCCTGCACAGCTGGGGCTCCGACAAGGTTCAGTTTCGCAATTTACGATTCACTCCCGGTGGTTCGAAGTAAGGACTCGTCCGCAGAAAAAGGGGGGCAGGACTGAGTACCGCAGGCATCGCCCACGGGCTTTCTCAAAGGACGAGACAGGCTCAATGGAGCTGCTCTTTTTCATCGCCGGAGGAATATTGCTATAGAAGGAATCATTTCAGCGTGAAGCGGTCAACGGCCTTCGCTCCGGGATTATCTTCGGCCGCTGGAACTGCCTTCAGGTAGGATAGGCCCTTGGATTTGTTGCTGCGTGAGGAATCCGGCGTGATGCATTCCAGTTCGCCGTCGCCGTCCACGTCGGTGATGGTAAATAATCCGTCCATCGGGTGGCCATAATCTCCGGCGTAACCTGTTTCCTTGCGCGCCTCGTAAGCCCCGTTTCGCCACTGATAGGACCAGAACAACGCGGGGCTTTTCGCCGCCGCAACCACGAACGCATCGCGCGCACCACCCAAAAACGGAAGAATCTTCACGTTCCAGGGCGCCCCATTAAACGGAACGCGGGTGACGGCGTAATCGTTGCCGCCATCGAACAGATTGATTTGTTTTACCTTGTAATTGACCATCACGATGTCTGGCTGGCGATCGCGATCGTTTGAAAACAAGTAGCCGGTGTCAAAAACAAGCGAGTTGCCGTTGTGTATCTCTTCCACGCGGTAGGAGGAAAGGTCGTTTGGCTGGGTCTGCACGACTTTCCACATGCCCAGGTCACTGCCGCCGTACCGCCGCGTGGAGATAAAGAAATCGTTATCAAGTCCGTTGCCGTTCAAATCGTAGAACTTGCCGTCGAGCCACCACCAGGACCGTTTGTTTCCGCTGTCGATGATGTGGTCGGTCCACCCAGATTTCTTCATCGGGTTGCCGTCCTTGTTGGCTTTGAGGATGCCCAGTTCGTTGCCAGCTTGCGTGGCGTAGATCAGCTCGTCGGCGCCGTCGCCGGTCAGGTCGTGAAATACGAGTCCCTGCCCCGCGAATTCCTTGGCCACGCCTTGTTCCCAATGGTCCGAGTCGAACGGTGACAGCCCCGGTTCCCGAAGCCGAAACACGACCAAGCCATCGTCTTTATGCTGAACCGAAGCGGCGACGCAGAGCTGCGGATCCCCCGGGAACGGTCTGCCGATGGCGACCCATTCGATCTCTTCCTGGTGTCGTTTGACGATGCCGATGGAAGTGCGATCCCACCGACCCTCGTCTGTTCGCTTGTACAACAGAACTTCGGGGTGACCGTGTGCGTCCTGCATCGAGGTCAGAATCTCCACCTGTCCGTCGCTGTCGATATCCATGGCGGCCGAGGAATCGGGCATGGCTTTTCCAACACGGCTTCGGTCGATCGACTTCAACTTGAGACGCTGCAACGGAGCGCCGGCTTCGGTGGCCGGCCGCTCAGCCCGCACATTTGCGGCCAATGCCGCCACAGCAATCAGCACCGTGAGGCCCAGGGACCAGCTTATCGATGTCAAACGTTTCATTATATGTTCCTTTGTATGGCTAGGCTCTGTCTCAAAACATGGATGAAGCCACTAGGCTAGGTCGGACTTGGCATGAAACCGGCGCATTTTGCACCCGCCACGCTCGGTTGACTCGCGGGAGGTGGTTACTCCGGCACCGCGTCGTTGTCTTTGGCCTGTTGCTCGGCCAATTGTTGTTTCATGGCGGCGAGCCGCTGCGGGTGGCTTTCTGAAAGGCCGTGTTTCTCAACCCCAACGTTGCAAAAAACGCGTCTCAGGCGGCCGCCTTTTCCGATGCGGCATCCCGAAGGCAGAGAATCTGTTGCTGAACCGGTTCCGACGCGTTGATGGTCAGTATAAGGCGACCACTCGGTCGCGTCAGCTTACCATCTCTCTGAAACACTCGCCGTCGTAGAGTTCCTGCGTGCTCAAACACCCAGAGCGCCGCGCGTTTTGCTGTCGTGCTGCACTGAGGTGGCCGCTGCCGCATTTGCAATTCACGCAGCAGGTTGTGCCCCATCAAGCCCGCTATGAGATACGCCTGATTTCCGTTTCGCGTACGCACAGGAACATGCCTCATTGCAACATCGGTCTTCAACGCGCCGGATATGCCTTCCTGCGATCCGCTTGTTAAGACCTGCTGCCGTGCCCTGAGCACGTCGCGTCGTCGATTGCACCGATCCGTCAAAGTCGAGCGTGATGCGCGGCAACGCCAGTGCCTGCAGTCGCCCGAGTACTTGGGCCGACATGAGGCGTCGCAGGGAAGCAGTCTCTGCATCCGTCGTATCTCGCAACATGTGCGACTGATGGTCGAGGGATCGGCGCCCCGTCCCAAGCCAAGCACGCGCTGCACCAGAGGATCATCTTGATAGCAGTCCACGTTCCTCAAACTGCGAAATCGAAGCAACAAATGCAGGATCAATTGAAGAAACAATTTTTGCGGCCGATGCTTCACGTAACATGAAATCCGTGGGAGAGAGCCAGAAGGCTGGTTCGGTGCGGAAAATCGGGGCTCAGATCGCTGTCAGCCGCCGTTTATTTGCAACTGAAGGGTCTGCCCAGTTCTCCTAACGAGTGCCGGGCACTTCCGTGAAAATTTGACCGGCAGAAACCGAAATGCTACACTCGGGACCAATTCTAGTTTTTGCGTTGCCGTCCTGCTGTTTAACGTGGTGACGGTGTCGAGCCGCCAGGCTCTGTCAGAACAAGAGATCAGAAATGTCTGTAAGAGACAACTGTGTTCGCTGCCTCGGCATGGCCCTTGTGTTGGCGTGCTTCGGCGTCTGGGGCGGCGGAGCAGCGTTTGCTGACGGCGCAACACGCATCCAACCCTATGGCGCGAATCCTTTCTATTGGCAGTACGAGGGAGAGCCTGTGCTGCTGCTGGGCGGCAGCGGACAGGACAACCTGTTCAACAACCCAACTGGACTTGAACCCGGCGATACGCTTGAAACGCATTTGGATCTGCTGGTCTCCGCCGGCGGTAACTATGTTCGCAACACGATGAGCGCACGCGATGCCGGGAACGTCTTCCCATTCCACCGGGATCCGGATACGGGACTGTTCGATCTGGATCGCTTCAACACTGTCTATTGGGAGCGGCTCGACACGTTGCTGACATTGGCTAAGGACCGAAGCATCATCGTGCAGATCGAGTTATGGGATCCGCACGATTACTACCAGCTTTCGGGCGAACAAGGCGGCTGGTCGCTGCAGCCTTTCAATCCGGCCAACAACGTCAATTACACCTTCGCGGCCATTTGGCAAAACACCCCCGCCCGATCAACAACACGAAGATCTACGGCGGTGATGCGGTTGGCTGGACGGGGGGCTATCGGACCGGAGAGGAATGCTTTTGGCGAAATGTGCTGGGCGGCGCGGCGTCGGCTCGGTTCCACCGCCCGCCGGCCGGACGGGGCCTCAGTGCCGATGCCCAGGCTCACCTCCGCAGTGCCCGCGCACTTGCCGACGCGATGGATGTCTTTGTCTGCGAACCACGCAACGATCTCTTAGGAGACCGTGAAAGTAACGAAGCTTACTGCCTCGCCAAACCGGGCAAACGATACGCTGTTTATTTTCCCGATGGCGGCGACGTGACACTCGATCTCTCCGACGCTCAGGGAGAGTTGCAGGTTCGTTGGAGGGACATCGAAAACAGCGGTTGGCGAGAAACCGAGCGTGTTCCGGCGGCCGGGACCTTGGAATTGAAGGCGCCGGGCCCCGGACACCAAGCGGTGTTGATCCAAGTCAATGAACCGGCGAGCGAGACCCGCCGCTGAATCCCGACACGATTCGCAAAACCGTGGAACGACTTCGGGCTCGCTTCGCGAAACTGTTGCTGGACGAACTGGCTCGGTCCTCTGGGGCCGACTCACTCGACGATGTGCAGCGCGAGCTGGAGCATCTGGACCTGCTGGATTACTGCCTGCAGTGCGGCTGCATCCTTTCGAAGAAGGCTTGGTGGCGAAGATCGGAATCCCTGAAAAGGAAATCGGGGACGGCCAGAACGAGCAGCCGGTGTTTCTCAAGGCCCACGCCTATCCGGAACAGACCTTCCAGGGGCACGTCGTCCGGGTCGCTCCCGTTGTCCAAGCCGGCGGCGGAAACGAGTCCCAGTCGACCGTCGTGGTCACCACCGAGCATGCCAAAACACCTTTCGAACGCTACTATTGTCGTGGCGCCAGCGAGATGGGCCGCGGAGCGGCCGGGGGTGCGTTCCCACGCAGAGCATGGGCACACACTGACACCATTCGCCTCAGTCCGTTCGATCAAGTTGCGCACGAAGAGACCGGTACAATATAAGGCCTCGCTCCCCTTGTGGCGTTACCAGCCACCATATGTTGGAATTTCCTCGTTGACCCGCTCGAATCTCGCATATATTCGCCAAGTCCACCGTCCAAAGGGTTCGGCGTCCTATGGAGGCAATCTTCCCATTGGAGATTACATACCGATGTCCCTTCTGCAGCCAGCCAAGATAACCAAACCATAAGACGAAGCAAATTAACAGTAGTGATGTGGTGATTGAAACGACGGCATTTATCCCAGGCGACAGAAAAAGGCCTTCCTCGATTTTTTCCCATAGTGCGCCCACACCAAGGGCCGGCGTTAACAACCAGCAAAACGCCATGATGACGAGACGCCATATTCGCGTGCTACGATCACACGGGAATTCACCGTGCAACCGTTTTAATTGCAATAACCGTTTGTCAACTGACGTGATTCGCATTGTGCGGTTGCCTGCAGTGAGTGTGATATGTGGAACGTGCGGCAGTTAAGCGTCATGATTAACCCCGCACCGCGCAAATTTACCAATCGGTTGCACCCGGTGCTTCAGATTGTCAAGACGGTGTCGGACACCGTTTTCTCGTCCGTAGCTGGCTCTAAAATTCGTGGGGTTTCGGCGTGACGAGACTTTTGCACCGCGCGGATTTGCGTTTCGACGTCTCCTACTGATGCAATCGCGTCTCCCGCTGTCACTTGATGTTAAATGGAACAGACACTGTTGACCTCGAAAACCATAGCCGCACAGGATCGCCATCTACCGATACCTCCAATAACAGCAACATCGGCAACGGACCGTCACTTAGATCGACTTGAAAATTCTTGATCATACCGTCTTCTGGCTCATCGGGGTGCACAACACGCGTAGTACGAAGCTCGATGGGAATAGGGAGCTCGCGACCGTCAACCGCAATGATTTTCACGCCTGATATCGATATGGTGTCTTCGCGGTGCCCACTTGGCTTAGCTAAAATCTGCATATCGAAAACGTTATCATCTTTCGTTTTAGGAAGAAATGAAAATACAAGATTGTTTTCATGAACGACCGCTCGGCTGCTTGCACGGCCATGGCGATGCCGACTGTCGACCTCTCCGTGCTCATTGCTCAACAAAAAGGTTTGCCTTTCGCGTTCCATGGCACACCCAAATGCACCGAGAAAAGCAATTGCCCAACAGCAATTTCTGCAAAACTTATACGCCATCGCTGATGTGCCCTTGTTTTTGGTATGCTTGCTTTAAGTTTTGGGTGTTCCGCAGAATTTGTGGGCGGTTTCTTTGGTCAATTGGGGTGAGGTGCTGAGGGGGGCGGGGCTCCGCTCGGGCCTCACCAACAAAGGCAGTCGCTGCCCTTCGTCTCCTCCGGCCGTCGGTCGCCCACTCGCTGCGCTCGAACAGGGCGAGCGACCGACGGCCGGCTCCAACGAAGGCAGCTAGCCCAACGCTTGTCCCAAAAGTGCATCTTGCCGGCGTATCGGGTATTGGTGGTTAGAACATCATCCGCCAACCCCCACCGGACAAGATGCAACTTAAAGCTATCCTGAATCACGTCGAAAAGCAAATGGGATTCGTCTACGAGGACGTTCGTTTCTCAGAGGACCGGTCCAAGATTCTCGTGTGGCTACGGTCGCATGGACGTAGCAGTCCGGTGTGCAGCGACTGTGGTCGCAAAGGTCCTGCTACGACCGGCTCAGCGAACGTTGGTTTGAGTTCGTTCCATTGTGGGCGATCCCGGTGTTCTTTGTCTACGCGATGCGGCGAGTGAACTGTCCTGGCTGCGGGGCTTCTTCAGCACAATTCCGGAGTCTTCGATCCGCGGCTTGCGGTTCATCTGCACGGACATGTGGCGTCAGTACATGAACGTGATTGCGGAAAAGGTTGAGAATGCCGTTCACATTTTTAATCGTTTTCACGTGATGAAAAAGTTCGGTGATTCGGAGCCACCGCACGATACTTTTGCACTGGTTCCGAGCGCGTGGAGAGATTTCAAACAGCAGTGTGGAGGGCATGAACGCCAAGGCGAAGCTGGCGATGAAAAAGGCGTACGGTTTCAAATCCTATGAAACGATCGAAATCGCCCTGTATCACCAGCTCGGAAAGCTTCCAGAGCCGGAAAGGAAACACAGATTCTGCTGACGAAGCGGGTGTCTACCCCGAAGGGGTTGCAAGATGGTAGCCGGCGGTCGCGCAGCGCACCGCCGGAA
>CAYWXT010000121.1:0-15713 GCA_964462125.1 uncultured Pirellulaceae bacterium | reverse complement strand
CGATCGCGCCGTGGCCATGAACGCAAACCCCCAGAGAACTCTATCTGGGGTCTGAACCACTCTGCGCGAATTGGTCGAAAAACCCCGCCACGGACGCGTTCTCCGCGTTGACTCTCCGCGCTGACGCTCCCTGTCCGCCGATCGAACCCTCGATTACCCCACCTCGGCCGGCGGCCGCCGGCTTCAGAAAGGCAGTGACCCCATTCGACTCGTGACGACCGAGCATCTCCGTTAGCCATCCCATACCATTCAACTATACGCGAAACAAAGCACGCGAGAAGCTTTCCTTCGAGTATTAGGAGCACCCTTCACCGTTCAGCTTCTGCGCCGACGCGGCTCCCAGGTTCTTCTGAATCCTCTCCGCCTCCAGCAGTTTCCCTTGCCTCCTCCTCCGCCATCCGCCACCGCCGTTCAAACTCCGCAGCCTGCTCTGGTGTGATCCGGTAGATGTGAAACGCGTAACCGGCCCAGTCGACCGGTTCCAGCGATCTCAAATACTCATAGTCGCCTGAGCGGGAAAGCAAGGTCTCTCGATCAATCGCGTACCAGCCCGGCTGAAATCGCGGCTCCGGTCGGCGTCGCAAAGCTTGATGCCGACTTGCATCTTCCTCCGGCAACGAAGGTACCAAGCCTTCGTGTTCCACACCCACGTGTTCCGGCCGGATGTATGCCACCCAATTATTCACCCATAGTGGCCGAGCATGAGGATTCGCCTGCTGCCAACGACGCAGATACGGCAGGTCCTGGCCCCAATCCAGATTGCTCGCATTGAGGTGCCGCTCGCCGTGGCGCGGGCCGCCGATCAACTCATTGAAATAAGACAGGCTGTGGGGATAGATCCACAAGCTGCTGGCAACGAACCAAGCGGACGCAAAAGTCACGACGCCCCGCAACTTCAGTCGCGGCTCCGCAAACACCAAAAACGCCCGGCTCGCGATCACAATCAGGAACGGCAGCGCTGGCAAGACGTACCGCAAGTGCCGGTTCAGCCCGGTCTCCAAGCTCGCTCCCGTCAATACAAGCAGGGGCGGTATGAAGAGCAACAGTTCGTCCTGCCAGGAGGCGCGCCGAGACGAGCGAACGATCATGCCGATCATCGCGACGAAAAACAATAGCCACGCACCGAGCGGGACCTTGATCGCCAACCCATACAAGTAGTAGTACCACCATCCTTGCGTACGCCACTCTCCGCGGAAATAGGACCATCGTTCTCGATCGAAGTCCCACTTCTGTAGGTCCACGCCGATCATCAACTGCTTTGGAAGCGGCACTGGTAAGGCGCCGAGCCATGTTCCCCGAAATCGATTCCCGCTCCAGTCCCGCGGCTGCCAATCTTCCGTGCCAGCCAATGAACGGCTGATGAAGTCGTAGCTATCCAAACGCCGAAAGGTACCTCCAAACCCATAAATCAAATTCACAACCACCAGCGACAGGACCATCGCCAGCGCTAATGACCCTGCTTCCATTCCCGCCCTCGCGCGCCAACCTTTGTGGGCGAGGGGGTCGATGCGGGCGGACGCCGAATTCCGCGAGCCCAGTGCCCACTTCGCCTTGAACCATTCGATCCCCCTGATCAGCAGCCACAGCGCTGGCAGCAGCGCGAGCAAGATCAGCCAGCTGCTCTTGGTCAACATTGTCAGCCCGGCCACAAGCCCCAACAGATAAGCCGACGAAAACGAAGGGCGGAGAAGCCAGGAGCGAAACAGATATAGCGTCACGATTCCCATGCTCGCGGCCTGGGCATCGCCGCTGATCAGTCCTCCGGAGCCGATTAGACTGGGAGAAAAGCACCATAAAAATGCGGCGCCGACGGCAGCCGCCTTCCCATAGACTTGCTCCGCCCATCGGGCCGTGAACCACGCTCCCGCAATCACGAAAGGAAGGCAGAACAGGCGCCCCAGTTTGAGCCACAGGTGGGCTTCGTCCGGCATCCCTCGAAAAACCGTCCGCGACAGTTCCCGCTCTTGGCGGTCCCGAGGGTCATGTGAGGCCCCGCGAAACGGGATCTCTGGATCCAGCGCCAGCGCCGGCAGCACCGCCCACATTCGCACCAAGGGTGGGCTAACGCGAAAGACATCGAACGTGCCGTACTTCCAGTCGTAAATGCCGGTCGGCAGCAAGCCGCCTTCCGTCCATGCAACGCCGTAGCGCATCGCGCATCCCGCAACCAACAACGCATGTAGCGAGATCAATACGATCACTGCGGTCCGGTATCCGAAGCCTCTGCACGAATTCATGTTCACCCCTGGGGAAACGATTCAGCGACTACATCAAGATGTTTTACCAGAGCAGCGACTTCGCTACTTCCACATCCAAGGCAAAACGTACCGGAATTCCTAGTGGCTTCCGCCCGCGGGACGCTCTCCGCGATTTCGGTTTTTCACCGCTCTTGATTTTTCAAAATTTTTTCTTGGCGGCCCGGGGGGGGATGCGATGCTCGGCGGCGTCATCGAATCCTTATCTCTGGTGCCGCCAGCACAATCACCGGGGGGCCAAGCCATGAGCCGGCTTCGCTTTGCTTTCTATCTCGCTGGCATATCGTGCCATTTGGTCGATGTGCGAGTCGGGCGTGCAGAATCGTGTCGGCGCCAGCGGAGCCGCGACGGCCTGACGCTGATCGAGCGGCTTGTGGTAATCTCGATCATCAGCCTGTTGATGGCGATCTTGATCCCAGCCGTGCAGTGGGCGCGGGAGGCGATGCGGCGGGCGGATTGCACGCGTGGGTTCCAGGCCCGCACCCGTAAACCAAGTGCTCCAAGCAGGGCGAGGATCACGACAGCGGAGCGTACGATCAACTGGTCCGACGAGACGGCGGGGCCGTTGACCCAGTAGAAAACGGGCTTCTGCCCAACCGTGGATTTGGATTGAATGACTGGCATCGTGGCGTCAAGGATCGACGCTACCGTTGTCCCCAAGCACGTCGACAAAAAATATCGGTGGTATAGCGTTCGGCTCAAAGTTGATTACTCCGGCAGCGTTACCGATGTTCCATCGCGGCGATCGCCGAGATCCCGGTGCAGATCGCCGTCCATGCTGTAGGAGACCAGACGCACCGATCCATCGCACAACGCCATCTGAAATCCCGACCGGTGGGCACTTCCAAACCGCGCGCCCTGCAGGTTCCGCGGCAGTTTATCCCTTCTCGAATCCGGGTACGGCAGAAGCGGCAGTCGTCCATCGAGCGAAGTGAAACGCTGGAGGTCCCGGTCGTCGCCGCCATAAGCCGATTCGTTGTCGCCGGGGTCGTTGCCGTTGAAGTAGTCCTGCCGCGCCAAATGCTTCTCACCAAGCAAATACGTATTGCTCAGGCCATCGCTCACATCGGCGGATCTCACGCGGCTCCGCTGGTGACAGATGCCGTTTCTCCTTTTCATCGAAGGCCAGGGAAACTGTCTTTCTGCCCGAACATCACTGGGGCCATCCCCGTGCCGCACGTAGACGGCGCCACCGTTAATCGCGTAGTCGTTTCGGGCCGCGGTATTGACCCGTGCCGTCTCGTATGGCTGCCAACGGTAGCCAAGCTCAAAAGCTGTGGCGCTGCGGCGGCTGGGACAGTGCAAAGCTTCCAGAGGTGTTTCCACCCGCGTGCGGTTGGCCTCATGGTGCTGCGAACCGATGCCGCCGAGCTTGAACAGCGCCGACTGCTCGATATCGGGCAAGATGTGGTAGATCCAGCCTCCTGGCTGCGAAGGGCCGTAAGCGAGCTCGGGCAAACCGACCCAATTCTTGCTCCAACCGCCGGAGGGATAAAAGCGGTGCTTCGATTCATGGAGCTGGCAGGCGAGCGCGAGTTGACGTATCCGGTTTGCGCAGTCAATGCGGCGAGCGGCCTCCCGGGCCGCCTGCACGGCCGGGATTGTGAGGGCGACCAGCACCCCGATGATCGCAATGACGACCAACAGTTCGATCAGCGTGAACCCGCTCGAAGCGCCATGAACGCACCGACCGTGTCTCCGCACCTGACGTCGAGTGTCTTCGGCGAGACGTTCCGGCCCGCCATCGCGTGTTAACGTAGCGATCCAACCAGCGGCCATGGGTATTCTGAACATCGGCATCTCACTCCACCTCCTCCACGGACCGTTGCAATCCTTGAAAACGTTGATCTATGTCGGAACGGCGGCTCGCCTGGATCGCGACCTCCAAGAGCCGGCGATTATGGGCAACCAAATCGGCGATCATGCCGGCGACAAACAACACGGCAGCGACCAGGATCAACATGGCGCCCAGGATCAACGATTGCACGTGCCCGCCGCCATCACCGGTAAAAAACAACCACAAAAATCTAACGATCGGCAAAGCACCAATGCAACCGACAACACCGCTCAGCCAAACCAACACCGCCAACGGGCGATACATGAGGAACACCCGCAGCAGCGTGATCGCCGAACGGAAGATGAACTGCCGGCGACTACGGAACAGACGCGACGGTCGCTGCACCGCATTGGCCTCGATTGGCACGAACTCGATCGCGAATCCATTGTGCACCGCCTGCATCAGCGACTCGATCGTATAACTGTACTGCGTCACCACGTGCGTTTTCGCGGCGGCTTCCCGCGAATAAGCGCGAAAGCCGGAAACGGGGTCAGGCAGATCGACGCCCGCCAGTTTGCTAACGGCCCAGCGTCCGACGCGGTAGAGCAGACGCTTGCTGAGCGGATTGCGCCGATCGGCGGCCGGTCGGCGATCCCCGATCACGACATCGGCGCGACCGTCAACGATCGGTGCCATAAGCGCCGCAATCGAAGTACCTGGATACTGATGATCTCCGTCCCTGTTGACGATCACATCCGCGCCGAGCCTGACAGCCGTTTCCAGGCCGGTTGCGAACGCCGAAGCCAAACCACGATTTCGCTTGTGCCGCACGACATGATCCACGCCAAGCCCGAGCTCGACGGCGGAGGTACCATCCGTACTGCCGTCATCAATGACCAGCGTCTCAATGCAATCCACTCCCGGCAGTCGCGTTGGCAGATCGTTGACAACGCGATGCAACGACTCCGACTCATTCAAGCAAGGGATCTGAATGACGACTTTCATGCGACCCTTTGCTCCAATCACGCCTGCCGCCTGCGGAGGTAAACCCCGGTAACCACGAGCAGAATACCGCCAATGGCGACCATGCCGATCCGTACCCAGTTAGAAGGTGGAGCGTCTGGTTCGGGAAGTCCATAGAAGGTCAACCTCGTGTGCCTCTCATCCAGTGCCGCACCGTCCTCGGGCTGTTCAACATTGAACTTGATCTCCGCAAACTTCTCGCGGCTTCCGTTATGGATGAAGAAGTGTTCGACCCGACGCGGAAACGCCAAGTCCCCATCCACCTGCCAGTCCGAGAAGGCGACGCCTTCGTGTGGGCCTCCGCTTTCACTGAATTTGGTCCGTTCATACAGCCGGTGAGGCCGATCGGCGGAAATCGTGAGCGTGTACGTCATTCGGGCGGTCCCAATCTGCTGTCCATCCTTGTCAATGCTCGGCGCTTCAATCGTCCATCGATACGCACTAACGCCGTCGACTTCGACAGGTTCCACCGATTTAAGTCGCGCCAAACGCACGACCTCAGGAAGCCACAACGCGCCACTTCTGAGAAGTCGTTGCGATGGACGGAAATTCTGCCGCGACTGGACCACCTCATCGTACCGACTGCCGACGCCCTGCAAAGCAAGTAAGCTAAGGCTTGCATCACCTTGCGATCCTTCGCTTAACTTGTATGTTACGCCACTCGCGTACTCTGGATTGTAGAAATGCGCACGAGCAAGCGACGCGGGAACTTCGTCAACGCCGGAGTGTGGCCAGGTGTCCGCGTGCAATACCCAGCTGACGTACCAACCGTCACCGAAATACCACCTCTCTACCTGTGAATTGGCATGACCCTTGCGAGCATCAGAGTTCATCAGGGTCAGCGACTTCTCGAGGAAGCTATAATGAGTGCTAGCACTCGCTGTCTCCAGCGAGTCGAAAATCGCGCTGAGGTCTTCGATTGAAAGGGCATCGGAGGAAATCGCTTGCGCGACGGCAGCCGAACGGAGCCCTAATGTCGCGGTCACAACGACACACACACTCGCTAAAATGAAAGCATGTCTGGCGTTGCAACCGCGACAAAGAAATCTACCCGCCATTCTATTGATCGCCTCCGTTGAAGTCACATTTCCACACCGAATGGCAGCCGTGTCTGTACGTCCGCCTGAAGGTAAACGCTTTCGCGGTAGGCCAGGCAATACGACGGCAGTCGGCAAACACTTCTATTCAAGGGTCTTCCGCCGAAGCTATCTCTGTGGGGTCGATCCCCACACCGGCAACGACTATTCCCACCGCCGCGATTGGCTCCTTGAGCGAGTGAAGTCGCTCGCGCAGCACTTCGCGATCGATGTCCTTGGCTACGCGATCCACTTGGTGAGATAGTGAAAATACTGCCCGTCCTGCTCCCATTCCAGACGCTCGTCGGGAGGTTCGTCGGGCTTTCGCTCCTGGAGCGGCTTGCCAATCCGAAGCCCACCAATGGTCGGATGCTCCCCGCCTCGCTCTCCTTCGAGTCCACTGATCCAGCCGCGTCGGGAGTCGTCCGGGCGATGCCGTCCCAGCACGTGATGCACCTGATCGACCAACTGCAACGCCAGATCTTGAAAGCGCCCGTCGCCCGATTGACGGCTGAGCTCTAAGAAGTTGCAAACGGCAAACGCATCGGTCCACAAGTAACGCTGCGGCTCCGATTCCGAAGTCAATCCCGTCCGCTCGGCAAACTCGACCATCAGGGTCTCAATCATGGCGCGTCCTTCAGCTTTACGATCCCCATAGTCCCTGCAGACGTTCCCCCTCTTTCACCTCGTAGGGAAACCGCTCGCTCCATGGGTAGTCTTCGATCCCCGCGAGTTCCCTCAACGCCAAGTGGATGTGCTCGGGCCGGACTCGGTATTCGGTATCCTTCTCAATCGCTAAAGTTTGCGGGTTGATCGGGACTGCATATTGGCCTTCGTCCGTGGCACCGATCACTCGGTTGCCCTGGATGCCGGGGCCGAGAAACATGATCGAGCCGATCGACCAATGGTCCTTGCCGTCCCCTTTGTTGTAGTGGGGTGTACGTCCCATTTCACTTTGGACAACGACGACCAGCTTGTCGCGGATATGGAGATCCTCGGCCCGGCGGAGCAGATGATCGATGCTGGCCAGGAACTTCGGTAAAAGTCTCATCTGGTCTTCGTCATTCTTCGCGTGGCTGTCGAACTGACCGACCGACAGGTTCGCCGAGACACAAACACCCGCCTTGAACCCTGCCAGAGCGATCTCCGCTTGCTGCGACATCGGATCCTTGGGGACGTCCGAGGGAATGTGGGGCGTGATCCGCGAGAGGGCGCGGGAGTTCGACTGGGCCGCATACAACATGGTCTCGGCGCGGCGTTGGCGGGGAAGCCGATTGATCGATTGACGCAGTTCGTTTCGCTCGGCCAATGCCCGTTCAATGTGGTCGGAGACGAAATCCTCGTGATACCGATGCTTGGCGCTGCCATTGATCGCGTCCGCATCCGACAGCAGTTTGAGCGACTGGATGTACTTCACCCGAGACATCGGAACCAGGTTGCCGGTGTTGGAGTAGTTGCCGAACGTCAGAAATGCCAGGGGGCATTCGGGGCCACGACAGGCCGCAACCAGTGCTGCAAAGGTCGGATATGCCAGGCTGTCCAAGTTGCCGGTCGCCATATAGCGACTGCACGGAGCGTGGTTGTTGACCGAATAGTCCAAACCGTGCACGACCAGCAATTCCTTGGCGTATTTGCCAAAGAAATCTTCGTTGCTCATCCCCTCGGCGATATGCTTGGCCGTCGGTGCGAAGTGAATATTTCCCTCGGTCAGGATCTCCCCCTCGCCGTACAGCCGGTTGATGCCGTCGGTTCCTTTGGGATCCATCAAGTACGTGGTGTCCCAGCCGCCCGAGGCGTTGCAGACGACGAAAAAAGGGCCCTCATAGGCGGGAAGATCCTTCTCCTCTTTCGCCCCGGCGAGTTGCCGCAGCCCGAGTGGAACGGTGAGTCCCACTCCGGCGGCCGCACACTGTTTGAGAAAATTGCGTCGCATCGGATCGTCCTTCATTCGTACAAAAACTCGTGTCGCCGCAGCAGGTACGTCACGACAGCTCGCCAGCCACGAATCATGTAGTTGGGATCGTCATCGCGCGGTCCTTCTTGATCGGACGATTTGCAGAAGTAGCTCTCACGTTGGTCGAAATTCTCTCGCGAAGTCGCCTCGTCCACCACGTCGGCCAGCAGTCGATACGTCAAATCGACTTCCGCGTCGTCGGGGGAATCCTCGCGTCCGAGGATGTGATGGTGCAGATGCACGATCGCCGCCCGGATCTTCCGTTCGGCTTCGGGGGTATCCTGGTCGATCACGACGTCCGGCTCAATGCCGGGGAACAACCTCCGTTGGTCCGCTGGAAGTTTGAAATCAGCGGCCACATTCTTGCAAGCCACATCGTTGGCCATGATTCGCTGCAGCGCCCCGACCGCGCCGCTCGGATCCGCCAACCGTTCGGTCACTTCTTTTGAATCGATCCCTCCATACAGAATCGAATAGCTACCGTCGAGCCGTCCCCAGGACCGACCGAAGATGGCAACGATCTTGCGTTCCAGTTGCTCTGGGCCGAGCATTCGCACAACACCCATGTCATCGAGTTCGGCCAGACGCTCCGGGCTGGCATCCGACGCAGCCAGGCCATCGGCGCGGTACAGGGGCGAGGCCACCAACGCCTGAAAGACGACCTTCAGGTTGTACTCCTCGGCAACAAACTGTTCCGCTGCCCGCTCGAGGATATCCCGCTGTACCAGATACGCGCGGCGACGCTCGGCAAACTGCGGCCGTTCGATATCCTCCGGGGCTTTGAGCGATTGGCGACCCGTCAAGATGTAATAGACGTGCTCGACCATCGCCGTTGCAAAACGCGGGTCGGTCGCGGTCTGCTCGCCCAGCCACTGAAGTTTTCGCAGGTCCGCGGATTCCGGCAGATCGACCCCTTCGCGGCCAGGCTCGAACATGTCTTCGAACCAGCCATCCTTGCGCGGCCCGTAGTGGCCGTCCTCGTTGTAATACTCCTGGAACAACCCGGCGATCGGATCGATCGTGCGGTGACAGACCACACACGATGCAGCCTGCATCGTGGGATTGTCGTATTTCGCCTCGACCGCCGCCGCGTCGCTGACCTGGGGTGCCAAACTCATCACGTCGACACCCAGGAAGTGCTGGTAGTACATCCGCGCTCTTAGGCGATTGCGGTTGGTCTCAGTCGTCGGGTAACGGCGAAGATACTGAAACATGGTCAGCATTCCGGCGTGCGGATACAGACCCTCCTCGGTCGGCTGGATATCGCCGTTGCGGGCCGTCAGCGCCGGCAGTTGCGTCGGAATGTACTCGAAGGGATCATCCGGGGCGTCAAACCGATCCTTGATCTCTTCGAAGATTCCGTAACCTCGAGCCGAGTAGGGCGAGACCATCATGTAATCAGCTGTCACGATTTCCGTGAAGGGACGCTCCTGCTCGACGATGTACCGCACCAGTTCCATTGGTTCGCGGCGAAGGGACTCCTGGTACTGATCCGAGAGTCTGTAGCGCGCCTTCTGACGATCCTCTTCCGGCAAATGGTCGAGGCTATGCTTCTGATACCACAGCCGGGACTTTTGGAAGTGGTTGTACGAGAGGATGTCGAGCCCGAGTCCGGTGTAGCCAACCGTCAGGAAGATATCATTGAATCCCTCGACCAGCCGCTGGTAAAAGGCTTCCTCTTGCATGATCTCGGACAGAATCGGTTCGACCGCCGCCAAGCCTGACTGCTCGACGGCCTGGAACTCGTCGTCGGTGGGCAACCGCGCTGCCAGCGACAATGTTACCCGCCGCAACAATCGCTGATCGGAAATCAGCTCGACCCCCTCAAGGAGCGACTCCCGGTCGTCATCGAGCGACAGCGCCTCCGTCATGGAAGCATCCCTTGCTGAGGAAAAGTTTGTGTCGGGTTCTCGCGTCTGCGCAGCGACGTACTTCACCAGCAAGCGAAACCCGGTCGAATCAGCAGGGAGGACCTCGCCGCCACCATGGTCGAGCCCGCCCCGAGGCTTCACCAGCAATCGAGATTGGCCGTCCTCGTCCCGCGTCAGGGCGAATCGAGCCAGGACCTTCTGGTTCTGTGCGAGAACCTCAGGTCTCTCGGAGGACGGCACGCGTGACTCGTCGCTCAGCAAAAACTCGCTATCGGAAGCCTCCCCCTCCCCTTGATGGCACTTCAAGCAAGTCCGCTGTACCACCTTCATCCAGACCTCCTGGAAGTCTGTTTCGGCAAAACAGTCGGGTTCGCCTGCAGAAAGCATCGGTTGGACACCCTCGACATCGGCCTCTTCGGCCATGCCTGCTCGAACCACAAGCAGCACTGTCCCACAGGCAAACAGGGCCAAGGCTACGAACCGATGCACGGCAGAAATCTCCAGGCGAGAGACAACGGTGGGAACAAGACGGTGTAGGGGCAGGGAGGTCGGGCGCCCCGCGTCAGTCGATTGTAGCGTCTCGCTGAGCAATACCACACACCTTGTGTGGTTGGATCGTCGGGAAATGGTCCCTGAACGCAGCCGAGAGCAGCTAGCGCGAGGCGACTGGACGAGCTCCCGTAACTGCTGGTCACCCTTGTCTTCGAGATCGGATTCGTCGAGATCGGCACGATGCAGCTCACGAATCGCTTTGCGGAAGTCCGCAACGAGCTGTGGTGAACCGGGTTTCCGCTCGGGCAATCCGACATTCTGCGGTGAGCGGATTTCATCGCTGAAACGCAGCGTTTCAGCGCGGAGCACGTAAGCGTCAGCCAAAATGGCGACAAGGTACTCCTTGTCCCGCATCACGAAAGTGGCGATTCCGGCACGGTCGGTCTGCTGCATTACTTCGGTCAGCAGTCGGTACGCTCTGGTACTGTCACCGGCTGGCGTCAAGAAATAGGCTCGCTCAAAAAATATCGGCGGCACGTCACCTCGATCGACGAACTGTCGCAAGTCGATGTCGCGGGTCTTGCGTGGCTGTACCGATTGCAGTTCATCTTCATGCACAATGACATATTCATCCTCGCCGACCGGAAAGCCTCGCACGATGTGCTCAGGATGGAGGATCATGATCCGATAGCCATCCAATTTCAGTTCATGCAGCCAACCTTCGGAGGCGGGCGGCTTCGGGACCAATGTCGGCAGCTGGGGCCGCTACCATTCGGGCTGGGCTGCCTTTCGTGCATGAGTCAGTCTCGATGTAGCACAGGCTGCCAGCCTGTCGTCGCCACCAGCACCTTTCCCCGCTCTCTGCGACTGTTCCCGGCGCTGCGACTGTTCCCGGCTCTGCGACTCGTCGCGGCTCTTCCGTTTTCTCCGGCTTGCGTTATCCGCCCCAACAGCGTCCGCCTGACCAGCGATCTCCTCCATCGACCGGCCCGTGCTCACGCGCTGGGGCGCTTCCATTAGGACGTCGAATTCGCTGGCCCGGCGGGCGTGACGATCTTTCCGCTTGATCAGCAACCAATTCTTGTTCGCTTCGGCCCGAGGCGACTGCGCTGCTTTTCCTGGAGATTACGGCGTGCGTGAGAAATCCCGTTTCTGTTGATACTGTTGAAGACTCATAGCGACCCTCGGTTGCTAGCAAAAGGATGCTAGAAATCGATGTGCCGCGAGCGGGTGCGTCAGGAGGCCGTTCTACGACCGACCCTCGTCGTCCTCCGAAGGAGTCTGACTGCCGGCCGGGTGCTTTGACCCTCCGCCAGACGTACCACCCCCCCCTTCGCCGCCGTGAATTTCCTCGACCGCCATTTCGATCGCGCGTTGCCAAGCCTCGTCTCTGCCCATCCCCTGGTTCTGCAGCTGCTGCTGGATCGCTTCCGCGCGCCGCTGTTCCTTGTCGCTGATCTTGTTCGGCGAGATGTTCTTACTCTTTGGCTTCGTCATCGAATTCCTCCCGGGTATGAAAGAAGGCACAGCGTTGTTTTGTGCAACCTTCGCGCCGGTTGAGGGGGAATTCGACTAACTTCCTTTCTTGGCCTCTTCGATGGTCCAGAATTCAGCTTTTCCACCGCGCGGGGTAACTTGGACGATCGGAGATCCACGCGATGCAGCAAATCACAATAATTTACAGCCAGCTGGGCCACCGGTCTGTCGCTGCCGGCGCGAAAAAATCAACCCAGAACCAGATCGCGGGTCGCTTGATTGAGGCCTAGTTCAACGAGACGCTCAGGAATTCACCGCTACCGCCAAAGAATAGCGGAACATTTTTGCTGTGAAAGAACGGCGCAAACTCGCGGATATCGACGACCGTGGTTTCCAAATCGTCATCGGTCGGACCGTCGTTCCCGGCGTCAACTTGAAACGTCACGCCGTCCGCTTCCTTGATGATTCGAACCAAATAGGGACCGGGGCTCGTAAGTGTCCCAATAGATTCCTCCCCCAAGCGGAACCGATTCAGCTTCACAACACCTGGTTCCATTCCGGGCCGCATGCTCGGTGCGTGTACGCGGAGATAGACGGAATCCTTCAAAGCGTTGTAGCTGACGTCCGCCATGCCATAGCCGAGCCCGACATTGGCCACATAATCACCGGTCGTAAAATCGAGCAGTACTTCGTAGGTAAAGTCGCGGTCGAGAAAATCTGAATCTTTGGTCCGGATCACCCCCTGCTTCTTGATCGAGAATTCGTCATATCCTTGGATGCGGATGCCGTTATCGGGCGTGCGACTGTACCGTGACGGTGTGGTCATGAACGCGGGCAACCGACGTCCCCTGCCCAACTTCGTTCCGCCACCCTTCGCAGGCGCGGCACGGGCCCCGGATCGGACCGGCGTCGCGTTGGCCATGCTTAACGAACTCGATGCCGCGAGCGCGACCTCCCCGGTCTCGACATTCACCAACCGGACGTAGGCCGTCCCCACGTTCCGCCGGCGGACGATCTTGCCCGTCACCACGTAGCCGGCACCGGTCAGTTCGCCAAGCTTCTTTGCCGACCCGGAATCGAACAAAATCGTGTTCTGAGCGATAAGCTCTGGGAGGACGTCGTCGAGCTCCGAACGCTCAACCACCTTCACCCCGGCTTGGACCAGGCCGGTCGTGATTTCTTCGGCCAGGTTCGCGCCGACGTTGGTCAATTCCCCATCCTCGCCACGGATAGGACAGACGGCGACCACCATCGCCGACTTCGACTCGACCTCGTCGCCAACCTCAAGGGGGACCTCGAGGTTACTCACGATCCTCGCTTTCGAATAATTCTCGCGCACTTCGACCGCTTCGAGCCGCGAGATCAGCGGCCGTTCGACCGCCAGCAAAGCGCCCGAGACAGGATCCCTGATCTCCCCCTTGTCCCGATAAACCGCAAACTCGGTCCCCACCTGCACGCCAGCACTTTCGCCCAGCGTCACGTAGACCGTCTGCGGAGTGATTCTCGCAATCGTCCCGCTAATGTCCCGCTGCTCGGCGAGCAACCGAACACGCCAACTCAAAAGTCGGGGTAACCCGATCGTCCTCGCCGCGTCGTCGAAGTCGAGCGGATTGACCACGTCCTTGACGTCCGCCTTGTCGACTTCAACTTCCGTATTTGCAACCAAGTCGAAGAAACGGACGTGATTGTCTGCATTCTCAAGGACTTGGCCTACCAAAACCTTTCCCGAATTCATCGCCACGCGAAGGAGCCGAGGAGTTGAACTCTCCTCGGACACCGCGGGGTGACTACTGATGCAGAACAGCAGGCCGGCAAAGCCGAGCGTGATGGTCCGATAGGCGAATCGTGGCTGGGACATCGTCGGTTTCCCACCTCGTGGTCGATCTAGGAGGCCTGAAGAACAGCGGCCAGAATAACACAGACCCTGGTGGGGGACAAACAACGCAGAGGCGACGCGCCAGTCGTGCCTCTTAAGGAAATGGGGTTCTTCACGGAATTTAGTGGCTGATGCCGGTTTCCGGGGTGGTTTATCTGGGGTCATCGTGGGTAAGCGGTTGCGGGTGGGAGCGGTGGATTTTTTGAGGATCGGCCGACGGTGTGCCAAAAGGGCATTCGGCCCCTGGTAGTCTCAGGCTGCCGGGGGTTGTTCGTTTGATCCCACGTCACTGCATTCGGACACTTGGCCGTGTGGGGACGGCCGCGTGGGGACAGTGCCCGACTATGGCACCCGGCAAGACGGGAAACCAGAGTGAGTAGCGAACCTTTGTTCCAGTTTTCCACCTTTCGGAACTGATATTGGCACGAAAAAGGCGGCCCGTTCCAATTGGATTTGAACAATTCACCTTTCAACTCCTTTGGCACGGAAGCCGCCCGTCATGGAACTTACCCGTTCATTCGAATCTCTGCTACGTAACTTCGCCCCAGTTTTCTCCGATCCCAGTTTCGTCACCTTCCGACTGCTGATGACCGGCTGGATTCTGTCGACCCGGCATCGCTACGTCACTGACCTGATCGTCTCGAGCGATTCGACCACCAACGGCCATTTCACCAACTACCACCGGTTCTTCTCCCGAAAACCCCGTCACTGCCGCGTTCTCCGCGTTGACTCTCCGCACTGACGCCCCCTGTCCGCCGATCGCACCCTCGATCACCCCAGCCCGGACGGCGGTCGCCGGCTTCCGAAAGGCAGTGACCCCGTTCGACTTGGAAAGGCAGTGACCCCGTTCGACTGTGACCCCGTTCGACTGTCTACAATGCACGGTAATCACTGCACCTCGCCACATGACCCCGCTCCCTACTGCGAACTTCCAACCACCGTTGGCTGGGCCGAACATGCTCAATTACTCGACGAATGATGATGCGTCTCATCGCATCGGCGTGCTAACGCTTTGGTTGGGGCTTGCATGTCTGCTCCCTGCGTGCGGGTGCAGTCGTCCCCGCGAACCCGGCGCAGCGCGACCGGGTGCATCCGAACAGTCCGCGGACGCATCTCTCTCTACCGAGCGAAAAGCGCTCGCCGATCGACTGCAGCAGATCACCGACGAGGTTGCGGCGTCTCCGGAGCGTCGCGTACATGGAGTCAAGGTTCCAGCGAAGATAGATTTCGATGGACTATCGCCGCCGAACGTTCACGAAGTTGTGATGAACGTGAACGTCTACTGGTGTGGTGACGGCTGTATTGGCGGTCCGGGTAGCACCCCCGCTCACGACGATGATCTGTTGCTTCTCCTCCCATTCGCCACGTCAATGCAGAAACTGGACGTGCAGCACACGGAGATCACGGATGCTGGGCTTAGCACGATTGCGAAGCTAACTCGGCTGGAATCGCTGAACCTGGCCGGAACTCAAATCACCGCCGGCGGTTTGGCTCGCTTGGCGACACTCGACAGACTGCAACATCTCGATCTAAGGGAAACCACACTGGCCCCGGAAGATCTGGGACCGCTTGGCGAATTGACCTCGCTGCGCACCATTCAGCTGCCGGAAACAGCGATCACCGATTATGTCCTGGCCGTTCTTGGACGCCTACCGCATCTGCAGAGCCTTGTGCTAGCGAATGCTCAGATCTCCGATCGCGGTCTCGCCAGTCTTGCAGAACTCAAACAACTCGTACTGTTGGACGTTTCGGATACCAGAGTCACCGACGCCGGTCTCGTTCACCTGGCCGACCTTACGAATCTCACGCAACTCAGGCTATCGAAAACAAACATCACCGGGGCCGGGCTGTCATACCTGACGCGGCTGACACGTTTGCATGAATTAGACTTGACCGAGACCGCAGTGGATTAT
>CAYWXT010000120.1:0-15737 GCA_964462125.1 uncultured Pirellulaceae bacterium | reverse complement strand
TCTTCGTGGTCCAAACCCGCCACCGGGCGCTGGACGTTCCAAGCTCCATGCTCGCGTACTGCGTGGTCCTCGACCCTCCCCGGACCCCGAAGGCGGTCCCAGACAGTAGCCGGGGGTGCGCTTCGCAACCCCCGGAAAAACGTCGCCCCCGATGTCTCCGACCCCGAAGGCGGTCGCACAACGCCGCCGCCTCACCCTCAGCGCCACCCAATCGCGCGGCGCTGCGCTGACCGGCCGGAACGGTTGGCCGGACTGATCGGTCCGCGAAGATCGTCCTGCGGGACAGCATTTTCGAGTTCCGACTGAGCGATTGCCGAAACGGTTTCTTCCCTGCACGCCAGAATCCGCGGAAGAAGTTGGGTAGATTCTCTAACAAATGGTGCTCGGCAACCGTTATAGAGGAAGAAGGTCGCCAGGTGAGATGCGACCGTTTCAGCTTCTCTTCGGTTCACGACAGGGTGAGTGTCATGCGTCATTCAATGGTCGCGGGGTCGGTGTTCGTATTGGTGTGGGTCGCAGCCCCATCTTTTGCCCATGGCCAACCGCCGCTCGCTGAGCGGGAGTTCCAGAAGAAGGGGGCGCCGGCGCAGCACGCAGATTCCCAGGACGGTGGCAAGGCTCAAGACGATGCCAGCAACGCCAGTGACAAGAAGGTCATTCGCACCGGAATCGAATGGTTGATCGCGTCGCAGCAGTCCGATGGAGGCTGGGGGGCCGGCAGTCACGCCCGCCAAGACATTCGCGACCCGGCGGCCGTCCCCTCCGACCCCGCCACGACGGCATTCGCTGCGATCGGCTTGCTCAAGGCGGGGCATCATCCGGTCAAGGGTGAACATCGAGATGCGCTCCTCGCCGCCACAAGATTTCTCGTCAAAGCGGTCGAAGCGGCCGGACCGAACGATGAGAAAATCACCTCGCTAACCGGAACTCAGCCTCAAACCAAGCTCGGATCCCTGATCGATACCGCCATGACCGCGCAGTTCCTGACCCGCGTCAGCGAATTGCTGCCACCGGAAAAGCGGCTTACCAAACGGGTCAACGCAGCCCTGGACGAATGTCTGCGACGACTGGAGAAAACGCAGCAGGGGGACGGTTCGTGGAGTGGCGGAGGCGGCTGGGCACCGATCCTGCAGTCGTCTTTGAACTGCAGTTCGCTGGAACTCGCCAAGGCGATCGGACGCAAGGTCAGCGATGAAAAGCTCGAAAAAGCACGCTCGTATCAGAAAGCCAACATCAATGCCTCCACCGGTGCCGCGACGTCCGACAAGGCCGCCGGTGTCGAACTCTACGCCTTTGCCGGCGGACTCCGCGGCAATGCCGCCGAGGCATCCCAGGCCCAACAGGCAATCGATCAGGCCAAGCAAGAGGGGAAGCTCGATGAAAGTGCCGAGACCAACGAAGAAAACCTGCGAGTTGCAGTCCCGGATGTCGCCCGAGCTCGGCAGCTGGGGCAAGCATTTCAACAAAACAACGCGCAAGTCAAACGGCTGGGTGACGAGCAATTGTTGGCCGGCTTCGGCAACAACGGCGGCGAAGAATTCCTCAGCTATCTGATGACCAGTGAATCGCTCGTCATCGCAGGGGGAAAAGCCTGGACGACCTGGAACAAGAAGATGAAAGAACGATTGGGAAAGATCCAGAACACCGACGGAAGTTGGAGCGGACATCATTGCATCACCAGCCCTGTCTTCTGCACCGCCGCGGCGATCCAGGTGCTCACGACCGAACGTGATGTCAAGATCCTTCGCCGTGTCGCCGCTGCGACCGAGTGAGCCTGATTCCGTAACGAAGGACACTTACCTCGGGAGCTCACCATGTCTCGACGCGTTGATCGACGACAATGCCTGCGCCGCGTTGCGCGAACCGCTCTCACCGGTGGGATCGTCGCAGCCTTTCCCCGCTCCGTTGGCGCGGTCGCCAACGACACGCCAAGGCTGGTTTCACGTCTAAATCGCTTCTTGTGGGAATCTCAGCATCCAGACGGTCGCTGGTCGAGCCGCCACTATGGCGTGCTGCGAAGCGGCCAGGCACTCACGCCGTTTGTGCTGTTCTCGCTGCTGGATTCCACACGTTCCGACTTGGATCGTCAGCGCGCTCGAGCGGCAATCGGTTGGATTCGCCAACATCTCCGTGACGGCTGCCTCGGGGTGTCCGACCCGGACGTGCTGGAGTATCCCGTTTATGCGACCTCGTTGGCGTTGAGATGCCTGACGTGGTTTCACGAACATCCGAAGGAATTCCCAGACGATCACCTGCAGCGCGACATTGGGGCGATGCGTGCTTCTCTGGGGTCCCAACAGTTCGACGAGGAGCGCGGCTTCTCGCCTGATGATCTCCCCTACGGCGGATGGGGTTTTGGTGGCCAACACGCTCCCGGTCAAACCGGACACATGGGTCTGGCTCATACCCGCTGGGCACTTCAGGCGTTAGCGGCGAGTGGCACGGAAGTAAAGAAGCAGGCATCGAAGGCAGCGATCTTTTTACGACTGTTGCAAAAGCATCCCGAGGAGAATCGCAGCCAACCGCTCGGTGACGGGCGTGTGAGTTCGGACCCACCCCATGATGGCGGCTTTTACTTTTCCCCCATCGTGACTGCCGCGAATAAGGGACGGATCGAGATGAGCGGCCAGCGGGCCTACTTTCGCAGCTACGCGACGGCAACCTGCGAAGGGTTACTGGCACTGCTCGCCGCAGGGGTTCCAGCGAACGATTCCCGCGTCGCCGCTGCGAGGCAGTGGCTCGAGTCGCGCCCCGATTGGGAGTATCCGGCCGGCATTCCGCGGGAGTTTCCCGAACCGTGGGGCGAGGCGGTTTACTTCTATCACCAAGCTGTCCGTGCGGAAACGTACCGCTCGCTCGGGATCGACGGCGATTGGCCGCAACGATTGATCGAGCGGTTACGTCAGCATGTCGCGGACGATGGAAGTGTGGTCAATCGGCAGAGTCCGCTGATGAAAGAGGATGATCCGATCCTCTGCACAGCCTTGGCCTTGATCGCCGCCACGGAAGCGCACGGGGCGATGCAACTCAGGTAGCCGAAGCCGTAGCTTGATCTGACACACCGGCCCCTTCGTGGGTTTCGAAGCCCGAGGAGGGGACCATCATCACCGTGACCCGGTTGATTGGAATTTGCCCCGGCATCGCTGGCACTCCGCGTTCGTAACCGCAGCAAGCCACTCGGCTCATCGCGACACCACCGCATGACTGTTGGACAAGTAGTTGTCGACAAAGTCCATGTGCCCCTGGTGGCGCAGCCCCTGTTGGTCAGCCAACCCCAGTCACCCACACGCGCCCCAAACCCACCGTTTCACGGATGTCAGTTCAGCGCGAGCCGCCAGCAGTCGCAACGCCAATCCAGCGAGCGGAGCGAGTGCCTCGCAATGCCCCTTGTCCTTGTGGTAGTGGAAAGAAATACAAGCAGTGCTGCCGACGCAAAGACACTTGACCGCAAAAAAGAGTCCTGATGTGTTTTCTTGCTTAAGCCTTCATTTCGTCTGCGGTTACCACATTTTGCTCCAACGCATGGCCACGATCCTGGAGGGATCACAGACAGTAGCTGAGGGTAAACGCAGCGCTACCCTCAGATCCACAGTTCCCTCCAGGTTCGGCATGCAACGCGGAAGAACCGCTTGGTTCACTGGGGCTCCGTATCGGAGGTCAGGATCGCCAGGTAGTGATGGTAAGCGTAAACCCGGTCTCGCTTCTTGCCCGTGGTCTCTCGCAGCACTCCAGTCTTCACCAGTGTCTCGATGGCTTTCGTCGCTGTTGGTTTCGTGGTTTCCAACAGTTCCATGGCAGATGCCAGCGTCACCATGGGCGTCTCGGGCAGCCGTTCAAACAGTCGAAGCGCATAGACCGTCGCGCCGCGCTGGTCGAGCAAACGCCGCCGATCCTCATTCAGCTGCGAGAACATCTTCTCGGCCGTCTGGACTCCATCATCAGCCGCTTCGCAAACGCACTCCAGAAAGAACATCAGCCACCCCTCCCAGTCGCCCTCGCTGCGCACGCTCGCCAACAGCCGGTAGTATTCGTCGCGGTGTCGTTTGAGCGGCAAGCTGATGTAGAGTAGCGGCGCATCGAGTAGTCCCCAGTGCTCCACGAGTAAGGCAACCAACAACCGACCGATGCGGCCGTTTCCGTCCAAGAACGGATGGATCGTCTCAAATTGAACATGAGCCAGACCGATTCGAATCAGCGGCGCAAGTGACGCCTCGTTGTGAATCCATTGATCAAGAGCGGCCAGGGCTCCCGGCACCTCGTACGCCGGTGGTGGCACAAACACGGCATTTCCGGGGCGCGTGCCACCGATCCAGTTCTGCGACGTACGGACGTGCCCAGGCTGTTTTTCAGCACCTCGCGCACCATGCATCAACCGCTGGTGCGCCCCGCACAACAAGCGATTGCTCAGCGGCAATCCGCCCGGCCGGGCGATTTCTCCACGAGCGTAGGTGGTGGCATCGACATAGTTGCAGACGTCTTCGACGTCCTCAGGCCGCTGCGTTTGGCGGGTCGCCTCAAAGTGCAAGACATCTTGCAGCGTCGCCTGAGTCCCTTCGATTTGGGACGAAATCACGGCTTCCTTGCGAACGAACCCGTACAAGAACCAGCTCGCACTGGGCACCATTTTGCCAGCCACGGCAAGTCTGCCCATCGCACTCTCCGCACGCCCAAGCAGGGTCCGCATCGATTCGTCGATCACCAGCGGTGGACGGTTCGGTGGCAACGGATGTGGCACGAACGCGCGTACCTCCTCCCCGCCAAAGTCAGTCGTCCGGTACAGGCCCGTCGTTCGCTTCATCGGTAGCAATCATCTCTTCCGGGACACGGTCGTTAGTAAAGTATAGTTTACCAGCTGGCTGCTGTAGTCAAGACGGCTTGACTAGGCTCCGTCTCAGAACATGGATGAAGCTATTAGGCTAGGTCGGACTTGGCATGTAGGCTCGCGACAAGGAGGCTAAGCGGCGCAGTCGTGGCCTCTTTGTGCTCTCCCACAATTGCTCCCCTACCACGGTAAACGGGTTCGTTCGCGGCAAGACGACGGCTCCAACCACCCTGCCGCCACTGCGTCGCTGACGCTCCTTGTAGCGGCCTACTCCTCTTCACGGCTTTCCCTTCGTGGATCTTCACGGCTTTCCCTTCGTGGATCTTCGCGGCCTTCGTGGTGATCCCTACGGCGCGCCGATCGTCCGCGGGGCGGAACCGCATTTTGAGACAGAGCCCTAGCCGCGAGGGCGAATTCTCTCGCCGGGCCTGGGGTAGCCACAGCGTGCGAAAAGGGTCAGGAGCCAGATGGACCACTCAATTCCCGGATGACCCCCCCCCCCAAAAAAAAGCCCATCCAGGCCGGAGTCCAATACATCTCTTCTCCGAACGTGAACGCGGCTCGCCGACGGGACCCCGGCTGCGCTGGATAAGTCCCGCCATTCCCTTTTGGGCCGCCACGAAGACCCGTCGCCTCACACCCTCTGCACCTCAATAAACTCACCCAGCCTGAACGACCGAACGTTTGAACTGCGGCGACTCGGATTCCGCCTGATCCAGTTCCAGAATCGCGAACCGAAGATACGCTCTGACTGACCGTCGCCGACTACCGCGGAGAGCGAACGGTCGGTTGCCCGACGCAGTAACGGGGCATCAGTTAGATGTAGTATTCGATGACATCTTCTTCGACGACGTGGAAAAGGCTGTGATCAGCCTCCGCTTCTACGGTCAAAAGAACTCGGGCCATCTGAAGGGCTTGGCCCCGCAGCTCAGGTACAGCAGTCGTCTCCCAGAGCCTTCCCTTCAGCAACGGCCCTATGGCGTAAAGATGTTCACTGACGAAGCCTTCACGAGTCGTCACCGCGAATTCATCGTCAACGTCGATGCCTATGTCCAACGGATCCGGACGCACGATGCCTCGGCGAAGCAAGTTCTGAATAAGGGGTGCATCGGTACCGGAAAAGCGAGGCTGCGGTCCGGTGCAGTTAATCGCCAATGCGGTGTCGAGTGACTGACGCGATCCGTCGTTCGACTGGAGGCAAACCCGAACGCCCGACTCGCAACCCTTGACGGAACGCACCGTTCCCCGCACGATCCGTAAGCGTCCATGTTCCATCGCCTGCGTCATCTGGTGATGGATCGACTGTGCGATCCGGTGGCGAGTGGCGTTCCATCGGCCGGCGTGGCAGCTAAGGAATTCCTCCTTTTCTTCGATCGAAAAGCTGCGCCAGATGCGCTGCGTGTGCGGCCGCAGACGATCGACTGCGATCGCCGGATTGGCGCCGCTTTCGCGAAGTCGTTTACAGTGCTGTTCAACAAGCTGCAGGAGTGCGGCCAACCCCAGCGTCTCTGGAGATTCCGGAGGGAAGTCCGGATAATTGATCCCGCGAAAATGCGACATGGGCGTCATGCCGCTACGGGAGACAGCGATGATTCGGCCCTGCCAATCGCGAGCCATCAGCGTAAGGAATGCATCGACCATCGTCAGGCCGGCGCCCAGCAGCACCACGTCCTCGGCCGGACTAGGCAGTCGCGACTCCCAATCGCTCCACGGGTCGGCAACATAAGCCGGATGCGAGAATCCGGCCGGCATGCCTGGAAACGGCGCTGGCGGCTGGTTTCCCGTGGCCAGCACCACCTTGTCCGCTTCAATCAGTTCGCCGCCGGCAAGCGAGACGATAAAGCCGCCTCCGTCGTGCGGGTCCAGGTCGATGGCTTCGCCTTCGCAGATCTCGATCCTGACCCGGCTCCGCTCGTCGATGCGATGTCGGTAACCAAACAACAGACTGCACAGATAGTCGCCGTACACGCGTCGCGGGGCAAAAATCTCACGCAACTCCTCAAACGGCGTCTCACTATACTCGCTCCGCTCTCGCAGCCAGTGGACGAAGTTATCGGGCTGGTCGGGCAGCGCCGACATGTTTCGTGCCGCCACATTCAGCAGATGGTCGCCCCGACGCGTCGCGTATGCGGTGCCGCGTCCCAGCGGCCGGCGATGATTGATGATCACCACACGCAAGGGATGCTCGGCAAATCTCGCGAGATTGACAGCAACCATCGTCCCACTAAATCCGCCTCCAATGACAGCAACTGTTCGCATCGCCCGTTCCTTTCATTTATCCAAGCGGCAACCGGGGCAGACTCACTAGGCAGGCATAGGCTCCTGCGCGACGACCAACGAGCGAATCGTCGTGATCGACAGGTTGTGACACTTCGGAAGCGGCCCATCACAAAGCCGATCCGGTAGAGTTTCAGTCTAGCAGATCACTTGAGGATAGCACGCAAAGGTGCACAGAAGCACCGTCTCTTGGCTCAGCTAACATAGCGATCCCATCCGCCGTAACTTTCCGTTTTCGGGCAACGAGGAATCGCCAGTGCCAGCACTGCAATCCCGATCAGCAGGCACGCGTAGCCTGTTGTCGCTCGCTCCACCAGCCAGAGACCGACGACGATGACCGCCAGCCTCTCAAGACGCCCCTCACTCGCCTTGCCCCCACCGATCGAATAATCTGATCGCTGATCGGAGTGCCACAAGGGGCGTTCCACCCACGGTGATCCGGCAAAGCGGCAGATGACGCAGTCCCTCCAAGACGACGGGCAGGTCTCGCCGATCATCGGCTGTCTGCTGGAAGGGCAAATGGTACTCGTCGATGGCTTCAAGCGTTTACATGCCGCTCGCTCACTCAAAGGGTTCACCCATCTGAGCGCACGGCTGCTAGGAGTCGATGAGCAGGCGGCCAAGGCGTCTGTGTTCAATCTAAACCGAATCGTCGGAGGTCCCGTTGAACTGGAGGAATCATGGACCATCTACGCACTGGTTCGCGAAGACGGCCTGCAACAAATTGAAGTGGCTGCGATGCTCGGCCGTCACAAGAGCAGACTCACTTCGTGCTCTCGCAGCCTCGCGAAGCGCTGCGCCAATCAGCCGACACGAAAAGCCCGGACGCCAATCGCGCGTTCTCAGTCAATGCGAGACGGAGCATCTACCGTTGCTTTCGGTGCGGCAGCAGCGGCAACGCATTGGACTTATGGTCAGCCTACCGCAAGCTCTCGATCTACGCGGCCGCCCAGGAGATCCAGAGCCGGCTGAACCAAAACATGCAACCCTAGAAAGCAAAAAAACCGGCCACCGATCAAGCAACCACCCCATCAGCCGCCCCCGCCAAACTAGCTCAATCTGAGACCGCCATCGACAACTTGACCGCAAGCTCGGGATTCTCCTTCCGCGTCATGGCGACCCGCACCGGCGGAACCGGTAACCGGTATTCCCGGCTGGTTTCGCGGGCAGATCGACGGGGTGAAGGTCGATGGCACCCTCTGGCCCAACGACTGCGATCCCGTTTTCCGGTCGGAGCATCGCCGCTTTGTTCAGGCGGCTCGCCGACTGGCCTCCGAACTGCGCTGCAGAAGTCCCGCCATTCCCTTTCGGGCCGCGAGGGAGACCCGTCGCCTCACACCCTCTGCTCCTCAATAAACTCACCCAGGCTGACGTACCGCTCCGTCCCTTGCACCGGTCGCCACAGGAAGCCGTTCACACCGTCAAACCGGATTTGATCACCCGACTCCAGCTGGAACCAGGCTCGTCCCTTCGGGTTGCTCGAGTCTTGAACGCGAGGCGGATCGAGACGAATCGTGTACCCTTTCCGGTTCGCCCTGAGCCATTCCAGCAGTCGCCACTCGGGCTCCGTCTCCAAAGCGATCTCGCTCACCGATCGAGCACGCTCGAGCCCCAATCGCGTCGTCCAGCGTCCTTGTGCCGTCATCGAGTCGCCCGGAGCGAACTCAATCGGATGCCGCAAAGCTCGCAGCGGACCCAGATGATACAGGACCATCGGATCGCTTCGTCGCCTCGGCCAAGGGGTCTCGATCTTGGACCGATCCACGATCTCAAAGCCCGTGACATCGGCGATGTATCGGATCCCGTTCGGTTCATCGAAACCAGCAGGAACGTAAATCGCGACTTGCTTGACGGCGAACTGCCGGCGCTGAGTCTTCGTCAGCGGCTGATAGTACCGGCGTTTCTTCTTGATCCAGTCCAAGTGCTCACGACCACCCGGCGAGCGCAGCACGCCAACCAGCACCGACTCGCTCGCCGCGACTCGCCAGTCCCTTGCCCGTTCCTCCGCCAAATTGGCGATCGCCCGATCCGCCAAGGACCAACCGCCCTGGCGGAGTGCCGACAACAGCCACTCCCGCAACAGCACCGTGTTCGTCGGAAGAAGCGGAATCGCGCCGACCCCCAATTTCTCTAACGACAACCATAACCGGCTTTCCCGAAAATCTTCATTCGGTTGTCGGTTCAATGGAAACAGCGCCGCAGCCTGAACGACCGAACGTTTGAATTGCGGCGACTCGGATTCCGCCTGATCCAGCTCCAGAATCGCGTCCCGGTACCGATGAAGCACGTTGATCGCGTCTTTGGGGGGACCAAATGAGCGAAATTGGTTGCGATACTCTTCACTTGCATCGATTCGATACTTTGCGTCCGCAACCAGTTGAATGACCGGCCAGCTGTCTTCTTCGAGCCGAATGAGGATGTCGGGTTTCTGCGGAATCAGCGTGGCATCCTGATTCGCAAACTGCGGGTTGTACGCCACATGAACGACCCGGTGCGTCCCTGCCCGAAAGGAAACGCGTTGGCTACTCCCGCGTCTCAGCTGAATCGACAACCCGGACTGATTGAGCCTGAATAACTGGTCGAGTCGTTCCGGCGGACCATGCTCTTCCTGAACGACTCGGACGACCATCAAATAGGTCCAGTACTCGTAGAGCACCTCCATGTCTTTGACGGACAATTGAAGGAGATCTCCCTCCAGCCTCAACCCCATTCGCAGCAACATCAGTAACCGATACGCTTCGCGATATCCGGGAGCCGACACGAGTTGAAGCGAAGCAAAGCCGGTCAGTGGGTCTCCCTGGGCAGCATCCATTGGTTCGAGCCGAATCAGGCGTGCGACACGACTCTTCAGACGCGATACCCCTTTCGCCACGCTTCGTCGCCGCTCCGATGGCTCGGAGTCTCGTTCGTAAATCAGCGCAATCTGGCTAAGAGTACGTTGAGCTGCCAGCAATTGGTTGCGAAGCCAACGGTGCTCCGCCGTATCGAGGGTCAGTTCAGCTGGTCGCTGAGAAAGGCGTTCGCGGGCCGTAACACCGCCAACCTGGACGAGCCGTCCTTTACCCTGGCCACGTCGAATCTGCGATCGTACTCTCGAATCAACCCGGCGAATGCGTTCCAGTCTCGATGTTCGCTCCCGTCGCACCAGTCCACGTGTCGGCCGCTGTGCGATGTGGTTCATCGCTTGGTCAAGCTCATCGATGATGTGCTCCATCAGGACCAACCACTCCAATTTCGAGGGTCGCTGCTCACTTGCAACCTTGCCGAGCTGGTAGGTCGATCGCAGATATTCGTACGCAAGGCTTGTCAGGATCGACTGAACATCGCCGAGAATGTCCTGGTAATCAGTCTCGTAATCGACCTTCGTCGGAAAAACCTCGACCTCAAAATCGAGGACTCGCATCCCGTTGACGTAGATGGAGAAACAGCTGCGCCCGATTTGCCCGCGAAAGCTCACCGTTCCGTGAACGACACGGCCGTTCTCTTGCGCGTTGAGTGCGCTCGTGATCATCGGGTCGCGATGGCGGATCTCAATCGAATCGTCATCGCCGGTAGCTCGCAAGTACAGCTGATACTCCGTTTGCTCAAATAGCGGCGGACCGCTGGATGCGTTGACGTCGTTCGCGACCGTGTCGGGAACACCCAATCGCATTGTCGAATCGAGCCACTGCAAGCGATCGTCGTGTGGGGTCAGCTTCAATCGTCCTGGTACCGGCAATGCTCGAGGCACGACGGCGCGATCCTCCTGGCGCACGCGGTGCCAATCGAGCGTGAATTGATTCGTTGCCAGTCGAAACAGCAGTTTCATTGCTACAACCAGAAAGACGTGTAGCCTTCTGCCGTCAGGCGATCCCACATCAGGCAGAGACGCGCTGCGGTACGTGGCAGCTTGGTATTGGTCAGCGCGTCGGGACGATTCTCCGATTCCCAGTCCGCCACAAGGCTGTTGGCGTCCTCCTCGCTGACGAAAGGCTGCCCGCTATTGGCCAAACCAAGCAAACCAATCAGGGTGCTGCGGATGGCGTTACTCCCGCCGACCAGGCGCGGAAGAACTTTCATCATGATTGCCAGGTCGAGCGGATCGACCTGGCCCCCTTCGCGCGTCTTGAACGAATCTGCGATCTCGCCGGCGTTCACCAAGAATAAAATCACTTCGTCTCGAGTCCGATAACCGACCTGTAACTGGCACCGCATCAGGCAGTCGTTCACCTGCTGCAATAGTGCCGTCGCGGTTTCGGCACTGGTGCGAAATTGGAATGACGAGTGATCGGCTTCTGAGAGCCGCGTTGCCGGGCAATGCCAAAAAGAAATCGGCCACCGTGGCCGTTCCCGCGTCCCAGCCGCAGTCGCATCAGAGACGTCCCAACTCAGATCAACTTCCGAAAGCTCAATCGTGAACGCTCGATCGAGTACTTTGCGGCTGAAGCCATGGGAGCTCTCATCCATATTGACCGTGCCAACGATGCCCATGTTCGCCGGGATGTTCTGTGTTGCCCAGTCGCCATGCTGGGTGCCCGTATTCTTTGGAAACAGACGTCCCGATTCGAACCCGCCATTTTCTGACGCGTGTCGGTCTTCGATCGTGCTCAGAACCTCGGCAAAATAGTGCTCCACTCGCGCCAAATTCATCTCGTCGACGAGCGAGACATAGTGCCGGTCCGGATCATTGGACGCCTGGCGAGCCGTTTGCAGAAACACGCCGGGTTGGAAATCGCCCTGGATGTCGACGTAGCCGAGCACATCCGAGCTATCGGTCCAGTCGGGGCGGACGGAGATGCGTTCGTGTTCACCTCCGGTCAGTTCTGCGACCAACTTGGGGAGTTTTGACTTCCCCGTCCCCGAAACACCGGCGAGAATCACGAACGGCTTCGTTCGCAAGGCCGTGATGTACGTTGCGATTTGCCACGGATGGTAGATGAATCCCTCAGCAGCAATATCTTTGATCAATTGCTCGACCGCCGTGGCCAGTTCCGAAGATTGCGAACTGCCGCTTGTCATTTGGGGCCACCACTTCTCGCCGATCGCGTCCAGAATCTGTTGCTGGATAGGGTGTTTCTGAATTGCATTCCAGAACGCTTCATGAAGTCGAGCATGGGAGATTCTCCGTCGGATTTGACCGGGCGTAGGGTTGTCAGTCGAAATCGGGTCACTGGGATCGTTGTGGGCGAGCAGCCAGAACAAGTCAGCGGCCAGCCGACCAAAACCTTCGGCGAGCTGTTGCTCAGCGACTTCTTGCCCATGTTCCCGGAGTCGCTCAAGAAAACGTGGCAGCAACCAGTCGAACGTGATCCGATTCCGCGTCAGATCACCATCACGAACCGCTTCGATGACCAACGCAAGAATCACCGGCTTGTACAGCGTGATTGTCTGCATCGATCGAATCAATGAGATAAACTGCTCGCAAGCCGCCTGGTGATCCGGCAAGTACCGTGCTGTCCGCCGGTCCGATTCGAGGCACATCTCAGCGGCTTGCAAGTAGCACATGTGCTGCGCGACCGTGTTATCCAGCTTTTCGCGGTTCGCCGATCCACCCTGGTCTCGCAGCCAGTCGCGTCTGCTCTGGTAGCCCGATTCGGTAACCCGTTCTGCCTTATCCGAATCAAGCCGCTCGACCGTGCACCCCGTCTCATCGACGCCACTGACGTAATACCGCGCATCTCGATTGGGGCTCAGAAACACAACCTTCTCGACCGCATAAGCCCGCATCAAATCCAGAAACGACGCGTCGATGGAGTTGCCTGCTTGCTTTCTCGTTCGATCCACCCACGATCTGTAGATCGTCACGAGTGATTTCAACGCGAAGGTCAATTCTCGCGGCGTCGACGTCAGCTCATCAAGCGAAACAAAACGCTCGAACAGCATCCCGCGAGCGTATTTCTTCGCAAGATTACCGGTCCCCATTTCCACGCGAGGCCCATCCCCCTCGACAATGTCAACGAATCCAACATTCGAGAGTTCTTCACGTTCTTCTTGCAACATTTCAGAGTGAACTTCCGCCGCCTTCTCATCCGCCTGCGACTTGAACGCCGTGACAGAAACACCGAGGCCGATGCGGACCCCGATTGGATCTTGCGGCGAGAGGTGAATCAGCAAGTAAACCCCCTGCTGAGCGCTGGTCGATTCCCGAGAGTCAAAGATCGCAACCCAAGGGCCCGACGCCCGATTCCCCTTGCCCACCGAAGCATCTACCAGCCAGTAGTCGCTCTCACAAAGTAGCGGCAGCCGTTCCTCAGCCAGCATCTTCAACTGCCGCTCCAGCTGCTTCGCCTCCGTCTCGCCACTCATCGCAGCCGGACGATCAGGATAGATCGCCAACAGCCGCGCACAGGTCGCCCAGAACTCCCCCCAACTGGTCACCTCCTCTTCCGAAAGTTCGTTACCGGTCATCTTGGGTCTCCCTGAATGTCATCGGGAAACCTCGACGCAGGACCGCCAGCCGTGATCAGGAGATGATCGCAGGTTCGTGTACGCGCGACGTACAGCAAATGCTCGTACGCCGTCGCGTCGCTGGCTCGCACCTGACTCAGCCCGCTTTCGATTTTCCCGCCAGGGACGCGCACCTCCTCACCGTGGGACGGACCAAGGGCGAAGACCACTACGATGACGGACAACAAGTACTTGTGCATTGGGCGGCACCTGGGAACATCCAGGTTGGCTGACATGAAGTGCAAAGATCGTGAGCGGATTCTACTGCACTCAGTCCTTGCACGAATCCCCAGGCATTCCGAACGCCGCATCGCTGCTGGCTTTTCTGACGTATGGCAAGAGGATGCCTGTCCGGCAGGCGAGGTTGGCGCGAACACGCATGGTGCCATATTGTAAGCGAGAACGATTCCGGCTTGGATTCGAATTGAGCACGTGAACAGGGTCTGGAGCCAGCGGAGCGAATTGCCGGTGCGGAACATCTTCGACCAATACGAACTTCCAGAAAACCGACTGACTCATGCGCTAGCGACGGTGCTGGATCAAGATCGCGATTTGCTGCCTCCGTTTCTCAGGTGGCTTAGCATTAATGACATACCCAGGCCTCGGCGGTTGACGCTAGCACAACAGCAAGTCCCTGGGTCGGCTCTGGAGGATGCCGAAGAGCTTGAGCAGAAAGGTCTGCCAGACGCGTCGGTGTTTGATGACGATGGATGGGCTGCACTTTTCGAGTGCAAGGTGCAAGGCAAGACGACCGTAGGGCAATTGGAGTGTCACCGGGCGACCGCGCAGCAAAACGGGTTCGAGTCGCCTTGGATTGTCGTTCTTGCTGCTGATGAGTTTCCTGGGCGTCTGCCCGACAAGACTCTTTGGAAGTCCTGGCGAGACGTTTATTCGTGGTTCAACAAGAGATC
Source organism: uncultured Pirellulaceae bacterium (assembly GCA_964462125.1). Taxonomy (GTDB): domain Bacteria; phylum Planctomycetota; class Planctomycetia; order Pirellulales; family Pirellulaceae; genus JAWLFY01. The sequence continues at coordinate 1,301 of CAYWXT010000120.1, read as the reverse complement.
ATCGACGTCATACTGGGCCGATCAACTTGTCGACTACATGCGGACGTATGAAAGAAAGATGCTGGCTCGCAATTATCAGATACGGGGGACGATCACTGTGTTCGACGGGCTGAGATTCGACGAAAAGAACCCATACACTTACCGCGAGGCGAAACGACTTATCCGACTCCTTGGCGACTTGCTCCAGAAAAGAAAAGATCTCCACGCGATTGGTGTCGACCCGGATGGCAAACGGCGTCCAGCGATCACGGGGAAAGGAGCGGACGCCGTCTGGGACTTTCTTTCTTTGACCGCTGCCCAGGACGCCGCGCAGTTCACAGCGTTTCCGCATCTAACCATGAGCATCAACCGTAAGCATGCTGTCGCGGCGATTACTGTTCCCAACGGTGTGAAAGGAGGTTTTCGGTCCAAGCTCTCCGCCGTTGGCTTGGACGGGTTTCTCGAGATTGTTGAGGAGATTGAGTCGAACTTGCGTCCAGTCGTGAAAACTTCGACGCGTGCAAAACCGATGGTCTATGCGACGCAGCGGCACTTCCGTAGTCAAAAATCGAATGCTGCGGTCGATGGACGAATCGACGCCGACCTCAGGACGGCTGTGCACAGGAACGGATCATCCGTTAAGTACCAGCCCGAATGGATGGAAGGGATCTATGAGTTACTCATACACAAGCGATCAAACATACAGCTCGGTTTCAATGTAAAGTTCGATTACTCGTGCCCCATCGTTCGTTCGGATCAGGCTGTGGAATTGTTCGCGGACGCCTGGAAAGCAATGGCTCCAATTCTCGACTTCGTTTTGCAGGAATAGCGAATTTCGTATCAATAGCGAAGTGAGCGCGGTATCTTTTCGCTATAGGCAGGGTGCACCGGCTGTTGGCAGCCCGTGGGTTCAGGAAACGTCGACGAGTTCGCTGCTTGGCTGCGAATGCGTACACGGTGGTGAGGTTCGCTACCCGGCATCAACTGGACCTGGGGGCGCAACCGGTCGTTTGACCCGGTGGCTACGCGGCCAGCCCGAGTTCTGACGCGAAATTTCGTCGGGTTTCGCCGTAACGTTCATTTGACCTTCGTGCCCGATAATAGTGTTGATACGGATCCCAAAGCTCGCTGGTGATGACGCTGCGAAGTCCCAAAATCGATTGAGCCCCGGCGATCGTCCAACGCATCCCACTTCGCTCCATGCGATCCTTCACCAGATGCCCGCAAGCACCTTCGATCACCCCGCTGGCTATCGGAAGCCCCCTCGCTAAGTTCCAGTTTTGCACTTTTCGCGGCTCATCCCGCGAGCGATGCGAGGTAGC
>CAYWXT010000119.1:0-16185 GCA_964462125.1 uncultured Pirellulaceae bacterium | reverse complement strand
AGGTGGTGGTTCGGTTCGCCGAGACGCTACCGGATGATACCTATCGGATCGAGGTGTTTGGCTTTGACGATCCGGGCCGGGACATCGTCGGGCTGCGGAACGTGGAGGGTGATTTTTTGGCCCCGCGTCAGGAGAGCCAGGGGGTCGAACTGGTGGAATTCGATCTCCGCCTCGGAGCCCAGATTGAAGCGATCGTTCCCCAGCCGGTGGTGCGATTGGAGGACGGCTCGCTGCAGCAGCGCCGCGATGAGATCCTGATTCACTTCAACGAAGACGAATTGTTCGTCGAGAACGATCCTGACACCGGGTTGCCCACCGAACGCTCGGCGGAGAATCCCCGCTTTTATCAGCTGCTGCTGACCCAAGAGACGGTTCGGACGACCGATGACGCCTTGTATTTCCCGGAACGCGTGATCTACGACGCGGCGAGTCACACGGCTCGCTTGATCTTCGCTGGCGATGATATCCATCAGCTTCCTGGCGTTCCGGTCGAAGGGGGGACGTTCCGACTGCGGGTCGGAACCGCTGTTGACGCTCAAAGCGACCTGATCATCGAGCCCAGCGGCGTCGATGTGATCCCTCAGGTAAGCAGCAACCTGGGCATCGCAGCGGACTTGGAGGTCACCTTCACCTCCAAGGTGTTCGGCGAAGCGGCGGGGAACCGGGCGATTCGTTTCGTCGACTCCGGGGCCGGTGGATTGACCGTCGGGATCGATTCGGACTCCGGGGACATCGTCTACGACTTCGGCGGAGCCTCGCCGGACGTCGGCTTGCTGCGGAACGTGGCGCAGTCGACCCCCGAGGTCGATGCGGTGATGTCGGTCGAGTTTTCGCGCGGCGGGGTGTCCGGTGCCGGCGGGAACCTGCTCCTGCCCGCGGCCCTGGTCGACTCGCAACCACTGCAGATGGTGGCCGCTGGCGACACCCTCACCTCATCGACCGAGGTCGGTACCTTCGGAGAATCGGGCGAGCTGACGAGTCTCTTGATTGGGGAATCGATCAGCCCACAATCCTTCGGAATCCAGTTGCCCGGCAGCCCGAACGATCCCGGCCGGGTCGGCACTGTCGGCAGCGGTTTGATGCGGGCGATCAATGATCAGTTCGGGCCCGATGTCACCGACGCGGTGACGGAGATCGAATACAACTTCCGCTCGGTCTATTCCGGCGGCCCGGGCGCTGCGGCCCCCGCGTTTTTGAACAACATCACCGAGATTCAAACGCGGCGGATCCGCGAAGCGGTCTCCTTGTGGTCGAATTACCTGGGGGTGCAGTTCCGGGAGACGAAGGAGTCGGGGATCACGTTTGCCGTCGGCAGCCGGAGCGGTCTGTCCCCGCTGAGCGACACCGATCTGCGGGAGGTCGACGAATTGGATGCCGTGTTGCGGATCGATCCCACCTTCGAACAGTCCGCCATGGTCTTCAGCAACGAGGTCTCTTACGGCCTGGATTACGGCGAAGATTTCTTCCGCAAGGCGATGGCGGGGGTCGGGTTCCTGTTGGGGCTGGAGCGCAACGACGAGGTCACCGCGCAGAGCCTGATGGCGCTCGACCCGGACTTTTTGGAAGCGACGATCGATCCCGACTTGTTTGTCGCCCCGGTCGACCCCTTCACGCCGACGCAAACCAGTTTCCAGCAGTCGATCAACTCGGAGCTCGATTCCCAGACGATCGGTGAACCGGTGCCCAACGCGTTGGAAGGTTCCGAGCCGGTGTTTCCGGGGAACCAGGACATCCTGCATGGCCAGCTCCTGCATCGGCCCGCCAGTATCGACGTGGACTTTTACCGCTTCGAGGTGGCGCTTGATGCGGGGCGTGAGTTTGGGACCCTGACGGCCGAAACGTTCGCCGAGCGGTTGCCCGACTCCAGCCTGCTCGACACCACAGTGACATTATTCGAAGACGTCTCGGCTTCGACCACGACCGACTTCGGCTTGGGGCCGGCGGTGACGGTGCAGATCGATTCGCAGCTGCCAGGGAAGCTGGGCAACCGGTCCCGGATCGAGTTCATTCAGAGCGATCGGAGCGGGGCCGACACCGAGGTGCGGGTCTCCCGCCTGCTCGGTGACGACGGGCAACCGATCGCCAATGCGGTGGAAGTCGACATTCCTCGCAGCGGGGCGAGTGCGAGCGAAGTGACGGTGGAACAAGTCGTCGATGCCTTGAACGATGACGCGTTCGCCAGCACTTTGTTTGACCTCACGATCACCGACGGGGACGCCGCTGCCGACCTCAGCGGCAGTTCGCTCGACAGCTTCGCGCCGATTCGCCTCACTGGCGGAGGAACGGTGCCGGTCACCCGCAACGACGATTATTTCAGCAACGATTCGTTCTTGTCGGCTGAGTTGACCAACGGGGTCTATTACATCGGGGTCTCCGCCAGCGGGAATGACGAGTATGACCCCGCAGTTGCCGACAGCGGCTTTGGGGGGCGCACCCAGGGCGACTATGAGTTGATGCTCAAGTTCGAACCCCAGGTGAGTCAAACGGAAGTCATCCGCGACCGTGACTCCGAGCGGGTCGGCGTGCCGGGGACGGCGATCGACGGCAACTTGGATGGGCGCCCAGGGGGTGCCGCGAATTTCTGGTTCCAAACGCGTCCGCTGGAGCGCACGTTACAGGCGACCTCGGACGGGACCGGGATCACCCCGGGGCAAACGATGACGGTGACCGGCGCCAACGATGTCTCCCGGCGCTTCGAATTCGTTCCAGTCGGCTCCACAGCAGGCTCGGGCAACATTGCGATCCCCTACAACCCGGGACCCGCGACCGCGACCTCGCCCAACGGACTCGCCCAGGCCATCAGTGCTGCGATCAACTCGGTCGGCTCGCTGACCGGCGTGACCGCCTCGACTCCGTCGGGGGCCGAGGAGTTGATGCTGTTCGGCGAACGCTCACTCGATTTCAGCAGCAGTTTCCGCGGGATTGAGGCGCTCGGGCGAACACTGTTCGTCGACAAACTCGCCAGTGTCGCTTCCGACGGGAGTCTTTCGCAGCCATTCAACAACATCGACGGTCAGGCTCAATCGAGCGCGTTCGATGCGGCGTTGCCGGGGGACATCGTGCGGATCGTCGGCAACGGCGGGCAGGACGGGGACCTGGCCACCGCGGAGGACAATTTCGCGTACCAGATCGGGTTGTCGGAAACGGGCGGCAACGTGCTTCCCGACGGCCGGCACATGAACGTCCCCCAAGGCGTGACGACCATGATCGACGCCGGGGCCGCGTTCAAACTCCGCGGGGCGGCGATCAATGTCGGCAGCGACAGCCTGCTCTCCAACCGTAACGGCGCCGCGCTCCAGGTGCTCGGCACGCCCCGACTGGTTCAACTGTCGGACCCGAGTCCGATCGGCGCCCCGGAGAGCGACCCGGGGGTGGAACAGCTCGGGGGAACCGGGAGTGTGGTCTTCACCAGCACCCGTGATCGGTCGGTCGATGCCGGGGCGGCCGGAAACAGTCCAGCGGCATCGGATGGGAATTGGGGCGGACTGATTTTCCGCCGCGATTTTGACCAGGCCGAGGGCAGATCGAACCTGGAAGACGAAGGGATCTTTCTGCACGTGGTGAACCACGCCGACGTTCGATTCGGCGGCGGCAGCAACATCGTCATCAACTCGGTGCAGCAGACCGTCAATCCGATCCAGATGATCGACCTCCGCCCCACGGTCACCTTCAACCGGTTGACCAACAATGCGGGGTCCGCGATGAGCGCCTCGCCGAACAGTTTTCAAGAAACGCGATTCCAGGAACCCCGCTTTCAGCAAGCAGGGGCATTCACCGCCGACTACGACCGTGTCGGTCCCGATATCAAAAACAACCGGTTGGTCGAGAACAGCATCAACGGCCTGTTCATCCGGACGGAAGATTCGGGGAGTTCGGACCCTCGCGAAATCAACGTCGCCGCCCGCTTCGACGATCTCGACATCGTCCACTACATCGCGGAGAACATTGTCGTCGCCGGCCGGCCGGGAGGACCGATCCAGGACGAATTCGTCCCCAGTTTCTCCGAGCTCACCACGCAAACCAGCGGCGGCGGCTCCCTCGCCACCGGCGATTACCAATATCGGATGACCTTCGTCGATGCCAACGGTTTTGAATCGTTGCCGAGCGAAGCGAGCGAGGTCGTGATGGCTTCCTCCGGGGCAAGGTCGGTCCAGTTGTTGAACCTGCCGACCGTTTCCAGCGGATCCGATTATGCTTCACGGCGGTTGTACCGGCTCGATCCCGGCAACGATGAGTACCGATTGATCGCCCAGGTGAACCGGTCGTCGACACGGTTCGTCGATGATGGATCGGTCGCCGGCGGAGCACCGTTGGATCTTGACCGGGAGGGCATTCGCGGGCGCTTGGATGGGTCCTTGGTGGTCGACCCGAATGTGGTGGTGAAGTTCCGTGGGGCCAGGATCGAGTTGGACCAGGGATCGCAGTTGCTCGCCGAAGGTCTGCCCGGGAAGCCAGTCGTCTTCACCAGCGCGATGGACGACCGCTACGGCGCCGGCGGGACGTTCGACACCAACGACGATGCGGACGCCCCGGGGGGCAGCACCGATCCGCAGCGGGGCGATTGGTCGGGGATCTACGCCGGGCCGACCGCCCATGTCAGCGTCGACCATTCGATTGTTGCCTACGGCGGCGGTGTGAGCCGAATTGAAGGGGGAGAGACGCGTGGTTTCGCGGCGTTGGAACTGCACCAGGCGTCGGCCCGGGTGACCAACAGCCGCTTTGAAAACAACGACAACGCGATGGACGGCTCCGGACCGGTCGGCCGTAACGGCCGCCTGGCGGTCGTTCCGGCGACGATCTTTGCCCGCGCGACGCAGCCGATCATTGTCGGCAACCAATTCGTCGACAATCATGGCTCGATCATCGACATCGATCTCGGCTCGATGACCGCCGAGAGGGTACGAGATGCGGGGCGGCAATCGGGCGAGGTCGACCGACTGGTCGGCCTGGACGACAACCAGGGGCCGATGGTTCGCCGCAACACGACCAATAGCACCCCCGGCGACGAGTTTGGGCGGCGGCAGCTTAACGGGATGAGGATTCGGGGCGGCGAATTGACCTCCGAGAGTGTCTGGGACGACACGGACATCGCTCACGTGCTGTTCGAATCGGTGGTCGTCGACAATCAGGTCTCCGGTGGCGCCCTGGCGCTCAAGAGTCGGCCGGACGAAAGTCTGGTGGTCAAGATGCTGGGGAAAGGGACGCCCAACAGCGCGACGGCCGGAACCGGCTTCACCGCGACAGGAACGGCCGCGGACATCGAGGATCGGATCGGCGGCACGATCCACGTCCTGGGGCTGCCGGGATCACCGGTGGTGTTCACCAGTTTGAAGGACGATTCGGTTGGAGCGGGGCGAACGTTGGACGGGGCGGCCCAGACCGACACCAATGGCGATGGCTTCGGCAGTCGCCCCTCACCGAACGATTGGCGGAGCCTGCACTTTGACGGGCTCAGCAACGACCGCAATGTGGCGATGCTGCAGGAGCAGGAGCTGCCCACGGCGTCGCCTCCCGGCCGCAATGCCTCGGTCAACAACGCACAGCGCTTGGGAAAACTTGCAGAACGCTTGACCGCCGGTGACGAGGAACGGCGGCTCGGTTTCGATACACGGGGATTTCTCAGTGGTCCGGCGGATGTCGACACCTACTCATTCAGCGCCGTCGCCGGGACGCAGGTCTGGATCGATCTGAACGAGACCGCCTTCGATCTTGACGGCGTGATCGAAGTGATCGACGAGGACGGCAAGGTGCTCGCCCGCTCGGTCAACAGCTTTGACGAGTTCGTGGACCCGTCGCAGATTCATGTCAACGGTTCGGACCTGCTCGTCGGCAGCCTTGGCGATCGTGACAACCCGCTCACCGAGACTTGGGCCAGTGGTCTGTACAGCGATGATGGATCGACCAATCCCCGTGACGCCGGTCTGCGGATGACGATGCCGGGTGACTCGGGAACCCGCAGCAATTACTTCGTTCGGGTCCGCAGCGCGTCGGTCGATCCGGCGGATGTCGGCGGCGGATTGAGCAGCGGGGCGTACCGGTTGCAGGTTCGGCTCCAAGAATCGCAGGAGTTCCCTGGCAGCGTCGTGCAGTTCGCGGACATTCGTTTTGCCAACCACGGTGTTCACGTGGAGGGGTTGCCGGGGAGTTCGCCGCTGTTGGGCGAGGTCCAGGAGAACGAGTCGGCCGATCCGTCATCGGGCGATTTCTCGTTTGGACCGATCAATGGCGGGTTCTTCGGGTTTGGCGATGAACCTGGGTATCCGACCGACGTCTTTGCCGATAATGGCGAACTCAATGGCGGATCCCATTTCCCGACCGACCCGCTCGGCAATCGGACACGGCCGCTGGGCGCCCGTCCGCAGCATCTCGGCAATCTGGTCGATTCCAAAACCGGTACGATCAGCGTCGGCGGCTCGCTGTTCGATGCGTCCGACGTCGACTTCTACCGGCTCGATATCCGGCACGACGAACCGCTGGCCGAACTGCAGCGGCCGACCGTGTTTGATCTGGACTTTGCCGACGGGTTTGATCGCCCCGATACGAACCTGAGCGTTTTTTACTCGCCGACCGGGAATCCGAACGATGCCCAATTGGTGTTGTTCGGCGAGAACAGCAATATCCTCGATGACCGTTCGAGTCCGCTATCGACCGACGAGCTTGGCGAATTGCTGGCCCGCGGTTCCAAGGGGGATGGCGACCCGCTGATTGGACCGATCACCTTACCGCAGGGAACCTATTACGTCGCGGTGACCGAACAGGGTCGGGTTCCCGACGAGGTGCAGAACAACGCGCTGGTGCGCCGCGAGCCGATCGATTCGGTGAAGCGGATCTTCGACGACCATGTCGAGGGGGTCGGCGGGTCGACTGCCGAGCCGCCGCGAGAGCTGGACTTTGTCGCCAGCACCAGCGACGGGTGGAGGATCACGACTGAGCGGTCGACCGACCCGGGACATCAGCGAACCGGCTCGTTCGAGGTTGTCAGCAGCGCGTTCACCGAGTCGCTGGGGCTGCGGGAACCGGTCGAGCCGGCCGAGTATGACGACGACGATCCGCGCGGGTTCGACGCGACCGAAGCAGCCATCTTGGATCCGGATTTTGTTGACGTGGCGCCGAAGATCGTCACCGTCGATGACCCCGACGATCATCTCGTCGACCCCGGCGATGGACTCGATGGCGTTACGCGTCTGATCATCGACATGGGAGTCGGCAGTGCACTGTGTAGCGGCACGTTGTTGAGCACCGGCCTGCACGTTCTGACCGCGGCGCACTGTGTGACCGACAATTTTGGTAACTTCAGCGCTGCCGGGGCGGAGGCTGAATTCGAGCTTCCCAGCGGCACGGAGAGCATCGGGGTTTCGCAGTTCTTTGTCCATCCGGGCTGGACCGGCGATCTGCTCAATGGCAATGACATCGCGGTGTTGCAATTATCGGGCCCGGCCCCGAGCGAGGCGGAACGTTTCGACATCTACCGCAACAGCGACGAGACGGGACGCATCTTCGATAAAGCGGGCTATGGGCAGACAGGAACCGGGGATGTGGGAAGCCAACCGGGATCGGCTGGAACCAAACGGGATGGAAGTAATCGATTCGATGCCTTGGCCGATGATTTTGAGGGAGTCTTTTTTGCTCCCGGTTCAGTCGGTGCCGGGACGCAATTGGCATTCGACTTTGACAACGGGTCGGCCGCGAACGATGCGTTCGGCACCTTCTTCGGGAACAATGGTCTCGGCTTGGGGGATGACGAGATCAACAGCGCCCCGGGTGACTCGGGCGGACCTGCCTTCCTGGATGGCCAGGTCGCTGGGGTGACGTCGTATGGGTTCGGTTTTGGTGGTGATCCCGACGTCGATCCTGGCACCAATTCCAGCTTTGGTGAGATCTCGGTCGACACCCGGGTTTCCTTTTACCAGGACTGGATCGATGACCTCTTGCGACTTGATGAGAGCAACGCTTCGTACTTCTTTGATCGCAGCGAGGCGACGGGCGTTCTGACCTCCAGCGAGTTTGATCTGACCGGCTATTCCGCTGCGGACCTGCCGCGGTTTTATTTTGATTACCTCTTCGTTCCCGGCTCCGGTGACTCAGTCGAGGTGATCGCGCGGAGCGACCAGAACCCGGGCGGAGAGACCTTGCCGGGGCTGACCGAATCGGGGCCGTTTGGACCTTGGCGTCAGGCGGTGGTGCCGTTGGGCGAGTTTGCTGGGCATACGGGGATCACGATCGAGTACACCTACAACGCCGGCGGGCCGGACCCGGATGGCGAGGGTCTGTACCTCGATAACTTCGTGGTCGGATTCGCCGAACGCGGCGAGATGGTCTCCGGCGCGGTTCCTGGACGCGGCTCCTTCACGCCTGCGGTTGGTGAGACCGGGGGCAAGTACCAGTTGGAGATTCGCCCCGGAAGCCGTTACGGCGAGGAGCTCAGTGGTGGAGTATTGGTCGAGCGTGCCTTGGCTGACCAACCGCGGTTGATTCAACCGGTCTGGTTGAGCGTCCCCTCCGGCAGAGAGATCGTTCCCTTCAGCACGTTTTCGCTCGAGGTGTTGAACCTTGAAACGGGGCTCGATGAGGAACTGTTGTTCCAGTACCGTCCGTCGGATATTCAGAACCCGGACGCGGGGCTGATCGAGCCGAATGCGATCCCGCTTTTCTTCACGCGGGCTCAGCAACAGGAGGAGGTGGCGACGACGGTGATCACCGCCATGCGGGCGCTGCAGGATCCCGACGACGGGACGGCGGGGTACGCGATCTTCGACGCCCGCAATTCCTTGCTCGAGTTGACCGATACGTTTGACACCAACGATCGTCATGCCGAGCAGGTGACGTTGATTGCCCCGGCGGGGGATCAAATCACCGATGGCGCGCGGTTCACGTTGGGCGACGGCAGCAACAAGATGACGTTGGAGTTCAGCACGACGTCCAACGTCGGCTTCGGGAGTATTCGTGTCCCGTTCTCGCCAGGTGATTCGGCAACCGAGGTCGCGCAGCGAATGATCTCGGTGATCAATTCGGGAACCGTTCAAGGAGGTCTTGCCCTGCGGGCGTCGACCTCCGACGGGCAATGGGATTTCAGCGGTGGCGACGCGCCGCCGACCGACGCCCGGGTGGCGCTGCATGGGGCCGCGGTCGGAAACTTCGCCCCCGTCGATGGCTTGTCCGATGCCCCGACGGATGAACTCGTGCCGCTGGACGAGGATGGCAACATGATCCTCTCGGCGATCTTCCATGACGGGACCGGTGACCGCAACACGGTTCGCACCCAGGGACAATTCATTATCGACAGCAACCAAATCAGCGATGCTCGGGCAATCGGGATTTGGAGCGATGTTGGTGAACGGGGAACCGACCCGGACGACCAGCGGGAGATCGACAACGCTGTCGCCGGCGAGCTGTTCCTCGATCCTCCGCCGGTTGGCAATTCGAAACTCGGTGCGGTTCTGAATCTGCCGACGTCCAACGATTCGGTCGTCGGCGGACTCGCCTCCGGTGTCGTGGCGGTCAACAACATCGTCGACCAGGCCGGGTTCGCCGGTGTCAAGGTGGATGGGGAGACGCGACCGTTCGTCATTGAGTGGGATGGCAATCCGTTCAACTACTTCAGCGGCGGGAATGAGCTCCAGTCACGGGCTGATATCCTCGTGCCCGACGGATTCACCTTCGCGATCGATGCTGGGGGAACCCGGGTGGTCTTTGAGTTCGAAGACGTCAGCGGTACGCCCGTCAACTTTGGCGGCAGCGGTCAGGTCGGGGGTGACGGTTTCGTCGACGGCCATGTGCCGGTTTATTATCGGCTTGGTGAGGGGGCGACCACCTACAATCCGAATTTACCGGACCCGATCCGCAACACCGGCTACTCGGCTCATGAGCTGATGATGGCGATGTATGAGTCGATTCAGGGGAGCATTTTGGTCACCAACGGCCTGGTTGAACTCGTGCGACCAACCCTGGGGCCGTCGGTCACGAACCCGAATGGACCTCGCTTCCGCACCATCGATGAGGACCCGATCGGGCAGTCAAGCGGGGCCAGCACCCTCGACTTCCCCAACCCGGCGCTCTATCTGGAAGGGGTGACGGGGATCTACACCTCGCGTGCGTTCCAGAAGCAAGCTCGGTCGCCACAGCTGAATTTCTTCGGTACGGCATTCGACTCAACGACGGGGGAAACGTCTGATCCTTCGGCTCCGATGGTCCCGATCCATGAGTCGCCGCAGCCGTTGGCTCGGGTGATCAACAATACGATTTACGGGGCCGACGGGACCGAGGGGGCGGTTTTGCCCGACGGGTCGCTCTCGCGTGCGATCGGATTGCCGACCGACGAGCCGAACGACCTTGTCGACACCGCGGTCGATACGAAGCTCGGTGGCAGCCAGCGTGGAGCCTACATTGTCGATGGGGTAATCGGCGACAACGAGGGACCGCTGTCAGCGGCACACGATGTCGATATGTTCAAAGTTGAACTGTCGGTCGGTGACCGGTTGATCGTCGACATCGATACGCTCGACGATGGGCCGACAACGCAGTTGAGAGTGTTCGATTCCCAGGGTCTCGAAGTCGCTCGCGGCGAGCCGGGAGCACTGGCGACCAATCTCAAGCCGGGGTCGACGGTCGAGTTTCCTTCGTCCGACACCGACAATGGGCGTGACAGTTTCATCGACTTCACGGCACGGAAAACCGACACCTATCACATCGGCGTCAGCAGCGACGGAAACGACGACTACGAAGGGCTCAGTCTGAGCGGCCGGGCCGCCGGGAGCGGTGGGACCGGGGACTACACGATGGGTGTTGAGGTGCTGGCGCCCCGCTCCCACGTCCTCTCCCTCGACAACCATCCGCTGACGCCGTTCGGAGCTGAGGTCACCAGTGGGACGGTCAACGGGACGTTGGCCGAAGGGGGGCCGGCCGGTGCGCAAAGTCTCGTCGGGACGACGTTCACGATTTCGCAGATTCCCGATTATCTGATTCCAACTCGCTCCGGTGACGCCTACGCCAACGTCAATCCGGATGGCAACCGGGTGACCTTCGAGTTCACCGCTGGCGTGAACTCGATCGTCCTGGGCAACGGGAACATCAACGTCCCGATCCTGACCAACGACTTCATGGGCGGCGGCGGCTACCGCGTGCCCGACGTCATGCGGGCGATCGGCAATGCGATCAACGGTTATCTCAACAACCCGGCGCTGCCGAACCATGAAGTGGGCAATGGGCCCGAGGGCGGCGACGGGCCGGTCACGCGGGTCCAGGCCCGCGCGATGGGCGGTTCGCAGACCGACAACGTCGGCATCCGGAATTTCACTCGAGAAGTAGGCATCCCCTTCGCGCCGGCACCCGGCGGCGGGGCGGATTTCACCACCGGATTCGGTCATGACCGCCGCGAGAGCGGAAGCACGGCGAACATCGTGCCCGATGGAACTTTCACCGATGCCAGGGGTACGACGGAACTGTATGTTCTGATCGAAAATGCGGCCAAGATCGAACTCAGTCCCGAGGCTCGCGCGGCCGGACTGAAGCTGGGCCCGGATAACTCGCGTGACGCCAATGGCGACGCGCGGGAAACGGACTTCGCCACTGAGTCGGATCAATTGCTGACCGAGTTCGGCGTCTTGGCGTCCGGCGGAGCCAGCGCCGCGGTTCTGAACAATATCGTGGTCAATGCGCACCAGAGCATCGTTCAGGAAGAGAGCAGCGTGTTCGGCTTTGGCGGCCGGATCGACAGCAACAACCCGGACCGCAACCCCAAGCCTGGGCAGGTCGTTTCGACGGGCAACGCGATTCAGTACGACGAGCAGCGGAATACGCAAATTCGCTCCGACATCTCGTGGTGGGTGCAGAACGCCGTCAACGTGATCAACCGCAACCCCGTGCTGGATGGCAGCATTTCGACCGATTTGCGGACCGGAGCGAGCAACGTCCCCGGTGGTAACTCGGACTTCAACTTCATCGTCGTTCCGGAAGGGACGCCGGGGCAGATTCCCGGCAACTTCATCACGCAGACCTTCGGCGATCTGCTCGAGAACGCCGCGGGCGATCGCTTCACCCCCTCGCCCCATTCCCCGGCGATCGACAGCGCGGTCGATTCGATCGAGGAGAACACGGCGCTGGCGAGTTTGAAGGCGTCGGTTGACATTCCTTCAGGGCTGATCGAAGCCCCGGACCGGGACAATTCGGGCCAACTGCGGGCGGACGAACCGACGATGGCGCCTCCGGGCGGGGTCGGGTCGAACGTGTTCAAGGATCGCGGGGCATTGGATCGGGCCGACTTTGTGGGCCCGGTGGCGAGACTGGAGTTCCCGCTGGACAACGACGTCGCCGGTTTCGATTCCGATCCAGCGGTCAGCTTTGTCCGGCGGACCGGCGGCGTGTTCGACGAATTCCGGATCTTGGTCCAGGATTTGGGGGACGATTCCGACCCCTTCGTCGGTGCTGGACTCGATGACACAACGGTCGTCGTTCCACCGATCGAAGGCTTGCGGTCCAGCGGTGACAACCTGGTGTTGTTCGAGAACGACCGCGTGTTGGAACAAGGGATCGACTACACGTTTCATTATGACGAGTCGCGGGGAGTGATCACGCTTCGTCCCTTGGCGGGTGTGTGGCGGAACGATCGCGCCTACCGCATCGCGCTGAACAACCGCGACCGTAACGTTCTGGTGGCCCCCGGCAGCGGGCGTGCCACCGACGGGGAACAGATTTCGATCACCGATAGCGACGACGCGCGGCTCGTCTTCGAATTCGAAACCGGCTATCAGGTCCAGGCTCCCGAGGCATTGACCCTGATCGTTCCGCAAGCTGGGACCAACGCGGGCGGGATCGCCGACGGTGACGTGTTCCAGATCAACGACGGGGTCAACCCCGTGGTGACCTTTGAGTTCAACGACGATTCGGTGACCTTGCCGGGTACGGTGCGGATCCCGCTTCCCTCGACTCCCACCCCGGTCATTGAGTCGGAGTTGGCGTTGTTCTTGAATCAGATGGCGACGACCATTGCCGAGTCGATTCAGTCGGTTGCCGATCAGGGAACCCTGGACGTGGACGTGCGCGTGATCGGCGACCGGGTGATCGTCGGGAGTGAACCGGGGACCACCCTGATCACGGGCGACAGCGGCTTGCAACAGGCGCCGCGCACCCGGGCGTTCCGCGTTCCCAATGCCGGTGCCACCGACGCCGGGGTCCGGGACGGCGATCTGTTCGTCGTCAATGACGGAGAGCGATCGGTGACGTTTGAATTCGACACCGGGGACGGAGTGTCATCGGACGCCTTCGTGCCGGTGTCGATCACGCCCGGCATGGTTGCCTCTCAGGTCGCGGCCCAGATCTCGCAAGCGATCGACCAGTCGTCACTGGGATTGTCCCCCACCGCGAGCGGTGCTCTGGTGTTGTTGAATCTGCCGACAACCGGTACGGCCAGCATCCCCAGCGGCCGACTGTCCTTGTTGGGCGTGAGTCAGACGCCGGTTGATGGAGATTTGCTTGTCGTGACCCCGTCGGACGGAGCGCCGGAGATCACACTGGAGGTCAATCGTACCGATGAACCGGACCCGGACGGGGAGCCGATCGATGATGGGGTGACGCCCCCCAACCTTCCGCTCGATGTCTCTCGGTTGACCACGGCGGACGAGTTTGCCGAATTGGTGGCGGCCACGTTGCGGTCGCTGGACGTTGCCGGCTTGGATCCCAATGTGATCGAGACGGCTGAGGGTGGGCTGGTCTCGGTCCGAGGCGACGAGGGGCTGGGCCTGACCAGCGTCGGCGATTCGCTCGACGTGAGCGGTTCCCCCGGGGTGGCGCGATCGTCGACGATCGAGATCTTCGGCCCGTTGCTGGTACAGCTTCCCTCGACCGGGGGCGCGGCGCTGACCGACGGAAGCGTGTTGATCATTGGCGACGATTTGGGCAATGACGTCCTATTCGAACTCAACGTCGCTGGTACGGGGTCGACGGTCAACGGATCGTTCGTCGTCGACTTCAACCGGACCGATGATGTAAATGTCTTGACCGACAACCTGGCCGATGCGATCAACGCTGCGGGGATCGGTGTCGATGCCGAAGCGCTGGACGACGGATTGCTGTCGCTCGGACGGATCGCGGAGGACCGGGTCAACACGGGAGGACGTCCGGGGCAAGGGATCCCGGGAGTGCCGGCGTTCACGGTGCGACGCGGGAATGTGAACGACGGGGAGCGGTTGACGATTCGCCAAGGCGGGATCGAGGTGACGTACGAGTTCGAGGCGATCAGTGTTGGCGGCGGCGTCGGCACCGGCAACGTCGCCGTTCCGTTCCTGCCCGGCAGCACGCTCGGCAACGTCGCGACAAGTCTGGCGGCTGCGATCAACAACAATCGTCGAGGGCTGCAGATCACAGCAACCGCCGAGCTCGACGACAACGGCGATCCCACGGGAAACGTGCTCCTCGACGATCGTCCCGGGACCGTGGTGGATGTGTCCCAGGCAGAAACCCTCACCGCTTCCGGCGTCCCCGGCGGCGCGGTGCCGATCTTCGTCTCGCCCGCCTTCTCCACGGTCGAAATCAAGCAGGCGATCGTTCGATCGATCAATTCGGTCAACGTTCCAGGCGAGGATCCCGTCACGAGTCTCTCGGCAGAGGACCGCGGCGGGGCGACGTTGTTCGTGGAGAACGGCCAGTTGTTCGAAGGACCGGCGGAGTCCTTCTTCCTGCCGGCGATCAAAGACTTGGCGGGCAATCCGCTGGAACCGAATCGGGACGACAATACGACCCAGTTCACGCTTCTGATGCCGACGATCCCGCTCGATTTCGGCGACGCTCCCGACGATTCGGGGCGCTACCCAACACGGTTGGCCGACGGCGGTGCCCGGCACGTGATCAGCCCCGACGTGGTGCTCGGTACCCGGGTCGACGCCGAACCGGACGGACAGCCGACCCCGAATGCCGATGGAGACGACCTGCTGATTTCGATTGCCTCCACCGGGAACCTGTTCGATACATCGGTCGGTGCCGGCGCTGCGGTGATCGAAATCAATACGGGGGTCGACCCGACGACTCGCGATGGCGACACGATCACGATCTCCACCGGGAGCAGGACGGTAACGCTGGAGTTCGATGTCGATGGGATTTTCGAGGAGGAGAACTTTGCGATCGCACCGGTGGATCCAACGTCCAGCGAGGACATTGGGTTGGCGATTCGGGCGGCGGTCAGCGAAAGCCCGCTCGATCCAGCCGAGGTCGAGATCGATGGTGATACCGTGCGGGTGTTCAGCGATGATGAGGACGGTGTCAGCTTCATCAGCGACATCAACCCCAACGGCAATCTCAACAAGGGTGTTGATACGCCGATCAGTGTGACGGTGACTGGATCGGGTGTGCTCGAGGCGTGGATCGACTTCAACGCCGATGGGGACTGGAACGATCCTGGTGAACAGATCATTTCCGCGGCGACGCCAGGGGCGGTGTTCGCCGATGCCGATGGGCCGGTCACACGGGTCTTCACGATCACGGTGCCCTCGACAGCATCGGTGCCGCCGACGGCCACGACGACCTTTGCCCGCTTCCGTGTTTCGCGGGAAGGCGGCCTTTCACCGACCGGGTTGGCCCTGAGCGGCGAGGTCGAGGACTACTCCACGTTGCTGGTGCCGGGATCGCCACCGGAAGTCGGACCGGATCAAGCCGAGCGGACCTATACCACGCCGGAAGATGTGACGCTGCAGGCATTGGATGCCACCGGCAATCTAACGCCCAGTTCGGGTGACAACGGGATTTTGGATGAAATTGTCGACCCCGATGGAGATAGCGTCGCGGTGCATGCCGATGATGTTGGGCTCCGGTCCCTGACCACCGACGACGGGACGCTCGCCGGCGAGCTGGATCTCGAAAGCGATGGCACCTTCACGTTCCAGCCCTCACCGGACTTTTTCGGCAGTGTCAACTTCACCGCGCGGGTCACCGATGTGCGTCCATCCGCACCCGACTCGCAATTGATCAGTTCGACGCCGGTGTCGGTCACGATCGACGTCACGCCGGTCAACGACCCACCTGTTGCGGTCGACACGCCGGTGTTGGTGGAAGCCCAGATCGACGAGGACCAGGTAACCACCTTCACCGCGGACGAACTGATCGATCCCTTCTTCGTGCCGGGACCGTCGAACGAAGCGGACCAGCCGATGTTGATTGAGTCCGCGGGGATCGCCGACGCACCCTTCACGACTGAACTCG
>CAYWXT010000118.1:0-16394 GCA_964462125.1 uncultured Pirellulaceae bacterium | reverse complement strand
GGGCGACATCGACATGAGCCTGATTCACACTTGTCGAAAGGACACACTCGGCGGTACGGGGGCGACTCGGCGATACGGGGGCGACGGGTCGGGGAGGAGATGATAACGGACGGTCCCGTCGACGATGGTATACGTGACGCGGCCGGCCAGTTCATGGCCGTCGAGGGGACTGCTTTGACAGCGGGAGCGGAACAGCGCCGCGTACTCGTGGACACTTGGAAACGGCCGCGCGACCTGACGTTCGAACTGGACGCGGAGCAGGTTCAACACTGTCCTCTGGTGCCGTAAACGCATCATTTGATCAACACTGAAGCGTCCGGGTAATGAAGCCAGGCGTGATGCTGGTCGGCAAACGCTAGGCTCTGCCGCCGCGACGGCACGGTCAGCACCGGGCAGGGCGCGACTCGGACCACGCGCTCGGCCACGCTGCCGACCAGGAAGTGCGGCACCCCGCTCCGGCCGTGCGTGCCCATGACGATCAGATCGGCGGCATTTTCCTTGGCGTAATCGAGGATGGCAGATTCAATGTCGCCGGCGGATTGCCGGAAGGGAATCGAGTATAACGAACAGGATGGACCACTAAATTCCCGGAAGAACCCCGGAATATGAACTCGCCGAGGAATCACCATGATGCGACAACTCTCCCTGCTGTTTGTTTTGCTCGTCACCGCATCGAGTGGTGGCAGCGCCGACGAACGTCCCAACGTGCTCTTCATCGCCGTGGACGACTTGCGTCCTGAATTGGCCTGCTATGGGAAAACGCATATTCATTCCCCGAACATCGACCGTCTGGCGAACGAAGGAGTCCTGTTCGAGCGGGCATACTGCATGGTTCCAACTTGCGGAGCATCGCGTGCGAGCCTGATGACCGGCGTTCGTCCCTCGCGAAACCGGTTCGTCAACTATCTCGCATCGGCCGAGGACGAGGTCCCGGGGATCACCACGATGAACACGCAGTTCCGCCAACAGGGCTATCGCACCGTCTCGCTGGGGAAGGTTTTTCATCACCCGGAGGACAATGCGGAAGGCTGGTCCGAGCCGGCTTGGCGACCGCGTGATGTTCCCTGGTACCGGCGCCCCGAAAATCAGGAGTTGCATGCGCAGCGCCAGCAAGAGGAAGGACGGTCCCGGGGCCCGGCTTGGGAATCGGCCAACGTTGCCGACAACGCCTACCGGGATGGCCTCGTCGCGGAGCGCGCGGTCGACGAATTGAGGCGATTGGAGGCTCAGGAGCATCCGTTCCTGTTGGCCGTCGGCTTTTTCAAACCGCATCTCCCGTTTGTTGCCCCCGAGAAATACTGGGATCTGTACGAGGAAGACACCATCGCGCTGCCTGAGAATTATCACGTTCCCAAGGACGCGCCGAAGGAGTCGATCCACTCCTGGGGCGAACTTCGGGCTTACGCCGGCATTCCGCCGAGCGGTCCTGTTTCCGACGAGACGGCTCGAAATTTGATCCACGGTTACTACGCGTGTGTCAGCTACACCGATGCTCAAGTCGGCATGTTGTTGAACGAACTCGAGCGTCTGGAACTTGACGAGAACACGATCGTCGTCTTGTGGGGCGACCATGGCTGGAACCTCGCCGAACACACACTGTGGTGCAAACACAGTTGTTACGAGACGTCGATGCAGATTCCCTTGATCGTCAAGGCCCCCGGTGTCGGCGGCCAGGAGCGCCGATCCGAGCTGATCGAAACGATCGACCTCTACCCGTCGCTGTGTGAGCTGACCGGAATCTCGCCCCCAGACCATCTTCAAGGCCGCAGCTTTGCTTCGCTGATGAAGGACCCTGGGACCCCGTGGAAGTCGGCGGCGGTCGGCCGTTACCGGCGAGGCGACACGATCCGCACCGACCAATTCCGTTTTTCGGAATACACCAATGCGCAGGGAGAACCGACGTCACGAATGCTGTACGATCATGTCGCCGACCCCGATGAGAATGTCAACATTGCGGAGGTTGAGCCGGAAACCGCCGCGGAGTTGACAACCAAGCTGCACGCTCAAAAAGGCCGCGATGGGGCACCAGCGAATCGTTGAGCGGTGGCCCGCTCAGAGCCTAGTTTCGCGGCACCTCGACGCCACGGATGAGCGTTTGAAGTTCTTCGTCGGTGGTTCGTCCTTCGATCTCGGCTTCGGCGGTCAGTTGCACGCGGTGCCGGAGTGTCGGCAGGGCGATTTCGACCACATCGTCGGGGATTGCGAAATCACGACCGCTGAAGGCGGCCAGGGTCCGTGCCGACTGCATCAGCGCGATCCCGGCCCTTGGGGAAGCACCGATGTGGAATGCCGGCCAGCCCCGGGTGGCGCGGACCATGCGATTGATGTAGTCGACCAGGTTCTCCTCGATCCTGACCTGCCCGCACTGCCCGATCACCTGACGCATCTGATCCGGATCGGTCACCGGGACGATCTCCTCCTGCAATCGGGCGTTCAGATCGAGCTGGCGACTGTGCAGCCTCAAGATTTCGGCTTCCTGATCGCTGCTGGGGTAGTCGATTCTCAGCTTGAACATGAAGCGATCGAGCTGCGCCTCGGGCAGGTTGTACGTCCCTTCGCTTTCAAGGGGATTTTGAGTGGCCAGCACCAGAAACGGTCGCGGCACCAGATGGCTGGTACCGTCGATCGTGACGCGATACTCCTGCATGATTTCCAGCAGCGCCGCATGGGTCTTGGCCGGCGAGCGATTGATCTCATCGGCCAGCAGCAATTGGGCGAAGACCGGCCCGGGGCGAAACCGGAATTCGCTCCGCTGCATATCAAAGACCGGAGCGCCGGTGATGTCGGAGGGCATCAAGTCGGCGGTGAACTGGATCCGGCCAAAATCGCAGCCCAGGATGCGGCCGAGGGTGCGCACGAACAAGGTTTTGCCGAGCCCCGGAACCGACTCGATCAGCACGTGCCCGCCGGAAAAGAGCGCCGCAAGGGTGCCCAAGACTAACTCATCCTGCCCGACGTAAAGCTTGGCCGCTTCGGCGGTGATCCGCTCATAGAGATCGCGGATCGGGGCAAACTCGGGTGCCACAGGCCGCTGCGCAGCGGGCGCGTCGGCCCCGGGCTCGGCGTGAGTCAACGGGGCGGAATCGCTGGGGTCCGGGGTGGGTGGAATGTCACTCAACGGGTTGCCTTGTCCTGTTTCTCGATGGTCGCGTCGGTTTCGGGCAATACCCAAGGGCCTGCGGTTTCACCGCGGACCCGCCGCATGTACTCACTAATGCGGCTCCGGGCGAACGCCTCGCCCCCCGATTTATTCATCAAAGCGGCCACGGCGTCCAGGTGATCTCCAAAATGGCTGGTCCGGCGGTGGCGTACCCGCCGCGGGCGTCCGAAGATCGGCAGCAGCATCAGGCAGAGGACCACCCCCAACATCACGCCATGGATGGTGACGAGGCTCAACGGCCAAACGGTCAGCAATTCCATTCCGGTCGCACGCGGCGCCCCTGGCTGAGCCTCGCTGACGCGGACCCCCTCCCAATTGTTGGTCAAAAATCCAGCACGAGCGTCATTGTCCGCCGCGGCGACCGATGCGGCGATCACCAATCCTGCCAATTCACGGTTCCAAGAGCGGGTGAAGGCGAAGTTGGTCAGCATCGATCCACCGGAGACGACAAGGACCTGAGAGTCATCCCAATCCTCGGAGGTGAAGCGGACGATGAGCGGGTCGCCGCCCTCGTTTTCCAGCAACGGCTGCATCTCGGTCGACGTCTTGGAGACCCAACGGCGATCGGGTGAAAACCAGGTAAACGAAGAGGGCCCCGTTTGGCCGCTGGTACCTCGAGCTGAGGGCGTCCCGGTCGCCGTGCCGGAGGAATCGCTGTCGATCTTCAGCAGGCGAAACTCCGATCCGGCGTCGATCGCCTCAGGATCCGCGGAAAGCTCGTCCGCCCAAGAGCCGCTTAGCTTCCCCAGCGGAACCCGCTGCTCCAAAGGCTCGACCTGAAACCACCCTTCGGTGACCTCGGAGCCTCGGGAGAGTCTCCAACGCAGACGCTCATTGACACTTCGAGCCGCCCGGCGTCGGTACTCGAATCGTTGGTCCGGCGGTGCGAACCTTGCCGCGTCGAACCAGTACTCCGCCTCCGAGCCGCTGTCGGGGACCACATAGACCAGCGTCCGGTTTCCCTCGGCCAACCAGTTCTCGAACCAACGACCAGCCGGCTGCCCGATCGAGTCAAGCACTTGCGGGGTCCACACGATCACGTCGTGCGGCATGGCGCGGTCGCTGAGTCGACGGACATCGCGCGTCGCATAGCCGGCGTTGTCATAGGCTTGGCGAAGGGCACCGAACCCGTTCAGACTGACGCGGCCCGTTCTCCCCGAAGCGGGTCCGTAATCGGTTTCCAAACGGCCGCAGCCGATCGCCGCCAACAGGCAGGCCACCAACGCCACCATCGAGACGGTACGGTCGGTCATGCGGCCACCTCTCGGCTGGCGCGAACCGCTTTCTCCAGACCCACATTGTTCTCCCACAGCCGCGCGAACTCGTCCGCATCGATCGAGTGGCGACCGAAGTAGGAACGCTCGAAGCTGGTAACGGTGGTATCCAGACGCCGGGCCAAGGCGGGATCGATGGCCCGCGTTTCGCGAACGTAACGCCCATTCGTCTTGCCCCGGCTCAGCCGCAGCAGCCCGGCGCGATCGAGCAGCAACAGCTGATGCCCAAACAGCAAGATGACTGCCTGCTCAAACTCGGACTGCTCCATCAACCGCAAGGCCTCCTCGCGAAGATCGATGCCGGTCCGTCGCAGCTCCGCCGGCAGCTGCTTCATCCGCTCGACCGTCTGTTCATCGGTGTCACCGTCCGTTGCCACACGCCCCTTTGTCCCGCCCCCCATATCGAAATCTGCCTTGGAAAAGACGTAGAGCAGCAGAGCGACCACCGCGAGCAGAATCAGAACCAACACGGTCCAGCCGAACAGGTTGCCCCAAGTCAATCCGGTGCCGAACAAACCGCTTCCCGATCCACTCCCGCCCGACGCTGACGCCGACCACGAGCCCTGTTTCCTCACTCGCTGGGCCTCCGGAAGCCAGCGGCTGTCGCGATGGGCCGAATCGTCGGTGACCGTCTCGACCCGCACCGGGACGAGCTCGGCGCTATCGGGATCGTACCAGGGCGTGGAGGAGAGCGCTCCCTCGGTCGGGGCCGCCACGTCATCGGCGCGCAACACCGTGGCGGCCACGCTAGAGAGCGCCAGCACAAAGCAGGTCGCAACCAACCCCCAAGGCCTCCGCACCGCACAAACGCGGCTTGGCCTACGACTCATCGTGATCGGCGAACCGCTCATGCCTCCACCTCCGCGACCTGTTTCGCAATGCTCGGCGTCTCGGGCTCCCCAAACTGCCGGATTGCTTCGGCACGCAGCGCCAACTCGACTTCCCAACCCTCCAGACGAATCCGTGTGTCGAGGTAGCCGAGCAGGCGGATGATGACGCTCAGTCCAGCCACCAACCAAAGGGAAAGGGGGTAGAACACCAACAGTGCCGTCAGGTCGGTCCGCCACACGCCGAGTGCAATCCCGCGCCCCCAAAACAGAGTGTAATAGACGCACAGCATCAAGCAGAACAGCACGAACGAAACCGCCAGATATCGCCCGCTCAACTCCCCCGACATCGGCCGGTGGAGCAGCTTGGATCGCCGAGAAACCGTGATCGTTTGGTTGGCCGTGGCACGGAAGGGACACTGTTCGAGCAGCAGGATTTCTGGCAGGAACGGTCGGCTGCTGCGGATCATGACCGCCCCGACCATCAAACCGATCGGAAGCATCGCGTCGAAGAACCAGTTGGCCGGATAGCCCCAACGCAGGGCGAGCACCACGATCGCGGGGATCGCCAAGCGTCGTACGCCCAACTCCCAAAAACACCGCCACCGCTGCCTCCAAACCTCCCGAAACCCGCTCCGCCACGTCGGCCGCTTTTCAAAAACTGCTTGGCCCAGGAAGTAGGTCGTCAAGCTTCCGGCAGCGGGCGCCTGCAACGTCACCAGCGTCGCCATCCAGAAAAGGTAACGGTACAGTTCGGTCGCAGCGTCCGGGTCCTGAAACCCATACGACGACTCCCGCAGCGGGATCCAGGCGAGCAGGCATAGATTGGCCAGCATCCAGGGGGCCGCTCCCGCCAAGAATCCGACCAGCAACGCGGACGGGTAGCGGCGAATCATGACCAGCGCCAGGTCTCCAATTTCCGACAACGTGCGAACACGAATCACGACGTGGGTTCGATCAAGCTGCACTGGCGACCTCCGAAGATTCGCGCGACCGCCGCAATACCGTCCTCGCGCCGCCCCCCTCTCCGCCACCGTCGCGAGGAAACCCGAGCACGACGAAGTAGAAGCTGATCAGCGCCGAGGAAAGGACCGACCAAGCCGCCTTGAACAGATACGGGGCGGGGCTGGGGGACAAAAACCCTTCGGTCATCGCAGCCAAGAAGAACAACGCCGCCGACGCTGCCATCACCGGAACGGCCCGCATCCCGTTGACGCGGAGCGAATCGATTCGCGACAGCCCCCGGGTGTAAAACAGACCGACGCCCAACCGCAAGCCACCGCCAGCGGCCAAAGCGATCGCCGTCAGCTCGAACGGGCCGTGGGCGGTCACGAACTGAAAAAAATTATCACCGCCGCTCACCCCTTCACGCGCCATGTAGCCGAACATCGTCCCCAGAGCGACACCGTTGTACGCCAGAGAAAAAAGACACGGGATGATCAGAATCCCAAACGCAAAACAGCGGAGCCCGATCCCCGTGTTGTGCATGATGTAAAAGCCGGACATCTGAACGTAGTGGTCCAGCGACGCGTCGAGCGGTTCATCGTACATCGACTCGATCATCTCGAGCTGCTCCTGGCCGACGACGCTGGCCGCGAACTCTGGAAACAGATCCTCGTTCGCCGCCAAGTACATCGACAACGAAAACAGCCCGAAAAAAACGATCGCCGCAACGCGGACGCAAGGGTCGGCGAAGATCTGCTGCGGCGCGTCGCGAAACACAATGTCCACCCATCCCGACGGCTCGAACCGCTTGGCGCGGTACAGCTGGTTATGGGCGCGGGCGACGAGCCGGTGCAGGTAGGAAACCGTTCCCGGCGGCAACTGGTACGCGTCGGCCAGCGCCAGGTCGGCACAGGCGGCGCGGTACAGGGTCGCGAACCGCGCCACCCCCGGCGCGCCCCGGTAGCGCTCCGCCCCCGACCCATCGGTCCGGCCGCGAAGCTCCATCGCGTCACACAGCTTCTCCAACTCGGACCACTGCCCGCGCCGTTTCTCCAACAGTGACGCCACATTCATTCATTCGCTCCGATCGGCTGCCCGCCCTCGGCGGGAACCTCCGGCGGTTCCCGGAGATCCCGCCGCAAGGGACTGAATCCGGCCAGAGCGCCCAGGTCCGCCGGCTCCGCCGAGGCGTCGGCCAAGAATGTCTGGTAATACAGCGCGACCAACAACAAATCCGGATCGATGTCGGTACGAAACGCAAAGCGATCGATCAGCGGGACCGCCAAGTGCCGCGCGATCTCGCGCCGCCGCGGCGGGGTCAGATAATGCCGGCGCTCCGCATAGATCGCCAGCGTCCGCGCCATCGTCCGCGAGACACGGAAATCGGCAGGTATGTACGACGCCAGCGCCGGCACCCGGGGGTCCTCCACCTCCGCCGTCGGCACCCGCCAAATCCGCTCATCGACGATCACCATCGTCCCTGCGGCCAGGTCCCCCAAACGCTGCATGCGGCGGGTGACCAGCATCGACACCAAACCGATCATCCCGGTCGGCATAAAAAAGATCGGTGCCACGCTCTCGTCGATCTGGTTCAGCGCCGCGTAGGGAGCCAAGTCAGCCACCCGAATCAAGTTTCTCAAAAACGCGCGCTTGCCGGTGATCGGTCCTCCGTCGATGTCGATCGCACGGATGCCACAGGCCCACTTTCCGACCGTCCGCCCGTTGAAATAAGTTTCCAGCACCGTGCCGTAGAAATTGGTGAACAGAAAATAGGCAAGAAAGGTAGTCGCCAACAGCAGCGGGCCGAGCGCGCCGATGTCAATCATCGCCCCGAGCAACCAGAGCGTGAAGAGGAACGCAAACAGCAGCAGCCAGCGGACCGCCAAATCGATCAGGTAGGCGGGAAGGCGGCGAAAGGGGCCCGCCAACTGGTACTCGAACGCAATGTTCTCAGGCGTTACCACCGCGATTGTCGTGTCGAGTGCAGCGGCAGAGGCCATACAGTCGTTCTGCTCCTTGGAATGTCCCCCTCAAGTCCGGCGGCCAACGCCGGACCCGTCACGTGGTCGAGCATTGCCTCCACCACTATACCGAATCGTCCGCTCGGCTCAGCGGGGGGGCGCCGCCATTCACCTTTCCAAACGGAATCAAACCTGTTTCACTCATTCTCAAAAATGCCGAATGTCCCAGGACAATCGCACGCTGCATGCCCGATCTTCCCCGCCGACCACGAATCCTCCAATGTCACCGTTCCCATCGACGCCGTCCCCTTCACGCCCCCGATCGACGACCCGCTTTGGTGTCCTCGGTACCGGCCGGATCACGCGGCGATTGGTCGCGGACCTGCAGTCGACCGAATCGGTTTCCGTCACCGCGATCGCCAGCCGCAACGAAAAGCGCGGCCGCTGGTACGCCGACCGCTACGGGATTGCCTCCGGTGTCTGCGGCTACGAATCGCTGGTGCGGCGAGAGGATGTCGACGCGGTCTACGTGGCACTCCCCCCCGCGTTGCACGCCGAATGGTCCTTGGCGGCGGCCGAACACGGGAAGCACGTCCTGTGCGAGAAACCATTGGCCACGACAGCGGCCGAGGCTCAGAAGATCGCCGACGCCTGTCGCCGGGCCGACGTTCGCTGGCTCGATGCAACCGGCTGGCTGCACCACCGCAGGACCGCCGCGATCGCGGAGATCTTGCAGCAGTCGAAGCTGGGGACCTTGGGGCACCTCAGTGCGTCCGTTTCCTTCTTTGAACCGTTTCAGTCGGGAGAACATCGTCTCGATCGAGAGCTCGGCGGCGGCTGCCTGCTCGACCTCGGCTGGTACGTCGCCGGACTGGCACGCTTTGCCGCCGGCAAGAACCCCAGCTCGGTCTTCGCCGACGCCGTGCTTCGCGATGGGATCCCCCACCGGCTGACCGCCATGCTGTGGTGGCAGGATCAACTGACAGCGACGCTCTCCTGTGGCTACGATACGGCGACTCGAAAGTGGTTTGAGATCGCCGGCAGCCAGGCCTCCCTCGTCTGTGACGACTTCACCCGACCCTGGGCGGACAAACCAGCCCGCTTCTGGGTCCACCACGCCTCCGGTGCCGTCGACCAGGAACGCTTCGAGGATCACCAGGAACATGCGATGATGACCAAGCTGATCGGCGACCAACCGCTCGACAGCTGGCAGCGTCAGGCGCTCGACACCCAAGCGATCCTCGATGCGATCGCCGAGTCGATCCGCAGCGGCGCCAAAACCGAACTCCGTTGTCAGGAAGCGACCCCATGAGGATGATTGTCGCGATCATTCAACCGACCAAGTTATCGACCGTTCGCGACGCCCTCCGCGACATGGGGATCGATCAGATGACCGTCTGCGATGCGATGGGATATGGCCGCCAGCGCGGCCAAACGGCGAGCTTTCGCGGCAACGAGTACCGAGTCGACCTGCTCCGCAAAGTCGCTCTCGAGATCGTTGTCCCGGAAGATCTCGTCGAGTCGACCGTCGCCATGATCTGCCGCACCGCCCGCACCGGCAGCGCCGGCGAAATCGGAGATGGCAAGATCTTCCTGATGCCGGTCGCCTCGGGTGTCGATTTGACCGGCGCCCCGGAAGACATTTGACCCACCAAGCCGGCTCCCCCCTCAGAAACGGCGGTTTCGATTCCCGAATGTTGCGCGACCCTCTGTAGTCGGGTATCCTGGGGGTGAGCGGAAACGAATCCAGTTCGAAAAAGGTGTGCAAATGACTGGCAATCCTTATCAACCGCCGCCGGAGTCATCCGCCGTTGGCGTCTTGAGCGGTTCACGCGAGGATCTGCGAAGTGTTGCGAGGTTCCAGAAGGGAATTCTCGTATGTATCCTGATTTATTTGATCGCGGTAATCGGACAATTCGCACTACCACCAGAGATTCGCCCCCTGGTCGGTCTTGGGGTGTTGGTTGTCGGGCTCGTCGGCGCTGTTTTCGTCTTCTTGCTCGCGATCAAGGTTTACGGAACGGCCCTCGGAATCGTGCTGGGGATTCTTTCGCTCGTGCCGTTGATCGGCCTCATTGTTCTGTTGATCGTCAACGGCAAGGCAACCGGCGTGCTGAAGCAGAACGGGATCAACGTCGGTTTGCTCGGTGCCGATCTCTCAGCGATCTAGGGGACCGATCAGGGTCAAAGCATTGGGGACGTGCGGCAGGCGATCGGTGCGTGGGCGGCGAAAAGGGTGTCCGACACCTTTTTGGAGAGCGCCGGCTACTATCTTGCAACCCCATCGGGGTAAAAGCCGGGGGCGCCGTGCCGTCATCGCGACCGGCCACGATCCCGAAGGGATTGGTCGCGCTCGGCTAAGATCCCGAAGGGATCGCAGATGGTAGCCGTGGGTAAGCGCAGCGCCACCCACGGAACGCGGTCCCACCCAAAGCAGTTCGATCCCAAAGGGATCGCAGATCGGTGGCGCCAAGACGGTCGCTGGCGGCGTGCGATCTGGCGGCGTCACGCGTTCTCCGCAGCGCCGATCTGCGACGCCCTTCGGGGTCGGCGGCGCGGAAGGCGCGACACATTCCGGCGGTGCGCTGCGCGACCGCCGGCTACCATCTTGCAACCCCTTCGGGGTAAAAGCCCGGTGCGGCATGCTGTCACGTTGGCATCAATTGAGGCGCGAAATGGCCGATTGAAAGTTGCGGATTCGGGTTGCAAAAGGCCACACTGTAGCGAACTGGTATTCTGCGCCCCGGGTGCATTTTTCCAACTTCATGAGACACGTCACGATGGCGACTGAGGACTCTTCGGCCGAGGGCCACGATTCATCCCCCACACGTCTGGCTGGGGGAGGTTCGTCCAGCCCGGGCATGGACCGCTTCAGTTACGACGACGCGATCGTTCGCTACTTTGCCACCGCGACGCTGTTTTGGGTGTTGGTGGCGACGTTGGTGGGGCTTCTCGTGGCGACCGTGCTGGTGCTCCCCGAGCTGTTTTGGGGATTGGGAACCAACGCGCAGTACCTGTCGTTCGCCCGGCTGCGGCCGCTGCACACCAACGCGGCGATCTTTGCCTTTGCCGGAAACGCGATCTTTGCCGCCGTCTATTACAGCACCCAGCGGCTGTGCAAGGCGCGGATGTGGAGCGACACCCTGAGCTGGCTGCACTTCTGGGGGTGGCAGGGGATCATTGTGGCGGCGATCGCGACGCTGCCGTTGGGGATCACCCAAAGCCGGGAGTACGCGGAGCTGGAATGGCCGATCGACATCGTCATCGCCGTGGTGTGGGTGTTGTTTTTCGGTGTCAATTTCTTCATGACGTTGATCCACCGCCGCGAGCGGCACATGTACGTCGCGTTGTGGTTCTACATCGCGACGATCGTCACGGTGGCGATCCTGCACGTGTTCAACAACTTGGTGATCGCGATCGACGCCTTCAAGAGCTACTCGCTCTACGCCGGTGTCCAGGACGCGTTCATGCAGTGGTGGTACGGGCACAACGCGGTCGCGTTTTTCCTGACCACCCCCTTTCTGGGGCTGATGTATTACTTTTTGCCCAAGGCGGCCGATCGCCCGGTGTTCAGCTACAAGCTGTCGATCCTGCACTTCTGGTCGCTGGTGTTCATCTACATTTGGGCCGGCCCGCACCACTTGCACTACACCGCCCTGCCGGAGTGGTCCAGCACCCTCGGGATGCTGTTCAGCGTCATGCTCTGGATGCCCTCCTGGGGCGGAATGATCAACGGCTTGCTGACCTTGCGGGGGGCGTGGCACAAGGTCAACGAGGACCCGGTGCTAAAGTTCTTTGTCGTTGGCGTGACGTTTTACGGCATGGCGACCTTTGAGGGCCCGCTGCTGAGTGTCAAGGCTGTCAATGGTCTCAGCCACTACAGCGATTGGACGATTGCACATGTCCACTCTGGCGCGCTCGGTTGGAACGGGATGATGTCGTTCGGCATGCTGTACTGGTTGCTGCCGCGGTTGTTCCAGACGACGCTTTGGAGTGTCAAACTCGCGACCTGGCATTTCTGGTTGGCGACACTCGGGATCCTGGTCTATATCCTGCCGATCTACGCGGCCGGAATCACGCAAGGCCTGATGTGGCGCGCGCTGGACGACACCGGACGGTTGGCCTATCCCGATTTCGTGGAAACGGTGCAGGCAATCGTCCCCTTGTGGTGGGTGCGGATTCTGGGCGGAGCCCTTTTCGTTGCGGGGATCGTACTGATGGTGATCAACTACTTGATGACCTGGCGGACGCGGCCGGCGAAGTACGTGGTCCCGGTTTTGACCGCGATGCCGCTCGACAGGATGGCTGAATTCCCCGATTCCCGCGAGTCGAGCTCCTTGCAGGACGCTCCGGTGCTCGAATCGGCGAAATGGCTGGACGTTTGGAGTCGCATGGGTTGGCACCGACGATGGGAACGGTTGCCGGTGAAGTTCACCGTGCTGGTGTTGATCGCGGTCGCCGTGGCGAGTCTCTTTGAGATCATTCCGACGTTTTTGATTCGCAGCAACGTTCCGACGATCAGCAGCGTCCAACCCTACACGCCATTGGAGCTTGCCGGACGGGACATCTATGTCGGCGAGGGCTGTTACAACTGCCACAGCCAGATGATTCGGCCGATGGTTGCGGAGACGAAACGCTACGGGGACTACAGCAAAGCGGGCGAGTTCGTCTATGACCATCCGTTTCAGTGGGGGAGTCGCCGGATCGGCCCCGACTTGGCACGGGAGGGGGAGAACCAGAGCAGCGTGTGGCACTGGCTGCACTTTGAAGATCCGGGATCGGTCTCCCCGGGAAGCGTGATGCCGGCCTATGAGCATCTGCTGAGTACCGAGATCGACTACCAGAAGATCATCGACCGCGTTTGGGCGGCCGAGAAGCTCGGGGCCGAGTACGACTTTGAGTTGGAGGAGGTTCCCGAGATCGCCCGCCGCCAAGCCGAAGCGGTTGCTGCGGACATCGTTTCGCAAGGGGGGCCGGTGATGGTCCAGCGGCCGAGGGAGGATCCGTTGATGACGATCGACACGCAAGCGGTCGCCCTGATCGCCTACCTGCAGCGGCTCGGCGTCGACGCCTTCAAGCCGCCGCCGGAGGAAGCCTCACCGGGGGAATCGGTCCCGGACGAAGCGGAATCGCCCGAGGAGGAAGATCAGGAGGCCTCGGATTCGTGACGCCTCCGCAGCGTGATTATCGAAACGACGCGAAGTCTGGAATGACGGAATGACAAGATGCTGAAAGACGTTATACAAGCGATCGACTACACTTTTTGCGCCGAGGTCGCATTGGGGCTGTTTTGCTTTGCCTTCGCCCTGGTGAGTTTCTCCGTGCTGAAATTGAAACCATCCAGCTCGGAGCGGTATGCTTCGATCCCCTTGAGCGATCATGTGGAGGATCCTCGGCATGAGTAATCGCCCCGAATCGCCTGGCAGCCAACTCCCGGAACCCAAGGACGAGGGTTTTCTGGATGCGATAGCAGGAGGCGCGGACGATCGGCTGACCGGCCACTGCTACGACGGGATTCAGGAATACGACAACCCGCTGCCAGGCTGGTGGAAGTGGATCTTCATCGCCACGATCCTCTTTTGCTTCCCCTACATCGCCTTCTATCACAGCGGCGCCGAGGGGCGATCATTGGAAGATCGCTATGCGGCCGCGTCGGCGGCCAACGCTCGGTTGCAGTTCGCCGATATCGGCGAGTTGGACGGGGACGCGACGACGCTTGTCAAGTACATGAACGACCCAAGCTGGCTCCGGGTCGGCGAGAGTGTTTTCAAGGCCAATTGCACATCCTGCCATGGAGCGTTGGGGGAGGGCTTGGTCGGTCCGAACCTGCGCAACGAAGTCTACAAGAACGTTCGCACGATCGAAGACATCTACGACGTGGTCAGTAACGGCGCCGCCGCCGGGGCGATGCCCGCCTGGAAAGATCGGCTGGAGCAAAACGAGCGGGTGCTCGTCGCGGCCTACGTCGCCAGCCTGCGGGGGACCGAGACCGGCGAGGGGAAGGCTCCCGAGGGGCAGCCGATCGCGCCGTGGCCCGAATACGAAGAACCCGAAGAGGAAGAACCCGCTGGCGAAGAAGTGGAAGGTGAACCCACCGAGGAGAGCGACACGCCGTCGGATTGAAGCAGATGCCCACCACGACAGACACCAGCGATCCGGCTTCGTTGCCGGTCATTGGCAGCGCTCCCGGCGGGGCGTCGGGGGAGGCGGTATTGGCACCGGAGGGACAGGTCCTCAGTACGTTGGAGCGGGACGGTTCTCGCCGCTGGCTCTATCCCAGTCTGTCGACCGGGCGATTGTGGCAGTGGCGGCGGGCGTTGGCTTACCTTTTGATCGTCGTCTTCGTGGCGATTCCCCACCTGCGGATTTCGGGAAACCCGCTGATCTTGCTCAACATCCCGGCGCGGGAGTTCACCCTTTTCGGGCACACATTCCTCCCCACCGATACGGTGTTGTTGGCGTTGGCGATGGTGGGGTTGTTCGTGGCGATCGCGCTGCTCACCGCGGTCGGCGGACGTCTATGGTGCGGTTGGGCCTGTCCCCAGACGGTCTACATGGAGTTCTTGTTTCGCCCGATCGATCGGTTGTTCGAGGGGACCCAGGGGCGTGGTGGCAAGCCGCGGCGGGAGCTGACGCCGGTCAAGCGGCTGTTGCGGTGGGGGATTTATTTGGTGTTGTCGATGGTGTTGGCCCATACCTTTTTGGCCTACTTCGTTGGCACAGAACAGCTCGCCCGATGGATCCGCAGCTCGCCGCTGCAACACCCGGCCGCCTTTCTGGTGATGTTTGTCACGACCGCCGCGATGCTGTTCAATTTTCTCTTTTTCCGCGAGCAACTCTGCGTGATCGCTTGCCCCTACGGGCGGTTTCAGTCGGTGATGCTGGACCGGCGAAGTTTGATCGTTGGCTACGATTATCAGCGGGGCGAGCCGCGGGGAAAACTGCGCAAGAAGGCGGCTCCGGAACGACAGCCCAAGGGAGACTGCGTTGACTGCCACCGCTGTGTCGCGGTCTGTCCCACCGGGATCGACATCCGCGACGGCCTGCAGATGGAATGCATCAACTGCGCCCAATGCATCGATGCGTGCAACGACGTGATGCGCAAGGTCAATCGGCCCGAGGGTCTGATCCGATACACGTCGCAAGATGAACTGGAAGGCAAACCGGGGCGGTTGCTGCGAGCACGGACCATTCTCTACCCGGTCTTGTTGATCGGGATCGCAATCGCCTTTGTCTCATTGCTGAGTACGACGTACTCCTTCGACGCGCGACCGCTCCGAGCTGGAGGCAACCCGTTCACCCAGGGCCCGGCGGGCGAGATCCACAATTCGTTTCGCTTACGCATCGTGAATCGTACCGACGGTCCCCAGACGTATTCGATTGACATCCTCTCACCACCGGAGGCGGTTTTGACTGTCGTTGACCGGGACGGATTGACGCTGGAGCCGGGAGCGACATCGATCGTGCCGCTGATGATTGAAGTTCCCCGAGGGGTGATGCCGCGTGCCGGTCGTTTGGAGACGACGATTCAAATCGAGGATGAAGCCGGCAACCGCCGCGCGATCGACTACACCTTGCTGGGCCCCCGAGGTTGACCCACGATGACCGCCAAAAAACGATCACCAGTGACGCCGTTGCCGACCACCAGTGAGGCCGACTCCCGCTCGGCCAGCCGCAGAGCCGGCTGGTTTTGGGGGACGTTGATCTGCGGTTTGCTCGGCACGCAGGTCGTCGTGGGCGTCGGTGCGGTGGTGATCGCGACGGGCGATCCGTCGGCGTCGATCGTGCCGGACTACTACCAGAAAGCGCTGCATTGGGACGATGAGATGGCAGCTCGTGTCAACAGCGAGGCGCTCGGCTGGGAACTCAGTCTTGCCGTCGGTAGGGGAACCGATCGGCTCGGCAACCGCACCCTGGTCGTCACGCTCACCGACCGTGAGGGGGCGGCGATCGGGGGAGCCGACATTCGCGGTCGCTTGTTCCACCACGCGCGGGCCGCGGAGTCACAAGTGGTCGAATTGCGGGAACACGACGGCGGCCAATATACGGGGACAGCGCAGATGGCACGGGACGGATTGTGGCAGGTCGACCTGTCTGCCCGGCGACCGGCCGGTGGTGACGCGGCGGGCGCGAGCGAGGACTTTGTCTACAGCCAAACGATCGAGTTGGGCGACGCCGAGCCCGACGTGACGCCGCACAACGGCACCGTGCGAACCGAGCTTCATCC
>CAYWXT010000117.1:0-16565 GCA_964462125.1 uncultured Pirellulaceae bacterium | reverse complement strand
GTGCGCTGCGCGACCGCCGGCTACCATCTTGAAACCCCTTCGGGGTAAAAACCCAAGACGCCGTGAAGAACTCGTCAGGCTTCCCCATAGACGGTGACCACGACGGTTCGATGCCGGGGCTTGTTGTCGCACTCCAGGTGAAAAACCTGCTGCCAGGTTCCCAGACGCAGTTGTCCGTTGCAGATTGGGACGGTTAATGCTGGCCCCAGTGTCGTCGCCTGCGAGTGGGAGTGTCCGTTGCCGTCGTGCCATGCCCGCTCATGACCGTACTCTCGGCTCGGCGGTATCAGCCGAATGAGCATGGCGGGCAGGTCTTCCTGCAGGCCGGGTTCAAATTCGATCGCGCCGATCACGGCCGTGCTGCCGACGTTGAAGACGTGGACGAAACCAATGCGGATCCCCAACCCGTCCACCACATGCTGGACCGAATCCGTCAGATCGTGCATGTCACCGTTTCCGTTGGTGCCGAATTCCATCGGAAAACAAATATTGCTCTCGCCAACCGACTACGAGTCGACGGTGGGGCGAGTCGCGCGGCACGGGTGCCGAGACCTGGCGGCTGCATTGTGTTCCTGGCCGTTGGTATCGCGGCCGCCACGCTGGTGCTTTTCCGATGATGGTCGCCTCGTCATTTCGAACTTCACTACCGTCCGCACCCTCGCCAGTCCGAGCTCCATGTGGTGAAATGCGGGTTAATCCAACTTCCCCTCCCCCCTCTAGCGAAGCTCACCATGAAAGCGTTGTTGCTGACCGAATACAAGCAGATGGAAGTCACCGACGTCGATGAGCCGGAGGTCGGACCCGATGACGTCTTGATCCAGGTCGAGGCGTGCGGCATCTGTGGCAGCGACATTCACGGTTACGATGGCAGCACCGGGCGGCGGATCCCACCGCTGGTGATGGGACACGAAGCTGCCGGGACCGTCGTCGCGACCGGTGCCAATGTCGATGACCTGCCGGAGGGAACCCGCGTCACGTTTGACTCGATGGTCTCCTGCGGTCGCTGTGATTTCTGCCGAGCCGGGAAAGCGAACCTGTGCGACCACCGAATGGTCCTTGGGGTCTCTTGCGGCGAGTACCGGCGGCACGGGGCGTTCGCTGAACGGATCAGTGTCCCTCGGCGGATTGTCTACCGCTTGCCTGATGCGCTGGCTTTCGAACATGCCGCGCTCGTCGAAGCGGTGTCAGTCGCGGTGCATGCGGCGAACGTCACTCCGGTGACTTTGGGGGACACCGCCGTCGTCGTCGGTTCCGGCATGATCGGATTGCTGACCCTGCAAGCCGCCCGGGCGGCGGGCGCCTCGCGAATCATCGCGGTCGATCTGAACGACAAGCGGCTGGCTGCCGCAAAGGAACTCGGCGCCACCGACACGCTGCGTGCCGACCAGTGCGATCCGGTGGAAGCCATTCGGGAAATGACAGGCGGTCGCGGTGCTGACATCGCCTTCGAAGTCGTCGGGGCGACCCCCACGGTCAAGACGGCGATCGAATCGGTCTGCAAAGGGGGACACGTCACACTGGTCGGCAACGTTTCGCCCACGATCGAGCTGCCGCTGCAATCGGTGGTGACCCGTGAGATCTCACTGCAGGGAACCTGTGGCTGCAACGGCGAGTATCCCCAATGCATTGACCTGATGGCCCGCGGGATCATTAATGTTGCGCCGCTAATCACCACCAAAATCGGCTTGTCGGACGGCCCGCAGTGGTTCCAACGGCTCTATGCCGGCGATCCTGACCAGATGAAAGTTGTTGTTCAGCCGGGCCGTTAGCTTGGCCGTGGCGTACCGACCTAACCCACCGTGATCAGAGCGGGGCGGGAAGGTCGCGTCGGACGAACTGCCAAGCGGCGATCATGTACGCCACCGTCCCCATCGCGAGCAGAAATAACGGGTAGACCAGCGGCGGAAACATTGCGTCGGGCAACGTTTCCACCAAGCTCCAGGGGGCCGCCAGTCCACTTTCACCGACCAGCGACGTCATCTGTTGAGGCTTGTAGCAGGTAAAGAACGTCAACGACTGTAACCAGCTCAATGTCTCGGCCGCCTTCCCCAGGCCGAACATCACCAACTGCAGCACATAGATGGCAACAACGGCGCCGATCGTCCGCCAGCGATACCGATCGAAGGCGCTGAACATCGACGACAGGCCGAGCAGAAAGAAGCCGAAGGCGAACAGGTGAAACACGGAGGCGGCGTAGGTGCGGACGTCCACCCGCTCCCGCATCGGTACCCGCTGCACCGTGGCTTCGCCCACCCCCAAGGGCAGCTCGATATCGAGAAGCGGAATCCGCATACTCGGCGGCGGGCTGGTCTCCTCCACCGTCGTCGCGTAGACCCCGGCGGTGATCCCGCCCCAGAGCAGCATCGCCAGCAGCGCCAAGCCGATGATACTGACCGTCGCGTGTGAGACCAGCAAACGGGCGCGGCTGATCGGCTGGGCCAGCAGCATCTCCAGTGTCCCCCGGTTCAGCTCCCCGCTGACGACATCGCTTCCCCGTGAAATGCACCAGACAACGGTGCACAAAATCACAACCGGTTCATCGAACGTCATCCCGACCCGCCCGGGATAGGTAAGCATCGCCTCGAATTCGATCGGAGCAAGCTTTTCAAAGTCCCGGAACTGCTCCAAAACCGTTTGAAACTGGCCCATGTCGAGCAGCTTGACCACCCATACCCGAATCCAGGCAAAGGCAAACAGGGCGGCGCCAAGGGCAACGAACAGCAGCGACGACTGGCCGGCATATTTGCGGACCATCACCCGATCGATCAAACCGCCACCTCCTCGCCGAAGTGGACGGCGTCATAGACGGCGCGCAATCCTAAAGGTTCGATCCGGAGCTGTTCCAGTTTCAACGAATCGAGCCATGCCAACAGCGGGGCGAGATCGCCCGACGTGTCGATCTGCACCGGCACCCGTTCGCCCGCACGTGAATTCCCTGCGGACGCGTTTCCCGCATCGGCTTTCGCCCGTGGCGGGACCGGTCGCACCGTGACGCGGTCGGCCAGCGGTGGCGGGACGGCGATGTCCGCCGTTGCCGCTCGGCCGGTGACCCGGTGACGTTGGAACAGATCCGACATCACCAACTGGTGGGCCAGTCGCCCGCGGCGGAGGAACGCCACCCGGCCGCAGCTCTGTTCGATCTCGCTGAGCACATGCGACGACAGCACAATGGTACGGCCTCCCTCCTGGGCCTCCCGGACCAGGTCCAGCACCTCGCTGCGAACCGTCGGATCGAGATTGGTGGTCGGTTCATCCAGGACCAGCAGCGGCGTTCGGATTCCGAACACGACTGCAAGGGCGAGTTTCTGCCGCATCCCGGTGGACATGAAGGCGACGCGGCGGCGGAGGTCGAGCTCCAGTCGATCCGCCACCTGCTGGCTTCGCGCCAGGTCCCCTTTCGGGTGCAAATCAGAAAAAAAACGGAGCACGCCGCGGCCGTTCATGTGCGTCGGCAATCGGGCGTCACCAGGCAAATAAGCGACCCGTCGGCGAACGGCGACGCCATCGATAAGCGGATCGATCCCGGTCAGTTCACAGCGTCCCGAGGTCGGGTGCAGGAACCCCAGCCATAGCCGCAGCAGGGTTGTCTTCCCCGCGCCATTGGGGCCGAGCAGCCCGAAGATTTCACCCTCGCGAACCCGCAACGAGCAATCGGCCAAAGCATCGAACGAACCGTAACGTTTACTCAGCCCCCAAGTTTCGATCGCCGCACGGTCCTCCCCTTCGGCCAGGCCGCCCCGGTTCTCGGCATCAGCATCAGCATCAGCGTCGGTGCGAAAGGAAACGTCAGTCACCGTGGTCCTCGAGGTGGCGTGGGGATATGGGTGATTGTCACCGATTGGCAAAGCGGGAACAGTAGACGACTGCAACGTGCGTTCCTTGATCGTCCCCTGACGCCCCCGCCTCCCATGACTGCTCAATCTCCGCCGGACGCCGACCCACAACTTCCGAACGGATTTCGGTTTGCCGGTGTCGCCTGTGGCATCAAGCCGAGCGGCAAACCAGACCTATCACTGATCGTCGCCGAGCAACCGCTGGTGGCGGCAGCGGTATACACCCGCAATCAGATTGTGGCCGCCCCGGTCCTCCTCAGTCGTTCCCGCACCCCGTCGGCGACGATCCGTGCGGTCGTCGCCAACAGTGGAAACGCGAACGCCTGTACCGGCAAGGCCGGAATCGCGGATGCCGAGGCGATGACGGCGCAAGTTGCGGAGTTGGTCGGCTGCGACGCCAGCGACGTGCTGGTGATGAGCACAGGTGTGATCGGACAACCGTTACCAATGAAACGCATCGAACAGGGGATCCGCGATGCTCACGCGGCCTTGGCCTCCGGGGGGGCCGCATTCAACGCCGCCGCCGAGGCGATCCGGACCACCGATGTCGATCGCAAGACCGCCTTGCGAACCGTCCAGTGCGGCGAGGTGAGTTGCCGAGTCGCCGCGATGGCCAAGGGGGCGGGAATGATCGCTCCGAACATGGCGACCATGCTGGCGGTGATCGTGACCGATGCCCCATTGTTGCCCGCGACAGCGCAAGAAATCCTGACCGACGTTGCCGACGCCAGTTTCAACCGAATCAGTGTCGACGGGCACACCAGCACCAATGACACGCTGCTGTTGCTCTCCAGTGGCCAGGGAACACCGCTGTCCGGCGCCTCCTTGCAAAATCTAACCGCCTCTCTGACCGACGCATCGGTCGCTCTGGCCAAGCAAATCGTCGCCGACGGCGAAGGGGCGGAACACTTCTTTGAACTCCACGTCGCGGGGGCCGCCAACGATCAGGACGCCGACCAAATCGCTTCCACCGTCGCAGCGAGCCCCCTGGTCAAGACCGCGATCACCGGGGCCGATCCAAACTGGGGACGCGTCGTCTCAGCGGCCGGTTACTCCAAGGCGACGATCGAGCCGGACCAGGTCGGTTTGAAGATACTCGGCGTTTCAATTTACGAGCAAGGCAGCCCGCTTCCGTTCGACGCCCAGGCACTGAGCGAGCAAATGAAGCAAACCCGCGAGGTGAAGCTCGAACTGACCGTTGGGACCGGCCCGGGCACGGCAACACGCTGGGCCAGCGACCTGACCACCGCCTATGTCGCCTTCAATGCCGAATACACCACGTGAGTTGAACCGTCCGGACTTCCGCGTGGTCGCTCGCCCGACGGTTCACGCGCCGTGATGCGGGAGGCGGTGTTATACTTTCCCCATTCAACTTTCCCGTACCTGAAGATTTCCCGTACCTGAAGACCAAGTTTCTGCCCATGTTTCGACGTCGCAACTGGACCCGCCCCTCGTGGACGCGAATGCTGCTGGCAGCATTTGGCATCGTTGGCGCCCTGAACGATTCTGCCAGTGTTTCGGCCGACGATTCGGACGCGGCGCTTCGCGCGTCGTTCGATGCCGAGTCGGAGACGGTCTCGGTGGTTCGGTCGGGGGAAGAGACGCCACTGCTGACCCAGGTCACTCGCGCTGACTTTCGTCCCTATCTTCATCCGATCGTCGCCCCCGACGGCAACGGTGTACTGACCGAGGTCCAACCAGAGCATCATCGGCACCAAACCGGGCTGTTCTGGGGCTTTACCCGCGTCAACGGGCGAGACTATTTCCATCACCCCGGCTCTGATCATTGGCGGCGAGTCTCGGTGTCGGTCTTGCGCGGCGAGGCGGAATCGCCATCGGACTCGGTTCAATGGCAGACCGTGTATGACCTGCTTGACGAAAATGGCACACCGATTCTTCGCGAGTCCCAAATCTGGACATTGCGGTTGCAGGAAGAGAGCTACGTGCTCGATTTGCAGTGGACTGGGGACGCCCGGGTCGACGTCACCATCGGGCGCGACGACTACGGCGGGCTGTTTTTGCGAATGCCGTGGCGCGAGGGGATGGAGGCCGAGGTGGTCAACAGCGCCCGGCAGTCGGACCAGCGCGCCGAGGGCCAGCGAGCGGTCTGGGTTGATGTCGGGATGCAGGTCGATTCTCGCGACGATCTCGCGCACGTCGCGATCTTCGATCACCCCAGCAACCCGGGTTATCCACTCCCCTGGCGGGTTGATGGCCAATTCGGGGTCGGACCGGCACCGGCGAGGTCAGGGGATTGGACCATTCCCGCCGACAGCAGCGCTGGATTCCGCCACCGCTTGCTGGTCTACACCGGCACGCTGAACGATGTCGAGCTGACCGAACGCTGGTCGGAATTCTCCGGCCAATCGCGAACGTCGGTTCAATGGAACATCGCCCGCGAAGAGGGACGCGGCGCGAAGTTCTTGACCCCTGAAGCGGCCGTCGAAGCGATGACGGTCGAAGAGGGATTCAACACCAATGTATTCGCTTCCGAACCGATGATCACCCAACCGATGGCGTTCTGTTGGGACGATCGCGGCCGGATGTGGGTCGCGGAAAACCGCGACTATGAAAACCGTACCACTGGCTTTTCCGGATCGGGCGACAGCCGCATTCTGATTCTCGAAGACACCGATGGCGACGGGGTCGCTGACGAACGGACCGTGTTTGCGGAAGGGATTCCATTTCCTGCCGCCATGGCCGTTGGCTTCGGAGGACTTTGGCTCGGGGCGCCGCCGAACCTGCTGTTCCTACCCGATCGGGACGGCGACGACCGGGCCGATTTGGAACAAGCCGAAGTCCGGCTTACCGGTTGGGGAATCCGCGACCGCCATGAGACGCTGAACAGCTTTCACTGGGGACCCGATGGTTGGCTGTACGGCTTGCAGGGTTACGCCACGCCCTCCAATGTCGGCAAGCCGGCGGGGGACGGTCGCATCTATCGCCCCGGTGAACCCTTTCCCGAGGAGATCGAGTTCGACGGGCCGACTCAGCCGATCAACGGCGGCGTGTGGCGGTATCACCCGACGAAGGACCGCTTCGAAGTGGTCGCGCATGGCTTCAGCAACCCCTGGGGAATCGACTACGACGAACACGGCCAACTGTTCATCACCGCCTGTGTGATCCCGCACTTGTGGCACGTGATTCCTGGTGGCATTTATCACCGTCAAGGCGGAACGCATTTCAATCCGCACGTCTACGACGACATCAAAACGATTGCCGACCACCGTCATCGCTCCGCCCACGGCGGCGCCCGGGTCTACCTCTCCGACGCCTTTCCGGATCGTTATCGGGGTCAGATCTTCATGGCCAACATTCACGAACACGCGGTGCTGACCGACGTCCTGCAACCGCAAGGTTCCGGGTTCGTCGGCCACCATGGCGACGATTTCTTGCTCGCCAACAATGCCCAGTGGATTGGGTTCAGTGTCGAGATCGGTCCCGAAGGAGGCCTCTACGTGCTCGATTGGCACGACGCGGACATCTGCGGGATGGAGGTGTTGCACAAGGGGACCGGGCGGATCTTTCGCGTTACCCCCGAGCAGTCCGGTGCCGTCGATTTTTCTCACCGATACGATGATCTGCAGTCGCTCAACGACCACCAGCTCGTCGACCTGCAGCAGGTCG
Source organism: uncultured Pirellulaceae bacterium (assembly GCA_964462125.1). Classification (GTDB taxonomy): domain Bacteria; phylum Planctomycetota; class Planctomycetia; order Pirellulales; family Pirellulaceae; genus JAWLFY01. The sequence continues at coordinate 9,105 of CAYWXT010000117.1, read as the reverse complement.
ACAGTGCCTGGCATGCCCGTCGTGCGCGGGTGATTTTGCAGCACCGGGCGACCGACCGCCCGATCGATCCCGCCGCCCTCACGGCGCTGCAAGAAATGTTTGCCAGCGAGATCGACACGCCGCAACGATTGCGCGCGATGTGGGGCCTGCACGTGACCGGAAACCTCAGCGCTCGGCAGCTTGTCGCGGCGCTCGACGACGAGGCCGAATACGTTCGCGGCTGGGCGATCCAGTTGCTCTGTGAGGACGGCGATCCGGGAGAGTCGGTCACAACACGATTTGCCTCGATGGCCGCGAACGATCCCTCCCCCGTGGTTCGCCTGTATCTCGCGGCGGCGGTGCAGCGGATCGATCCTGAAGGCCGCTGGGGGGTACTGCAAGGATTGGTCGGACACGAGCAGGACGCGACCGATCACAACCTGCCGAAGATGATCTGGTTCGGATTGGAACCGTTGGTGGTCGATGCGCCGGAAGCCTCGCTGAAGCTCGCCGCTGGTTCCGAAATTTCCACGTTGTCCCGACACGTCGCGCGGCGTTTGTCCAGTGATGGAAAGTTGCATCCGGTGCTCACGTCGGTCCTGGACAGGGCCGACGTGCAATCACCAAACACGAAACAGCTACTGCTTGGGGTGCGCGACAGCCTGGAAGGGAGGGTGGATGTACAGCCTCCCGAGCTTTGGCCCCAAGTGACGGCAAGGGCAGAGTCACTCGACGATGAGTCACGGCAGATCGTGTTGCAGCTGTCCCAGCAGTTTGGCGACCAGGCTGCGTCGGAAGAAATGTTCAGACAATTGCGCGACGAGTCCGCCGATATCAGCAGGCGTCGCGACGCCATCGGTGGGCTCGCCGGCCAGCGTCATCCGAAGCTGCCTGCGGAGCTTGTCAATCTGATCGACCATCCGGAGCTCCGTGCCGAGGCGATCCGAGCCACTGCCAACTACAGCGACGACCGGCTGACAAATTCATTGCTCGACCGCTACGAGGAATTCGACAGCGACGAGCGTCTGGAAGCGGTGTTGGCACTCGCCTCCCGCAGCCGCTCCGGCCGCGAGTTGACCCGCGCGATCGCGCAGGGTGACGTGCCGCGGGCAGACATCCCCGCCTACGTGGCGCGGTTGCTGCAACGCGTCGTGGGGAACGGGTTTGTCGAGGTCTGGGGGCCGATCGAGAGTCTGGACGCCGATCGGGAGGCGTTGCTCGCAAAGTATCGTGAGTTGTTGAAGCCCGCCACGCTGGCCGAAGCCGACTTGAACCACGGAAAAGAACTGTTCCGTAAATCCTGTCATGCCTGTCACAAGCTGCACGGCGACGGGGGCGTGGTCGGTCCCGACATCACCGGGGCCAATCGCAGCAACCTGGAATACCTGCTCAGCAATATTGTGACGCCCAGTGCGGAGATTCAGGATGGCTATCGCATGCAGATCGTTTTGACCGATGACGGTCGGGTTTATTCCGGCATCCCCGCGGAAGAAAACGAGCGGCAATTGAAATTGCGAGTGGCCAACCAGGATGAACCGGTCACGATTGCCAAGTCACAGATCGAATCGCGCCAGGTTGCCGACGTCTCCATGATGCCCGACGGGTTGCTGGGGGAACTGAGCGACCGCGAGGTGATCGATCTGTTCGGCTACCTTCAGACGACCGAAGAGGTTCGCGACGCTCGCTGAGCGGACCAGTCCCGGTGGCAATGCAGGGTGCTTTCCCGTTATTTGGCTTGCCGGTTGATCGGCTCTTCGACCACCAAGGCCTTGGGAAAGTCAGCCGCTTCCTCGCCCCCCTTCTCTGCCCAGCGTTTGTTCTGCGAACGGCCGCTCGGCTGGTTCATTGGCAGATCCATCCCGTCGGTTTCGCCAAGGATCGCGTACAGCTGGTTCTCCATTTCCTGGGCCACCGAGGCATGTTCCGAGTCATGGATCAGGTTCTTCGTTTCCTTGGGATCCGCCTGTAAATCATAAAGTTCGTCGGTGTCCCAGAGTCCGTAATAGGTGATGTATTTGTAGCGATCACCACGCAGGGCGAACTGCGTCGGCGTCTGGGGGAAGTTCTTTTCCCAGTAGTAGACGTACAGGAAATAATCGCGCCAATCTTGATCGGGTTGATTGGGCAGGTCCAGAAAGCTGCGTCCATCCATGTAGTCCGGGGTGCCGAGTCCGGCGGCGTGAAGGATCGTCGGTCCGACATCGATGTTGCCGACCACCTGTTCGATCACGTTGTCCCCGTCGAACAGATTGGGGCACTGCATCATCATCGGGACGCGGATCGATGTCTCGTAGGAGACCCGCTTGTCGATCAAGCCGTGCTCGCCCCACATGAAGCCATTGTCGCCCATGTAGATCACCAGCGTATCATCGTGGACTCCCATCTTCTTCAGTTGGTCGAGCACCCGTCCGACACTGTCGTCGACCGCCAGTACCGACTCGCAATAGCGCCGGTAGAGATAGTCCAGGCCGGCGTCGCTGTGGTAGGAGAAATCGATCCCATGCCAACTGTTGCGTTGGTCGCGGACCCAGCGGGGCGCGTTGTTCTCCGCGGTGACCTCGTTTCCCCGGGGCAAGAAACTGAGATCGGCATCGGCGTAGCGTCCCTGGTGGCGTTCGGCCGGGGTGAAGTTGGCGTGCACCGCTTTGTGGGACAGGTACAGGAAGAACGGCTGCTCCCCGTCCTGCTGCTCCAACCAGTCGATGGCGTAATCGGTCAGTTCGTCGGTGATGTAACCCTTTTGCCGCACCCGCTCGCCATTGACGTTGAGGGTATAGCGGTCGTTGGGGGGCAGGTACCGCCCTTGACCACGAAAGCTGATCCAGTGGTCAAAGCCGGGGCGCGGGTCGTCATGAGATCCCCCCATGTGCCACTTCCCGATAAAGCCGGTCTTGTAGCCGGCACGCTGCAGATACTGGGGGAAGAAAATCGTTCCATCGGGAACCAGCCGATTGTTGTCGATCACGCGGTGCCGGTGGGTGTAGAGTCCGGTCAGGATCGAGGCCCGGCTGGGGGAGCAGAGCGACGTGGTGACGAACGCATTCTTGACGTGCGCCCCCTGTTTGGCCATCGAATCGAGATGCGGCGTTTCGAGAAACGGATGGCCGGCAAAGCTCATCGCGTCGTAGCGGTGATCGTCGGTCAGAATGAAGACCACGTTCCGCGGCTGGACGCCATCGCGTTGGGAGACCGAGGGGAGTTCCGCTGCGGCACCGCGATGGGCAGGCCCCGCAAGGGTCAGCAGTGCAAGGGAAACAATCACGAAAAAAAATTTCATGGGGTATCTCCTGGGGATCTTGGCGTTGGCGAATGGCTTCCGGTCGAGTTGCCGTTAGCGACTGTGACCTGTGTTGCTCGTCGGCTACCCGTCATGCTCGTGCTCGTGCTCGTTATCGTAATCGTAATCGAGTTCCGGCGGTCAGGGGGCAACCGTGAAGGCGGCACCACGAGAATCGAAGTCACAGGAGGGACCTCACTTTGCACAACGGCTCGCCGCGAGGTGTTTAGAATGACGGAGCATCGAGGAGTTACCCCCCACGAACGAACGCCCAGGTCGAGTGATGAGAGCTATTCCCCTGTTTCCTTCCCTCGTGATCGCATTGATCGTCATCCGTCTTGTCGGAGGATCAACCGCCGCAGCGGCGGAAGAGACGGAAAACAGACGTCCGAACATTTTGTGGATCGTGGGCGAGAACTTTGACCTCGACTTCGGTTGCTATGGGGCTAAGAACGTCGAGACAACGAACGTCGACCGGCTCGCTGTCCGCGGCGTCCGCTTCACCAACGCGTACGCGACCTCGCCCGTCTGCGCCCCCAGCCGCTCCTGTTTCATGACCGGCATGTACGCGACAACGACCGATATGCACCACATGCGGTCGCATCGCGATGACGATTACCGGCTCCCTGACGGGGTCCGACCGATCACCCACCGGCTCGCCGACGCCGGGTACAGCACCGCGAACATCACGACCATCGGCGATCGTGTCGTCGGGACCGGGAAGCTCGATTTGAACTTCGTCAACGAGGGGGAGCTGTACACGACCGAGGATTGGGCGGAGTTGAAGTCGCAACAACCGTTCTTTGCCCAGATCAACATGCCGGAGGCGGAGTACGACATTTACGACCGCAAGAGCGCGGAGAAAGAGCGAGTGCCGTGGGTCGGCGAGGAGTGGCATCCGCAGATCGCGAACGAACGGAACGTCGACCCGCCTCCCTACTATCCCGATCACCCGGTCGTACGCCAGGAGTGGGCGCGGTACCTGAATTCCGTCTCCGGCACCGATGTTCGGATCGGATGGATTCTCGAAGCGCTCGAGCGGGACGGGACGTTTGACAATACCGTGGTCATCTTCTTTGCCGACAATGGCAGGCTCGAGCCGCGGGGGATTCACTGGTGCTTTGACAGCGGCCTGCACGTCCCGCTGATCGTCGCCTGGCCCAAGAACTTTCCGCCGCCGGAGGGATTTCGTGGCGGGGAGGTGAAGGATCGTGTGGTCAGCCTGATCGACCTGACCGCAACGACGCTGGCGTTCGCCGGAATCGAGTTGCCGATGTCGACACAGAGCCGCATCTTTCTTGGTGACCCCGACGCCCCCGAGCGGACTTACGCGTTCAGCGCTCGGGACCGCATTGACGAGACGGCGGTGCGGCAGCGAAGCGTTCGCGGCAAACGCTATCACTACATCCGCAACTTCACCCCCGGGGCGGGCTTTCCGACCTTGAATCGGTACAAGGAAAAGTGCTTCCCGATCAAGCCGTTAATGCGGGAGTTAGACGCGGCCGGCGAGCTGGAAGGTCCCCCGGCTGAACTGATGGAGCCGTTTCCCGAGGAGATGCTGTTCGACACCGAAGCCGATCCGTACGAAATCGACAATCTTGCGTCGTCTCAACAGGGCGAGCATCGGGACGCCCTGATTCGGATGCGTGCGGCGTTGGACACATGGATGATCGAGACGGGCGATCGCGGCCACCTGCCGGAGCCACCAGGGACGATTCCGGCTTTCGAGCAAGAGATGCATGATTGGTTCGGCACACCCGAGTGGGCCGAGTGACCGGCCGCTCCTAGGGCAGCACCCGATTGTCTCGACTTTCAATCGCCGTTTCCAGCGTGTTGTTGAACCGGATCGGCGGTGTCGACTCGGTCGGCAGCTCCCCCTCGGCCACGGTGAATCCTGAGCGGCGGTCGGGCAGCGATCCCAGTCGCTGGGGAGGGGGCAACGGGATCCGAAGGGAGGACGTTTTGGTTATCTTAGGGAGATGCTGGTGCGACCGGAGGAAATTTCTCGGCGGCACCAGAGAGGGTGGGCGAGACCGATTGCGCCGGCGAAACGGCTTCGGTCCGGCGTTCCCCTGCTGTTTGAAACGGAAACGATTGGGTTTACTGGAAGGCGTGTCGATGGTCTGCAATGGAGATCGTCGTGTTCGCCCCCTCCCCGATTCCTTGACCCCGTGGCGGTGACCTCCTCCGTGGACCTGCAACACTTTTTCGGCACCGAATGTCCTCCGCGGGATCACTTCGTCTCGATCTTGGACCATTGGGCGAGTCGACGTGGTGACCAAACCGCGTACCTGTTTTCCGATGCGGAATCGGTTGAGCAGCGGCTGAGCTATGGCGAGCTCTGGAACGAGGTCCGCGGACTCGCTGGCTACCTGCAAGGGCGTTGCGGGATCCGCCCCGGGGACCGGGTGCTGATGCTTTATCCCCCGGGCCTCGAGTTTGTCATCGGCTTCTTCGCCTGCCATGCGGCCGGGGCGATCGCTGTCCCAGCATTCCCCCCCCGGCGGAACCGCAAGGCGTCGCGAATCCGTTCGATCGTCGTCGACGCCGATGTTCGTTGGGCCTTGTCGACGCGGAGCGTGGTCGAACAGTTGATCGGCGAGGATCGGCATGAAGACCTGACGGGGGTTCAGTTGCTCGGGACCGATCATCCCTCCATTCGGGACAAGATCCATTGGCGGGCGCCCCACTTGAGGCCGGAGTCGCTCGGCGTCCTGCAGTACACATCCGGTTCGACCGGCTCGCCCAAGGGGGTGATGCTGACGCACGCCAATCTGGTCGCCAACAGCGAAATCATTTGGCGAGCCTTTGAGCCGTCGGCGGAGACGATTGGACTGTCGTGGCTGCCCACCTACCACGACATGGGGCTGGTCGGCGGGATCCTGATGCCGATGTTCTTGGGACGGCCCAATGTGCTGATGAGCCCGATGACGTTTCTGCAGCGCCCCGCCCGCTGGTTGCAGGCAATTTCGAAATACCAGGTCACCATCAGTGGCGGCCCCAACTTTGCGTACCAGCTGTGTGTCGACAAGATCCATGAGGATGAGCTCGAGGGGGTCGATCTTTCCACATTTGAAATCGCATTCAATGGGGCGGAGCCGATTCGGGACTCCACCCTGGAGGCATTTACCGAACGGTTCGCACCGTACGGCTTCCGGCACCGTTCGCACCTACCTTGCTATGGGATGGCGGAAACGACCTTGCTAGTCACCGGGGGCCCGAAGACGCCGCGACCGATTTTGACCCATTTCGACGGCCCGGGGCTTGATCAGAAAGTGGTGCGGCCGATCGCCGCGGAGCAAAACACGGCCCGGTGCCTTGTCGGTTGCGGGCGGGCGACCGAAGGGGAACGAGTGGAGATCGTCGATCCCGACACGTGTGAAAAACTTCCCGCCGACGTGATCGGGGAGATCTGGGTCCAGAGCCCTTCGGTGGGCCGAGGCTACTGGCAGCGTCGCGATGAGTCCCGGCGAACCTTCGACGCCATGACCGATGACGGCGACGGGCCCTTTTTGCGAACCGGTGACCTCGGGTTCCTATTCGACGGCCAGCTCTACATCTCGGGTCGAATCAAGGACATGATCGTGGTGCGGGGTGTCAATCGCTACCCGCAGGACATCGAGGCGACGGTGGAGTATGCCAGCGACACGGTCCAGGCGGGCGCGGTCGCGGCCTTTGCGATGAACCACGACGACCGGGAACAGCTCGTGATCGTCGCCGAGGCGATCCGCCGGCGCGACCTCGACTGGGACCGGGAACTGCAGGCGATCCGGCGGGCCGTGACCGAGGAGCATGATTTGCCGCCCGACGCGGTCTACCTTGTCCGCAACAGTTCGGTACCGAAGACCAGCAGCGGCAAGATTCAGCGTCACGCCTGCCTGCATGCGGTCCGCGACGCGGAACTGAAGGTGATCGCCAAGTGGGTGCGTTGGGAAGAGTCGGGCGCGGGGATGCTCTCCAACGCTGCCGAACCGATGATGCGGGCAGCTGCGGCGGGGCGCGCCGACCGAGCGGCGATCGGCGCTGATGCCGCCCCGGCGGTCGTCGCGGCGATCGAACACCACATCCGCCACGTCGCCGGGGAACGGGCGGCCGAGTTGTCGCTGGATACCAATATCGTCCTCGATCTGGGCCTCGATAGCCTGGAACGACTCGAGATCGCGCGGAACCTGGAACGGACCTTCGGCGGCCGGTTTCCCGAGCAAGTGCTCGATGAGATCGAGACGGTGGGCCAGACCGCCGTTGCCATCGAACGCTACCTGCCGCCGGGGGCGCCGGCTCGCGCGGAGAATCTGGTGGCGGGCATCACCTCCGGGACGGAGGCCACCGGTGGCCTGTTGGCGGAAATCGAACCGCAGCCCCCGGTCGAGCCGGAGGATCGGATCGAGCAGTTCCCGGAATATCGCCGCCTGCAGGCGACGATGCAACAAATGAAGATGACAGGGGTCCCCAACCCCTACTTCACCGTTCACGAATCGATCGTCAACGACAAAACCGTCGTCGGCGGTCGAGAGCTGATCAGCTTCGCCAGTTACAACTACCTCGGCCTGAGCGGCCATCCCGAGGTGAGCGAAGCGGCAGCGGAGGCCGTCCGCCAGTACGGCACAAGTGTCTCTGCCAGCCGGTTGGTTTCGGGGGAAAAACCGATCCACGGGGAACTGGAGCGATTGATCGCCAGTTGGGTCGGCGTCGATGCATCGGTCACGCTGGTCGGGGGACACGCCACCAACGAGACCACCATCGGGCATCTGGTCGGCACCGGCGACCTGATTTTGCACGATGCCTTGTCCCACAACAGCATTGTTCAGGGAGCGCTGCTGTCGGGGGCCCGGCGTCGGTCGTTCCCCCACAATGACTTTGAAACCCTCGACCGCATGTTGACGGATCTTCGCCACCAATACCGACGCGTGTTGGTGGTCATCGAAGGTGTCTACAGCATGGACGGTGACTTTGCCGACGTGCCCGCCTTCGTCGCGGTGAAGAAACGGCACCGGGCGCTGCTGATGGTCGACGAGGCCCACAGTTTTGGCACCATGGGACGCACGGGGCGAGGAATCGCCGAGCACTTCGATATGGACGCCCGGGACGTCGATATCTGGATGGGAACGCTCAGCAAAGCGGCGGCGTCCTGTGGGGGCTACATCGCCGGCTCACGGGCGCTGGTGGAGTTCCTCCGTTACACCGCACCGGGATTCGTGTTCAGCGTTGGGATGCCTCCCGCCCAGGTGGCCGCCGCGATCGCCGCGATCCAGGTCCTGGCTCGGGAGCCGGAGCGGGTGGAACGCTTGAGGCGGCGGAGTGATTTGTTCCTCTCGCTGTGCCGTCGGGAAGGGCTGGAAACCGGCGACAGTAGCGGCACCCCCGTGGTCCCGGTGATCACCGGGAATTCCATGGTTGCCCTGCGGCTCTCCAACCGGCTCAAGGGAGACCGAATCAACGTGCAACCGATTCTCTATCCCGCTGTCGACGAATCCGCCGCCCGTTTGCGATTCTTCATCACCTCCGAACACACCGAAGACGAAATCCGCCAAGCGGTGGAGCGGACCGCCAACCATTTGTCGGAACTCCGCTTCGACGCCGTCGCCACCACCAGCTAAAGGAATACCCCCGGATGAGCCCCACTTTGAGCTCCAGCGACCGAGGGCGGGGAGGATGCTTCTTTGGCTCCGGGACCACAGAAAGCACTTGCAGCGTCGGTCGTGAGCTCTAGAATCGGTTTTGTTTACCTCACCTTAAGGAGAATCAGCGTTGCTTACAGAGTCAACCGTCGAACAGATGTTTCGCAGATTGATGAGCGACACCGAACGTGGCGAAGAAACGTTCGACAAGTCGGAGGAGTTGCTGGAAGA
>CAYWXT010000116.1:0-16576 GCA_964462125.1 uncultured Pirellulaceae bacterium | reverse complement strand
CGCCAGATCGCACGCCGCGAGCGACCGTTTTGGCGCCACCGATCTGCGATCCCTTATAGCTTCACCCCATCGTCAAACTTTGGGCGTTTGGCCGTCGCAATGGCCTTTCCAGCCATGATTGCAGACGGCCAAGCGGAACCCGAAGTTTCTCGGACTAGGCTGTGACTCGGTAGCCAGCAGGACGTTACGGATAGTGATCCCAGCCGCAACGACGGCTACCTGAAGACTTCCGAACGCCCTGCTCGCTTCGTCGCAAAACGGATCACTCAGATGATGCCCCACAAAGCTCTCTATAAGGTCTCCGCGTCGACGAAGCTGGACTACCGCTTCAATCCGAAACCTCTCCAATGAAAGGCCTCGCTTACACTATGAACCAACCCCCCGCCACCGACAAGGTTTCACCCGCTCTGTTCATCGGAATCGACTGGGCCGATCAAGCTCACGACTGCTACATCATCGATCCGGCCGGCAACGGACAGCACCAACGACTCCAGCAGACTCCTGAAGCGATCGAGCAGTGGGCCACGCAAATGCGAGAGCTCGCCGGCGGCAAGCCGATCGCGATCATGCTCGAACAGTCCAAAGGGCCGTTGATCTACGCCTTGATGTTCCGGCCCGATGTCATCTTGCGGAGCAACGACGTAAGATCGTCAACGACCAAGTCGCAGCCCGCCAACAGTTGATCGCCCATTTGAAGGCGTATTTCCCGCTGCTTTTGCAGCTGTTTGGAAACCGCAGCCAGCTCGGACTGCTGCTGGATATAATCGGCCGCTGGAGCGATCGACGCAAACTTCGCCGTGCCGATCGACAACTCGTCGACCGAGTGCTGCGGGAACACGGAATCAAGAACCAGCAAGAACGAGAGGAGCTGATCGCCCGCCTTCGCAGTGCCGAGCTGCTCACCAGCGACACGGCGATCATTGAACCGCTGTCGATGGTTTGTCAGTTGCTTGCCAAACAGATCCAGGCCAGTCGCAAGACGGTCCAAGAGTTTGACAAACAGATCGAGCAAGCGCTCAAGGCCCATCCCGATGGAGAGTTGTTCACGAACCTTCGTGGTGCCGGGCCGACGTTGGCGGCTCGACTGCTGTGTGCATTCGGCTCCCAGAAAGATCGTTGGGACAATGCCGACGACCTAGCTTCATTTGCCGGCATCGCTCCGGTGACGCGGCAAAGCGGCAAGAGCAAAGTGGTGCTGCAGCGTTGGGCATGTCCGTCGTACCTGAAGCAAACATTCCACGAGTTCGCCGACAGTGCTCGCAAGTGGTGTCCCTGGAGTAAAGCTCGCTACCGACAACTGCGAGCCGGCGGGATGAAGCACAACGCGGCGATTCGCAAGATCGCTCGCAGCTGGATCCGCATTCTCTATCGCGTCTGGCAGACCGGCCAGCGATTTGATTGCGACCGCTACCTGAGCGGCTTGCTGCGGCGAAATCCCGAGCTCGCCAACTACCTTGCCAAATCCTAGGAAATTCTTCGCCAACCCCTTGAACAAACCTCAGATGTCTCACGTGCATTTCTCTGGCTCGCCGTCCTCATGGCGCACCTCAAAGAGAATGAAGGTGAAAAACAAGCAGGGTAGGGCAGCCAGGCCGGCCGTCCGCTTCGTTTGCCGGGAATGGTGCGCGTCGTCATGGAGGCGCCCGGCCGGAAGGACATCCGCAGCATTCCGATGCAAGCGGTCATCGACGCCAGGCAAGAACATGAAGCCCTCGAGCCACCGTACGGCGTCCTGCAGGGAACGCCGTATTTACTTATCGGCCGCCGACCGTAGGGAGTGCGACGACTGCGATTCGGTTTCAACGCAACAACCGCGTCGCATTTGCTGGCAGAAGCAAAGCGCCAGTGATGAGCATCAGCGGGGTCCGCTGAGAGAAAAATGTCGCCTGGAGGCTTGCAAACTCTGACGCAGTTCACTAGATTCTTTTGATATTGAGTCGCAATAGAGACAGGGCTTGGCGGCGCAGCAAGCCATGGGCTCGAGATTGCGGGGGCGTTTGCCTCGGCGCTCGATGCTCCTCCGCCAGCCACGTTCGGTTCCGCAATGACGGCCTTTTCAATCGAAAGGCCGCAACTGTCCAGGCGGCCCGCGAGGCGGCCCGCCGCATGCAGTGCCAGAACAATCTCAAGCAGTTTGGATTGGCGGTCCATAATTACCACGACACATTTGGGCAGTTCCCGAATGCCAATGTCGGAAGCTCGCTCTCCGGCGGCAGCCTCTTCACAGCGATTTTGCCGATGATGGAACAAGCCTCCGCCTTCCAAATGTACGATCCCGGTCTGCCCCTTGTGATTGGTTGCGGCGGACGCCGCGATCCATTCGAGCGGGTCGCGGTGGAAGGAACGGTAACCGTCGATGGTCAACCGCTGGATCGCGGCATGATTCGCTTTATTCCGAACGCTACCACATTGGGCCCGAAGACGACGTTGAACATTTGCGACGCTCAGTTCACGGGAGACACCGCCTGTGGCCCCGTCGCAGGAGCCCACCGGGTCGCAATCGAGCCAGATGTCTCCGACCGCTTTCCGCACGACGGCGAGGGAGTGTTGGAAAAACTGCACACGGATCGACCACGCCCGGAAAGGCCGACGCGCCTCGTTCCCTACGACCGCCAGCGTGTTGAATTAAACCATACGTTTGTCGCCGACGAACTCAATCGATGCGAGATTGAACTTGTGTCGTTACACCGTTAACTGCTTGGCTGTCCATTCCATAGGAAATCACGATCATGATCACTTCAAAGCAAATGTCAGCGTCGCTTGGACGCAGCCTGTCCCACCGCGCATTGCTGGCGGTGTTGGTCAGCGCCTTGCTCTGCGGGCTCACCGCTCTCGCGGCCGATCGGTTGAAGACGGAGTCATTGGCCCCGTTGCCCGTAACCCTTACCAGCTTTGGCGGCGCGATCGCCGATAGTCACGTCTATGTGTATGGCGGCAACCTTGGTCGCTCGCACAGCTATTCCAACGAAGGTCAAAATAAGACGCTCTACCAACTTTCGTTCGACAACGGCACATGGGAAGAAGTCGCCGCTGGGCCGCCGCTGCAAGGACTGGCGATGGTCGCACACGAGGGCAAGCTGATTCGTCTCGGCGGGTTCACCGCACGGAATGCCGAAGGGGAAGAGCACGACCTCTGGAGCCGCGACGAGGTCGCCATGTTTGACCCGGCGGCCGATTCACGTGAATGGCAATCGCTTCCATCGCTCCCCGAGCCACGATCCTCGTTCGATGCTGCGGTACTGGGCGACCATGTTTACGTCGTCGGCGGCTGGGCGATGACGGGAACCGAAGGAGAGCGGGATTGGCACGACACGACTTGGAGGATGGATCTCACTGCCGACTCACCGATGTGGACCGCAATTGCCTCGCCCTCCGTGCAACGTCGCGCGCTCGCTGTGGCGGCATACGAGGGAAAGATCTTTGCCATCGGCGGGATCACCTCGGACGGCGACACGACCTTGGAAACCGAAATCTACGACCCGGCGACCGATCGCTGGTCGGTGGGCCCCGAACTGGCCGGCGACGAACCGATGGCTGGCTTCGGCGCGGCTGCCTTCGCTACCGGTGGCTCGCTCTATGTCAGCGGCGTGACGGGAACCTTGCAACGGCTCGCGGCCGATCAAACGGAGTGGACGTTCGTGGCCGAAACGCCTACCGCGAGGTTCTTTCACCGCATGCTGCCGGTCGACGACCAGCATTTTGTCGTCGTCGGTGGCGCGAACCGCGAAGGCCGCTTGCGCGAGGTCGAGATCTACACGGTTCCCGAGTAACGACAGCTCAGAACAGCAGTGTTATCGACTTCGTTTGCAGTTCGTTTTTTATGGCACTCTTTGTCGCAGCAGGGCAAATCGTATGATGAAGGAAAGTGGGGCAAGCTTCCGGCTTGTCGATCAAATCAATTCGCAAGCTAGACGCTTATGCCATTTGATTTGTGCGGTCTGCACGTCGGCGACTTCTGCCTACGCCGAAGCACCCTTGTGGCGTGAATTTCAAAACGGCGGCAAGCCGGTCTTTGCCAACGCCGATTTGCCGATCCGTTGGTCGCCGGAAGAGAACATCGCCTGGACCGCTGATATCGAAGGCTATGGCCAATCCGCGCCCGTCGTCGCGCACGATCAAATTGTCGTCACCTCCACCAGCGGCGATTCGAAGGACAGCTACCACGTGTCTTCGTTTGCGATCGACACGGGCAAAAAGCAATGGCAGGTGAATCGCAAAAACCCGTCATCGGTTGACAACACCGCGATGGTGAGTCGTGCCGCGCCAACAGCGATTGCGACCGACGATGGGTTCATCGACTTCTTTAAAGGGGGCGTTCTGATCGCCGTTTCGCCTTCAGGCGATGTGGCGTGGGAGCAAGATTTAGTCCAAGAGTGCGGCGAGATAGAGGCTCGTCACGGCTTATCTGCATCCTTGGAGCAAAACGACAAGGACGTGTTCGTCTGGGTTGAACGAATTGAAGAGCCTTACGTCTTGGCACTCGAGAAACAAACTGGCGAGGTGCAATGGAAAGTGCCCGGTGTAGGTTCCACTTCCTGGTCCTCGCCGCGACTGGTTCCTGTCGGCGATGGCAATCACCTCGTGTGCAGTGCAAGCGGCAAAATCATCGGCTTGGACCCGGTCAATGGGAATCGGTTGTGGGAGTTTGACGACATCTCCAACAATACGTCGTGCACGCCGATGCCTGCTGGCGATGGTCAATTCGTGATCGGTGCTTCGGACGGGCGGGGTGAAACGGAGCCTGGCGCCGCGGCAGCATCCAATGGTCTGATTGAAATCACCAAACAAGATAACGGAGCCTTCACAGCCGACTACGAGTGGCGATCCAAGAAAGCGACGTCCACCTTCGGCAGTCCCGTAGTCGCCGGAGACCCCGTGGCGATCGTGAATCGTACCGGCGTGCTGTATCGACTCGACTTAGAAACCGGCGAGCAAGTCGCCGTGGGTCGCACCCGCGCTGGCGGCATTTGGGCCACCCCGATCGTCAACGGCGATGTAATCTATCTGTTCGGTTATAATGGCACCACCTCGGTCATCTCGCTCGCCGACGGTAAGGAAATCGCCGAGAATCGTTGCTGGGAAGCTGGCGAGGGAGCGCCGGGCGGCGGCAACGTGCTGTATGCCGCGACCCCGGCACCGCCATACTTGATTCTTCGCCGGGGCGACAAATTGTTCGCAGTCAAAGCCTCAGACGAGCCGTAAGGAACTAAGCGTAAATACCTTCGTCCTTTCGTCGTCGTCGTAACGGAACCACGAAGCAGTGAAGTTTGATAGCCCCGGACAGAGTCCGGGGTGCTTTTGTCGATTATCCGCAAATATCCGCCGTACCGGATTCGTCCCCAGCCCAGTGTGCTTGGCTGGAGCGGTGTTTGGAAACCAGAATGATCAATCTCCCAAGGAACCTTGACATGAAACGCGTTCTCACTATTCTCTCGCTGGCCATTTTCGCCACCACCGCCCAGGCTCATTTCCCCTGGTTGACTGTCGATGGCTCCGGTAACGTCTCGTACTTCTTTGGCGAAAACCCCGCTGACTGTACTTACAAGCTGCCACCGGCAATCGCCAAGGCCGAAATCAAGATGCGGACCGGGGGGGATCTGAGCGAGGTCGACACAAAGATGATTGAAGCCGATGACTTCATCGGTCTCAAATCAAAAACCACAGTGCCAGCGGGCGCAGACTTGATGTCGCAAACAACATTTGGCGTGTATCACGGGGCGCGGCTGGACTACTACACCCAGTCCCTCGGCGGCAAGATGCCTGCCAAGTTTGCCGACTCCAAGCCATTCGCGAATTTGGATTTGCAGGCTCACGCTGTGGATGCCGAAGGTGGCGTCGACGTATATGTGCTTTGGAAAGGCAAGCCGCTGGCCGATGCCGAAGTACAGTTGTTTTGTGAAGAGGGACACGAGGAGGGCAATGGCAAGACGGACGCCGAAGGTAAGGTTTCATTCGACGACAAAGAAGTCGAAGGCGGCATCAACGGCATCATGGTCGGCCACACGATCCCCGACGAGGAAGGCGAATTGGACGAGCAAGCCTATACGTCCGCGATGCACTACTTGACCGCCACCTTTCGCGATCCGGAAGGCCGATAACCGTAGCGGGCGCCCCAATCGGTCGCATGGTTTGGTGGACTTATTTGTTCAGCTCGAGCCGACCGTTGCGAGTCAGTCTTAGCTCATAGACCGTCTCTCCCAACGAGATCTTGATCCGGCGTCTGCCGGTCGCCAAATCTTCAAAACGGAACCTTCGCACATCGTCGAGATCCCCCGGGTGACAACAGTCGCTTTCCTGAGCGGCGGGAGCTTGTTCGCTTCGCTTTTCGTCTGTCCGTTCTGTCATTGCTGATTTCCCGCGTTACTGGTAATCCGCTCATGGTCCGCAATGGCTAAGGCGACCCTTGCGGCGTGAGTGATGGGGCGAAGCAGACTGGCTTTTTCAATTGCGTCGATCCCGTCGTCAAAACTCCCGATTCGCATCAGCGACAAACCGTAGACCCCCCCAGAGGGAACCGCATTCGTCGTTTTCGGCCAGGCTGTACTCGGCGAACTTGACCGCCCGATGCCAATTGCCGCGGTGGTACTCCGCCCAGGCGATGGCTGCGTTGTTGCATTCAGCATTCATTTCTTTTGCCGATCCCGTCAAACATTCCTCATGGGGTGATCACGAGACCACCTTGCACGAGTACTTACTTTGGAGGATGTCAACGATCTTGTCGTAGACCACATGTCTGACCGCGCGAGTGATCTTGGGCGCTGGCATGCGCCAATTCAGGCCGACCAAGTCCCCTCGCTGCGGTCGATAGTGGTGAAACGACCGGGTGCCCGCGCCGACGAATCTGCCGTGGCTCGTGTTCAGCTTCGCCGGTGTCTCAGGATGTATCGTGCGAAATGGGCAAGCCCTGCGAAGCGATACGTGGGATCGACATAGTTCTGGATCACGTAGAACGCGAAGTAGTAGAATCGGCAGAAGGCCCAGACGGCAATCGCCAGCAGGGCCGCGATATCGAGACGCGGCGCGAGCATCAAAAGGAGCGTCGAGGACAGCCCGCCGAGTGACAAAAACAGGAATCCCTTGGCGATGATCAGTCGGTGGTTTCGCAGGTCAGCCATGAATCGCGGCAATGCAGCTAGAGTCTGAAAAGGAATGCTAATATTTCGTGCTGATCGCGTCATCTGTTTGGGCAATGTTATCGGCCAGCGGAGCCAACTTATCGAGGCTAGGCATTGTCTCAAAAACATCAGCCGCAGGTCAATCGGAGGTAGCCTCGCGAGTGATCGAGCGGATCGACCACGACCCGGGCGACAGCACCTTCTCGATTACCCTCACCTCGACCGGACTTCAGACCCTCGGAAACGGATCAATACGACAGGCAGCCCCCGCATGCACCAGCTGAATTATCCGAGTCTCAAGCCGATCAACTGCTCAATCAGATTGCCAGGGCATGGGAACCGGAGTTCGAATCGCTCTGTGCCATCCTGGCCAACTCCGCGGTGGTTCACTGCGACGAAACATCCTGGAGCATCAACAGCGTCTGGACGTTCCTCAACGAGAACGTCACGGTCGCTACAAGGAGGAAACCCGCAAGTCGAAGGTGGGTGCTCTGGATGATCGAATCCTGGAACTATGTGGGGGCCGCTGGGTTGACGACAACAAGGACTGTGACGGAGACGGAGACGAATACCGCGGGGTGCGGCTCGAGCCCGTGACGGTCGAGAATGACTTGATCGGCGAGAATCGCACCGGCTGGCTGTATTTCAACCGCCGCTGAGCGTTTTTTAGCCAGAGCAATACCCGCTGTCCGCTGTGCTCAGGCCGACGCTCGACCGCGAGCGATAGAGCGCTGACTTGATATTGCATGGCGAAACGATGCTCGTATACTAGCTCTGTGGCGAAATTGAGATTCCGCGATGCGTAATTCAGGTGTCGTTCGGCGCGTTTTCGGACGACTCCCGCTCACGTGCTCTGGGAGCGAAGTGCATGCCTGATGAATTCTCGAATGCCGATGCCGAGCTCGCGCTCAAGGAACTGGAACTGAAGATCTCGGAGCGTCTCCGGAGAATGGAGGCGGCGGTGGAGTCGCCCCAGATGAACTCGGCCGTTGGTCGTCTGTCGTATATCGACGCTTACCAACAGGAGCAGATGTCACTGCACGGGCAGCGTCAGTTGCGAATCCAACTGACGGCGATCCGGGCGGCCATTGAGCGATTGAGGGCAGGTACCTATGGAGTTTGCATAGGCTGCGGCACGGCTATTCCGCGAGATCGCCTCGAGTATATGCCAGAGACGCCGTATTGCGTGAAATGCAACGCGCAGACTCGCGGCCGCTGATCTCTGCTGGCGAGTTCTGTGGCCGCATTTAAGAGGGCGCGAGCCTCTTCCTCGTCCTCACCGCAGAGGCTCGGGAGGGAACGCTCCCGCATCGAAGCGGCATTAACGCAGGGCGGCCGGTCATTCCGTGGCACCGGCGCTACCGACGGCCCCCGGACCGTGGCTCAGAGACTTTATCCACGACTTCCGCCGCTTCGTCTGTGCGTGACCTTGCGACGTCGGCCCGGGCAACGATCCCGTAGGCACCACTCTGGTCGACTACGGGAACCCGACGCACCTGGTGCTCCTCCATCTGCTGGCAGCATTCGTCGATCGACGCGTCAGGAGTCGTGGTGACAACCGAGGTCGACATGCAGCTTTCAGCGGTCATCTCGATCGGGCGTGAGGGGGTCGTACGGCGGGCTGCTGCGATGATGGGAGAGGTGATTAAATGCAACGCCGCAGGGAGGATTCTGTGGAAAGTTCACGTCCTTTTGCTGAAGGTGCACAACGGCGACCTACGCTTGTCGGTGTGCCTGCCAACGCAGGAGAGCGATTCGTGTTTGTCTAATAGCCAATGCCACAGGTTCGGATCAACCTTCGCCGCTGACTTTGAACGCTTCCTCCGCCGGAACGGCAGGCAATGCACCTTCCTACGAGACCGGCTGATGCCGACACACGCACGAATCACCGAGCCAGGTTCGCTGGTTCCCGAAAGTAGTCGAGCGATCTCCGACGTTCCAGACGATCGTTTTGATGAGCAAACCCCAATTCCTCCGAACATCCCGAGTCCGTCGTGTGTGTAGCGTCGTGGCATGCATTCTCTGGAGCGCCGCGATCACCGTTGGAACTTTGTACGGCTATCGTTATGAGATGACTCCCGCGGAGACGAACACCGTCGAGAAGCAATGGCCCGCGCTGAGCGAATGCGAACTCGCTGCGGACAGTCCTACGTTGCTGATGTTCGTGCATCCTCGGTGCCCATGTTCGCGTTCCAGCCTGAGCGAACTAGCGATTTTGCTTACCCATTGCCCGGACCATGTGAATGTGCAAGTTGTCTTCATTGCGCCGGAGTCGGTTCCGAAAGATTGGGCCGAAACGGATCTATGGGAGAGCGCAGCTAATATCCCTGGGGTTGTGCGTCGGCTGGACCGCGGCGGGACGGAACATCGCCGATTCGGAGCGAGTATTTCGGGTGAGGTATTTCTGTTTCTGCCGACCGGAAACCTGGTGTTTCACGGTGGCATCACGTCGGGACGTGGCCATTCCGGTGATAACGCAGGACGATCGACCCTTAAGGCCTTTCTGCTCCATCGGCGACTGCCAGCCATGAGTAGCCCCGTGTTCGGATGCGAGCTTGAATCCTCCGACTCCCCGTCGCCAGACTCGCCATGTTGCGTTGGAAGGAAGGCAACGCCGTGAATGCTGCTCCCGCCAAAAATCCGACAGCGAGCCGTGCTGACGTACTTCTTGCGAATCACCAACACGGGATCTATGAGCGGACCGACCGTCTCTTCGCCGTGCTCATGCTGCTGCAGTGGATGGCGGCCATCGTCGGAGCCCTCTGGCTCTCGCCCAACACGTGGTCGGGCGATGTCAGCCGCGTGCATCCGCACGTGTGGATGGCCGTGCTCTTCGGAGGGGCATTGTGCAGCCTGCCGGTGGCGCTCGCATGGCTTTCCCCGGGGAGAACGCTGACACGGCACACGATCGCTATCGCTCAAGTTTTGTTCTCGTCCCTTTTGATTCACATCAGCGGCGGGCGCATCGAGACGCACTTTCACGTGTTCGGCTCGCTGGCATTTCTGGCGGCGTATCGGGACTGGAAAGTGCTGCTTCCGGCCACGCTACTCGTCGCGGTCGACCACTACATTCGAGGCGTCCTCTGGCCGGAAACGGTATTCGGCGTCACGACGGCAAGCCAGTGGCGGTGGTTGGAACATGCGGGCTGGGTCATCTTCGAAGACGTGTTCCTAATCGTTTCGATTCGGCAAAGCGCCAGGGAAATGCGGACCATGGCATCCCAAACCGCGGAGCTTGAAGCGAATCAGGCCCAGCTTCAAGTTGCCAAGGAGCACGCGGAAGAGGCCAACGCTGCCAAGAGCGAGTTCCTGGCGAACATGAGCCACGAGATTCGCACGCCGCTCTCCAGCATCCTGGGCTTCGCGGAGGTGTTGCGTCGTGGCATTGGATCAGACGAACTGCGAAACGACCATCTTGACACGATCCAGCGGAGCGGCCAGCACTTGCACACGCTCATCAACGATATTCTTGACCTCTCCAAGATCGAGGCGGGACGGATGGAATGCGAGCGTATCCGCTGTTCGCCGCACGAAATCCTATCGGACGTGTTGTCGATATTGCGGGTTCGCGCCCAAGAGAAGGGGCTGCGACTCGACGCCGAATGGGCCACGCCCGTTCCCGAAACCATCGTGACGGATCCCGCCCGCCTCCGGCAGTTGTTGATGAATCTGACCGGCAACGCGATCAAATTCACCGACACGGGGCGTGTCGTCATACGGGCGGCCATCGCCCCGGAAGCCCCCGAACCTCGCTTCGTCTGTGAGGTCGAAGACACTGGCATCGGAGTGGAGCCCGATCACATGCAGCGGATTTTCCTGCCGTTCGATCAGGCTGATAGTTCCATCACCCGACGCTATGGCGGTACAGGGCTCGGGCTAACCATTTGCCAGCACATCGTTCATCAGCTTGGCGGAGAGATCACCGTCGAGAGCGAACTCGGACGAGGCAGCAAGTTCCGGATCACATTGGAAAGCGGTTCTTTGGACGGCGTTTCCTTCACCGAGGGAGCATTCTGTGAAGCGATCCGCACGAACTCGGAGCGGGAATTGGGAAGTTTAGAAGCAGGTAGGCTTCCGCCGATCCGTTTGCTGCTGGTAGACGATGGCGAGACGAACCGGGAGCTGATCTCGTTGGTACTCGAGGATGCGGGGGCATCGGTGGTTTGTGCAGAAAACGGACAGGAATGTGTTGAGCGGGTCTCGCGGGACGCGTTTGACCTGATTCTGATGGATATGCAGATGCCCGTTATGGACGGTTACAGCGCTGCACGAACACTGCGGTCACAAGGGTGCCAGATTCCTATCGTTGCGCTCACGGCGCACGCGATGCGTGGTGATCAAGAGAAGTGTTTCGCCGCCGGATGTAACGGATTTCTTTCCAAGCCGGTCCAGATTGATCGGCTGCTCGAAGGGGTGCAGAGCGCGATCGGCGATGGGGTGCCACGACAACCGCCCGTAGACGCGGAGATCGTCTCAACGCTTCCGACGCATTTGCCAAAGTTCCGCCGCATTGTCGACGAGTTCATCGCGAAGCTCCCCGCAACAATGGACGAGATGGTCGCAGCCTTTGCGGCTAGCGATTGGGACGAATTGGCGCGACTCGCCCACGGCCTGAAGGGAACCGGTGGGACCATCGGCTTCGACTGTCTAACGGATCCGGCAACCGAACTGGAGCAATCCGCCAAGCGGGCGAATGCCGCGACAGTACGAAGCAATCTCAATGATTTGCAAGCGTTGGTAGACCGCATCGCCGCGGTCACTGTTTGAACAAGCTTTTGGGGAAGCGATTAAGAATGTCTTCTGTGCCATCGCCCGTTTCCGTTCCGAGTCCGACCGACAGTCAATCTAAGCCGGGTGCTCAGAAACCACTCCAGGAGATCAAACGGTCTCGGATTCTTGTCGTCGATGATGAGCCGCTCAACATCAATGTGGTCCAGGCGTATCTTGAGATAGACGGCTACGATCAGATCGAGTCCACGACGTTCGCCGTTGAAGCTCTTCCGCTCGTCAAGCGGTTTCGCCCCGATCTGGTCTTGCTCGACATTCACATGCCGGAATTGAACGGCTTAGAGATTCTGAAGGCAATGCGGGCGGATCCGAGCCTCGCGACGATCCCCGTAGTGATATTGACCGCAACATCGACGAACGACATGAAAGTCCAAGCATTGGAAGTCGGTGCAACAGACCTGCTGTCGAAGCCGGTGCACCAAGGTGAAATGCTCGCGAGAATTCGCAATGTCTTGACCGCCAAAGCCTACCAGGACAGGCTGCGCTGCTATTCCGAAGAACTCGAGGATGCCGTAGGCAAGCGAACGGCCGAGCTAGAGGCGTCTCGCCTGGAGGTGATTCACTGCCTAGCCCGGGCTGCGGAGTTTCGCGACGATGATACCGGACAACACATCGTCCGCGTCGGCCGCTATGCGCGGATTATCGGGGAAGAGCTCGGCCTCTCCGACGGGCACCTTGAACTTCTCGAACTGGCCGCCCAACTGCACGACGTCGGGAAGATTGGAATTCCAGACGCCATCCTGTTGAAGCCGGGCAAGCTGACGCCCGAAGAGTTTGACATAATGCAAAGGCATTGCGGATTCGGAAAGAGGATCGTCGACTGCCTCCCGGCGTGCGAAGTCGAGATTATCCGTGGACATGCGGATCTGGGAGCAAAAATCATCGACAACGTGCGCTCGCCGATTCTCAACATGGCGAAGCGTATCGCCTTAACGCACCACGAACGCTGGGACGGTAGTGGCTACCCCATGGGTCTCTCCGGTGAGGATATCCCGCTCGAAGGCCGGATCACTGCGGTTGCCGACGTGTTCGATGCTCTCAGTTCGAGCCGCACCTACAAAGCAGCGTTTTCCCTGACGAAGTGTTTCGAGATCCTGGAGGAGGGACGCGGGACCCAATTTGACCCCGATGTCCTCGACGCCTTCTTCGCGCGCAGCAAAGAGCTCGTCGACATCCGGATCGAGCTCGCCGACACGGACCGGTAACGAAACTGCGGCTTGAAAACGCATCGTAATCATGCTCATCGAGAGACGGATTGCCCATTGCATCAACCGTGGTTCGGAAGCTGAGATGCAAAAAGCATCGCAGCTTAAGCTGAATGGCTTCTTCGCTCCAAATCAAGCTCGCCGCTGCTTTACGCCGCGGCAAGTCCTACCTGCCTCGAGCACACCGGACTGGTCACGGCCTCCAGGGCGATTGGCGAGCGTGGCTGGCGGACCAAGTCGTGGACCACCAAGGCGGGGCGGACGATCGGCGGCGTCCCGATCACCAAGACGC
The DNA here is from genome assembly GCA_964462125.1 of uncultured Pirellulaceae bacterium. Classification (GTDB taxonomy): domain Bacteria; phylum Planctomycetota; class Planctomycetia; order Pirellulales; family Pirellulaceae; genus JAWLFY01. The sequence goes on along the minus strand of CAYWXT010000116.1, from coordinate 3,176 downwards.
GGCTCTACGCGATGCTGACCAATCCGGTGTATATCGGCAAGGTCACCTACCAAGACCAGGTGTACGAAGGGGAGCATGAGGCGATCATCGATGTTGGAACTTTCGAGCGGGTTCGCGCGATGCTCAAAAAGAACCGGATTGCCACCGGGGACCGCATCACGGGCCGCTCGGCAGGTGTGCTCGCGGGGCTGCTCCACTGCACCGCCTGCGGATGCGGGATAACCCACTCCTCGAGCGGCGGGGCGAAGCGGGGCAAGACCTATCGGTACTACGTCTGCGGCAAGGCCCAGAAACGGGGCCACGCCGCCTGCCCACGCCCCTCCCTGCCGGCCGAGCAAGTCGAACGGTTCGTCGTTCGCCAATTGCAATCGCTGACGGTCGACGAGGAGCTGGTTCGCGAGACGTGCAACCGCGTCCGCAAGCTGATCGACGCCGGGCAACAGCGGCTCGCCGACGAACTCGCCGGTATGGGCACCGAGATTCGCAGCATCGAGCGAAAGATCAAGAAGCCGTCGATACCAGTGGACAATCCATCCCGCAAGGTGTCGATCGCGGTCAGAAGCTGAGCCAAAATCGCGGGGTGGCTGGTTTTCTGGTTGCTTGCTAGCTGGTCGGCCGAGTGCGTTTGAAGGGTTGCTGATTCGAGGTAGGAGTGATCTTGTTCTCTTGCATACGCTCCCGGATTTCTAAGCCCGCGGCATGGATGCTCAACGATCGATGGTGAGACCATAGGTCGAGAATGGTGCCGCTGCGCTTGCAGCGAAAGCACTGGAAGATGTTCCGCCGTAGGTTCACCGAGAAACTCCGGTGATCGACAGTCGTTTCACCAGAATCGGTGGTGGAGAGCTGAGAGGCAGGCTCGGATCCAGAGCCGCTCCGGGCGGAGGGACTGCATAGCGGGCAGGCACCGCGGAGCTGATCACCACGACGCTCCGTGGCCTCCCAAGACATCCGGCCGAGTATCTCTTCGATCGGCACCTGCTCGCGGAGTCGGCGATAGTCGAGACTCGCGCTGGACACCTAACTTGGCTTCTTGGCAGCCGCTTGGTTCTTTTGTTCCGCGCGGTGCTTGCGGTACGACTTGCCTTCGAAGCGAAGCACGATCGCACTGTCGACCACACGGTCCAGTAACGCCATGATCAACGGCGGGTCTCCCAGGTAGTCGCTCCAGTCTGTGAAGTCGACGTTCGTGACGAACGCGGTCGAACCGCGACCATTGCGGCTGTCGACTACCTTGTACAGAAGACTTGGCGACTCGGGATACTCGCGGCGTTCCAGTTTGTCGAAGCCGAACTCGTCAATGATCAACAGATCGAACGAACGGTAATAACGGATCTTCGACGGCAACCTCTTCTCACCAGCCGCGGCTGTCAAGTCTTCGAGCAACGCGGCGCTGGTGACGTAGCGGACACGATGCCCCAGCGCGCAGCAGGCTCGGCCAATCCCCTCGATTAAATGCGATTTTCCCAGCCCGCTCATGCCCACGAGCGCGACATTGTCCCCGCGAGCGATGAACTCGCCGGTGGCAAGCTCTTCGAACGGCGCCCTGGCGATCGTCTTGGCATTGAACGACCAGTCGAATGATTCCAGCGTGGCAGTCGTCGGGAACTTCGCTTGACACAACCTGCGCTCTGTTGAACGCTCGCGACTCGCGCCCGCCGGAGTCGCGAGAAAGCGATCCAGTAACTGCCATGACGAGTGATTGTTCTCGGTCGCCTCTCGAACAACGCGGTCAAGCTCCTCCGCCGTCACCCGGATCTTCAGCGTTGCCAGATGCTTCAGGATCGACTCTCGGTACGCTGGGGGAGTTGCTGGCGGTGCCGGAGTCTTCGGAGTCACCGGAGATTTCGCCTTGGTTCGTTTTGTCTGTCGGTTCATGAGGTTCTTCGCCAAGGGGGTCGGTTCCGTACAATAGGGCTTGATATTCTTGGCTGTGGCGTGGACCGATTGGTTCTGAATCGGCAAGCCGTTTGAGCGATTCTTGTCCGCTTTCACTCAGCTGTTGCCAGGGAGGCTTCGGGGTGCCTTGTTGGGCCAAGATTCGCTCCAGCCCTTCGAGGTACCGCGTACCGATCTCACCAAGCTCGGCGAAGCGTTCACGCAGTCGTTCCATTTGGACTTTGTGATCACGGGGCGGAGCATGAGCGGGATCGATCCGACGTTGGCTGGACTGGCTTCGAAGAAGTCCGTGTCTGGCGACTTCCGACAGCGATCGGTTGTAGACAATGATTGTTTCTTCGGTGATTCGCACCGGTAATTGCTCGTTTATCAACTGCCAGGGAACCGAGTACCGATTGGTGGCGAAAAGGATCGTGCCGTCGGTATCGACCACGCGATAGACAACCTGGGCCGTGTCGAATTGAAGTGCAGGCAGCGGCAACAGATGGGGCTGTTCCTCGGCATGCAACTCGCGCGGCGTTTTCTTGGTCGTTCCATGCACGCGATCATCGGCCACTTGCGAGAGCCACCAACGAGCCACGTCGTTGAGATGCTCGAGTGATCTGAATTCTCGGCCGTTGAGCAGATTGGTTTCGATGTAGTGAAACGGCCTTTCGACTTTGCCTTTGGTTTGCGGGCGGCGAACCCGGCAGGCCCAAGGCTTGTAGCCGTAGTGCGTGGCGAAGGCTAGGAACCGGGTATTGTAGATCGGGCTGTCATCTTCCCAGCGAGTGACGGCGACCTTCATGTTGTCGTAGAGACAGACAGCAGCGACTCCGCCAAGATGTTCAAACGCCTTGATGTGCTGGCGAACCGTGGTGTCGAAGTCCTGTCGTTCGGTAAAGTGAATGTACTGGCGGCGTGAGTAGCCGAGCAGGTAACTGAACAGCTGGACTCGCCGTTTTCCTTCATGAGTGAAGTTGATCTCGTAGGTCGCCCAGTCCATTTGAGCTTGTGCTCCCGGGGCCGTTTCGAAGCGAACCGTGAGCGGCTTGGCGGGACGCACTCTTAGCTGTTTGACTCGGTCGCGAAGAATCGTGTATCCGCCCTCGTAGCCGTTTCGCTGGAGTTCCTCCAAGGCCCGCGTGACGGTGATCCGCGGATAACGCTCCAGCAACTGCTTGAGCTGGGGCTCGAAAGGATCGAGCTTGCTGGGGCGACGCTGAGGTGGAGAGCCGAGGCTTGCCGGCGCCGCTGCGCTGTCCCCCGCTGGGTGCGCGGCATCGCGGCCTTGCGTT
>CAYWXT010000115.1:0-16616 GCA_964462125.1 uncultured Pirellulaceae bacterium | reverse complement strand
GGAGGATGGGCGGTACCGGGAGGCGCTCGCCCATTTTCGGGAGGCCGTGCGGCTCGATCCGCGATCGTACACGGCCCAATTCAACCTCGGTCGCGCGTTGGACATTGCCGGGCGTACTGGCGAAGCAGCTTGCACGCGAAGAAGGCGACGAGGCGCTGTGGCAAAAGCTGGACGCGGCGAGCAAGATGCTACGCCAGCCGTCTCCGGACCCCTGAGCGGATAATCGCGGGACACGTCAGACGCGAGACTCGATCAAACGCTGGGCAGGGCCGTCGGGCGAAGGTGTCAAACCCGCCTCGGTAAGCAGGGTTTCCCCTTCGTGGCAAGCGTGGTCGGCGTTGACATCCCACAGATCATGGGATTGATCATCCAACAGGTTTTCCGCGGTCAAAATCCCCATCAAGATGCCGTGGTCCTGGTTGTTGTACTTGAAGGCGCCGTAGCGGCCGATGGCCGTCAATCCGATGAAACGATTCAAATGCTGGGCGATGCACGCAACGTGATCACGATACCCTAACCGATAAATCGGATAGCAGCGCGGAAGCCGCACGACATGGCCGTCGAGGACCGGCTCGTGGCGCAGCAGTCCAGTTGCGCGGAGCTCTTCGGTCGCTTGCTGAATTAGACGGGCGTCGGGGGCGTTCCAAACATCGTCGTCAGGATCGCACCAACGTTCCACCGCCAGGACGCTGGTGTTCGCGTTTCCGTACAGCGAGGGCACCCAGTTACGGAAGTTCGTGACCCGACCCGCTTTCAACTCGGGAGCGTGAATATAAAGCCACTGGTCGGGGAAGAGCGAGTCGCTGTCGACATGCAAGTAAATCAGGATCGTGTTGCGAAACTGCAGTTGGGAGGCCGCGTCGCGAACCACTTGGGGAACGTCATCGAGACCGCGAACCAACAGCGTCAGAGGCATGGTGGAGACCACATGGTCGAACTGCAACCTCTCTCCAGAGATCAATTCAATACCCTGGGTGACGCGGTTTCGATGAAGCACTCGGCGAACGGGCCGGTTGCGATGGATGGTGCCGCCGCTTGCGACGATGCGGTCGGCCATCGATTCGTAGACCGAACCGGTTCCACGCAAGGGATAGGCAAACTGATCGACAAGGGTGCGGTGGCGTCCGACCCGCTGTGGCGTGACTGCGCTGCGGATGGTCTCCAGCAATGACAGCTTCTGGATTCGCTGAGCAGCGAAGTCAGCACTCAGCTCGTGGCACGGGACTCCCCAGAGCTTTTCGCTGTAGGTGCGAAAGAACATTTCGAACAGGCGGCGTCCGAAGCGACTTACGACCCAAGACTCAAACGTTGCTTCTGGCCGGTCCGGGGCGTAGGGCTCCGTTCGCGGCCGAAGGTAACTGACAAGGCAGGCCGCGGCGCTGGCGAACCCCATATTCCAGGCGGCATTCAGTGGCTTGAGAGGGTAGTCAAAGAATCGCTGCTTGTAGTAAATGCGGGTGAGACGATCGACCATCGCGTATTCCGACCCCACCACATCGAGCCACAAGCGGTTCACGCGGGGATCGGTGCTGAAGAACCGGTGTGGCCCCAGATCGACGCGTTGCCCCCAAAGGTCGAGAGAGCGTGACATTCCGCCGACCTCCCCGCTGGCTTCGAAGACATCAACATGGGCGCCGCCGCGGCAGAGTTGGAACGCCGTCGTCATTCCAGCCGGTCCCGCGCCGATAACGGCAACACGCATCATGGAAATACGAATGGAGCGGGTTGGGGAGGGTGACTGACGTTGCTTAGGTAACTGTAGCCCGTGGAATCGTGTGCCGAGCGGTTTGTCGGCAACCGCGGGCGGCTAGAATAGAGCGCGACCGCCACATTCGATTGACGCCGCGAAATCTCGACCGCAAAGCAAACACGATGCGAGCCCTTCCACGATACTTCATCCCGGCGATCCTCGGGTTGACCGTTTCCATTCTCGCAGCGATGGTTGCCCCCCGTGCGATGGCCGGAATGGGGCCCGAAAACGTGATCGTGGTGGTCAACGGCGACTCGCACGATTCGCGAACGGTTGCCAACCATTACGTCGCCGCCCGGCAGATCCCCGCTTCCAATGTGGTGGTGTTGGAGGAGGTGCCGTCGGGGTTGAAGGTCAGCCTGGAGGATTTCAAGGAGAAAATTCTACAGCCGATCTTGACCCAACTCGACGGGCGGGGGTTGGCCAACCAGGTCGGTGTGATCGCCTACTCGGCCGGCTTTCCCACCGCCGTTGATGTGTCGCGTCACACGGCGCAGGTGACCGATGAGAACGTCAAAAAGTACCAGCGGCCGACGGCGTCGATCACCGGGATGACCTTTTTCTACCGGTTTGTTTTGGCGGACGACCCGAGCTATCTGAATTGGTACTCAAACCTCTACGCTCGCGGAAGCTTTAAACGGCATTTCTCCAACCCCTTCACGGGAGACAAGCAGGATCGGTTCGAGGAGGCCGTGGCGGCATTGGAGCAGGACGAGCCAGAGTTGGCGGCGACCATTTTTGAGGAACTGTTCGAGGAGTATTCCACCCTCGCTCCGCTGGCGATCCGTGCCGCGGAAGCTCACGCGTCGGCCGGCGACGCGGAGGAGGCCAAGCAATGGCTGAGCAAGGGGATCGCGGCCGGGTGGTGGTCGGCGATTTATTTGCGCCAGAGCGAGCCGCTGGAGGATCTCATCGCCGATCCCGCCATCGCCAAGGCGTTGGACCGACTCAGCGATGCACCGATCACCGCTCAAGGCCCCGTCGGCTTCACCGCCAGTCGCGGTTGGACCGGTTCGGGCAACTGGGTCCGCCCCGACAAAGGCGGCATGCGTTATCTGCTGTCCTGCATGCTCGGCGTGGTCCACCCGCGGGGCAGTAGCGTCGACCAGGCGGTGCAGGTACTGCAGCGTTCGGCGGAAGCGGACCGGACCCTCCCGACGGCAACAGTCGGCTTTTCCAAAACCGGCGATGTCCGCACCAAAACCCGATTCCCGAACTTCGGCGACGCCATGGTGTGGCTCGCCGCCCGGGGGCGGAAGACCGATGTGTTCAACTCGACGCTCCCTGCGGGAACGGGCGATTACGTTGGCCTGGTCCTCGGAACGGCGAACATGGATCTGTCGAGCAAACCGTGGCGATTGGTCCCCGGCGCCATTGCGGAAAGCCTGACCAGCACCGGGGGTGCCTTTGAGACCAATTCTCAGACCAAATTGACCGAACTGCTGCATGCCGGAGCGGCGATGAGCAGCGGTGCCGTGGCCGAGCCCTACTCGCTGCAATTCAAGTTTCCCCTCCCGATCATGCACGCCTACTACGCTGAAGGAATCAGCGCGGTCGAGGCATTTTACCTCTCGGTGACCTCGCCCTACCAACTGCTGATTGTTGGTGAACCGATCTGCCAACCGTTCGCGAGGCCACCGGCCGAAATGGTTCGCATTGGGCTGGCGGACGATTCGGGAAACCGGGTGAGCATCGAGCGCGAGTCATTGGGCTTGGGGATTGAAGGGCCGCCGACGCGGGAGATGCAGATCTATGTCGAAGGAAAATTGATCAAGGCATCGCGTCCGCGGAAGCGGATTCAGATGAACCTGCCCGATGAACTCTCGGGATCTGTCAACCTCCGGGTCGTGCTGGTCGGACACGATCCCACCGAACCCCGGCTCGGCTACTCGGAAACACTCGACCTCCGTGGAAGTGACGCTATCCCGACGGTGCAGCTGGACGATGCGGAGAGTGACGAGGCGGCCGGCGAGGAGGGCGCGACCCGCTTGCGGCTGGAATGTTCCGGTGCCGACCGGGTCGAGTTGGTGCTGGCCAGCGAGTCGGTGGGTCAGGTCGACGGGGAGAGCGGGTCGCTGAGCGTCGAGTCCCGGCGGTGGGGTGACGGGCCACTGCGACTCCGGCCGATCGCCCATTTTGGCGAGACCAAAGTCCCCGGCCACGAATTGGTTGTCCATTCCAAACCGTAGACCTCAAGCGGCATCGTGGATGAAGTCACCGGGCGAGTGCGGTTGGGGCAAGGATTTCGAAACCGAGCCTCGCCGACTTGACAGCCACCGAGGAAACCGCGATGTTTAAATGAGAAAGATTCTCAATTGACGGGAGCTGAGAGTGGATTCTACCGACCGCAAGGCGACACTGGATCAATTGCGACCTGGGCAGACGGCTCGGATCGTCCGGATCGACGGGCATGACGGGATTTCGTGCCGGCTTCGGGAGATGGGATTTGTTCCCGGCCAGGGGGTCAAGTTTCTGCGGGCGGCGCCACTCGGGGATCCGTTGCGGTGCACGATCCAGGGGTGTCGGGTCGCGGTGCGGATTGGGGAAGCGCGTCGGGTCGAGGTTGAGTTACTGCCAGAACCGCATCCCGTCACCGTTTAGACCCCAGCCCGTTGGGTGGTTCTTCTGCTCTCCCGCTACCTTCCGCACGTTGGCCGCTAGTTCTCGATGAATCCGACCGTCTCCACTGGTCAGCCTTCGCCCCGCGTCGCCTCTCCGTCCTCGTTGCCGGCGACGTTGCGGATCGCGTTGGTCGGGAATCCGAACACGGGCAAGAGCACGCTGTTCAACGCCTTGGCGGGGATGAACGTGCGGACCGGCAACTATCCCGGGGTGACGATCGAGCGGAAGGTGGGACGCTGCCGGTTTGGCTCGGCTCCGGTGGATCTGGTCGATTTACCGGGGACCTACAGCCTCGCCCCCCGCTCGCCGGACGAGTTGGTCGCGGTTGAGGTGCTGACCGATGAAGCGGCGGGCGAGCTGCCGATCGACGCGATCGTCTGTGTGGTCAATGCGTCGATGCTGGAGCGGAATCTTTTTTTGGTCAGCCAGGTGTTGGAGCTGGGCAAGCCGACGGTGATTGCGCTGAACATGATCGACTCGGCCCAGGGTCGGGGCATCACCATCGATGTGGCGGCCCTCTCGGAAAAGCTGGGGGTGCCGGTGATCGCCACCGCTGCGACCCGTCGTCAAGGGATGACGGAGTTGAGCGAGGCGGTGTTGTCGGTGATGTCCGAAGCGGCCGACCGCCCGCAGCGCCGGGACCGGCCGCTGCCGGAACCGTTTTACGCGGCATGTGAAGAACTGCAAGAACGTTTGGGGGAGCACTTCCGCGGTCCCGATTTGCCTGACCGATATCTGTTCGAGCGAATGCTGCTGGACCGCGGCGGCGAGGCCGAGCGGCAGGCGGTTGATCGCTTTGGACCGCAGGCGATGCCGATCTTGCTGGAGCAGCGACAGCGTGTGGCCGACCAGCTGGGCGATCCTGGCGACATGGAGTGCACCGCCCGTTACCGCTGGGCCGCGGAAAAGCTCGAGGGGGTCGTGCACCGCCGCGACGCGTCCAGCGGCATCACCGATTGGGTGGACGCGGTCCTGACGAACCGAGTCGCCGGTTTGGTCTTGTTCGGGGCTCTCATGCTGTTCATTTTCCAGTGTATTTACTCCTTCGCCGCCTTTCCGATGGAATGGATCGAGGGGGCGGCCGACGCGGCCGCCGGCTTCGTTCGCTCGGTCATGGCGCCGGGCACACTGCGGAGTCTGATTGTCGATGGCGTGATCGCTGGGGTCGGCGGTGTGCTGGTGTTTTTGCCGCAGATCGCGTTGTTGTTTCTGTTCATCGCGATCTTGGAGGACTGTGGCTACATGTCGCGGGCGGCGTTTCTGGTCGACCGCCTGATGACGCCGTTTGGGCTCAGTGGGAAATCGTTTCTGCCGCTGATGAGCTCGTTTGCCTGCGCTGTTCCCGGGATCATGGCGACGCGGGTGATTGAGAACCGTCGGGACCGGTTCGCGACGATCATGGTCGCTCCGCTGATGAGCTGCAGTGCCCGGTTGCCTGTCTACCTGTTATTGATCGGGGCGTTTGTTCCCGCGACCAAGGTTTTGGGCTTCGTCTCGCTTCCGGCGATCGTCTTGATGTCGATGTACCTGGTCGGCGTGGTCGTCGCGATTCCGATTTCGTTATTGATGAAACGAACGCTGCTGAAAGGGGAAACGGCGCCGTTTGTTCTGGAGTTGCCCGAGTACAAAGTGCCGTCGGTTCGGGTCGTGTTTTCGCGTGTGTGGCAGGCGGGTCGCGAGTTTGTCGTGCGCGCCGGCACCTTGATCTTCGCCGCCTCGGTGTTGATCTGGTTTGCAGGTTATTGGCCCGGTGATCGTCAGCACCAACAGTCGTTGCAGGCCCGCGTCGAATCGATGGACGAATCGGCGTCGGAGCGGGAGGCGGTGCAGGCGGAGTTGCGGGCCGAGAGTGCCCGGTTACTGGAAGCGAGTGCGTTAGGGCGAATGGGGCACGCCATCGAGCCGGTGGTCCGGCCACTGGGTTGGGATTGGAAGATCGGGGTCGGGGCGATCGCCAGTTTCCCCGCCCGCGAGGTGATCATCGCGACCCTCGGGACGATCTATAGCCTTGGCGGCGACATCGATGACAACGATGAGAGGCTCAGCGGGGCGATGCGTTCAGCAACCTGGCCCGACGGTCGCCCGGTCTTCACCATTCCTGTCGCCCTCTCGGTGATGGTCTTCTTTGCACTCTGTGCGCAGTGCGCCAGTACCCTGTTGATCATTCGCCGCGAGACCAATTCCTGGCTCTGGCCGGCGATCAGTTTCTCCTACATGACGATCCTGGCCTACTTTGCGGCCATGGTGACGTATCAAGTTGGTTCGCGTTGGTTTTCGTGAGGGGTTCCAGTGGATTGGCAAGCCTGGATCGCTGCGTTGATTGTCCTTGCCGCGACGGTGTGGCTATTGTCGCAGGGTTGGAGGACGATTCGTCAGGGACTCCGGCAGGTCGGTGAAATGCCCGGATGCGGTCGCTGTCCCAAACGGCGGTCGGGGAAATCCGAAACGCCGTTGATTCAGTTGGGCGAAAAAACGTCGTCGGAGCGGCGTTGAGTGGCAGGTGCAGGCGTCCTGTGGCGGAACCCGCAGAGCGTTCCGCGTCGCAGAAGTCGCTGTGAAACAGAAGTCTCTGCGACGTCTGCAACCGGTCAGCTTGCGTCGGCCGTGGGAGCATTCTTATGGTGCCGCTGCAGGAACAGCTTGATCGGGACTTCGCCAAACGGCAGGTGATCGCGGAAGAAGCTCAGCAGGTATCGCTGGTAATCGCGGCCCAAACCTTTGGGGTCGTTGCACATCAAGACGATGGTCGGCGGCCCGGTCGAGACCTGGGTCGCATAGTAGATCTTCAGACGGCGATTTTGGTACATCGGCGGCGGATGTGATTCCAGCGCCGCGCCGATGACTCGGTTGAGAATCCCGGTCGAGACTCGCTCACGGGATTGTTTGTAGAGCATCGTGGCGTGGTTGAGCAGCGTCTTGACGTTCTTGCCTTGTTGGCCTGTGATGAATGCGATCGGGGCGTAGGCGAGCGTCGGGAACTGGCGACGTAGGTACCGCACCCAGCGCTCGGTTGGCACGGCGCCGTGGAGCCGGTCCCACTTGTTGACGACGAAGATGCACGGCTTGTGATGCTCGATGATGTAGCCGACCAATTGCTTGTCGACCTTGCTGGTCGTTTCCGTGGCATCGAAGAACATCAGCACGACGTCGGCCCGCCGGATCGATCGCTGGGCGCGGTGGGTGCTGTAGAACTCCAGGTCAGTCCGCACGCTCTTTCGTTTCCGCAAACCGGGTGTGTCGATCGCGATCAACGTTTGACCATCCATCTCGAAATGGACGTCGACGCTGTCGCGGGTCGTGCCAGGCACTTCGCTGACGATCATTCGTTCCGCTGCGGCCAAGGTATTGACGAAGGTACTCTTGCCGACGTTCCTCCGTCCCACAATCGCCACCTTCATCCGTGGCTGCTCGACATCCGGCTCCGCCTCCCCCTCAGGGAGCCGATCGGCGACCAGCCCCAGCAGTTCCTCGCGGCCACGATTCTGCAAGGTGCTGACGGGGATCAACCTGCCGCGCCCCAGACGTTGGAACTCCTCCGCGTGTACAGCCTGGTGTTCCTGGTCCGCCTTGTTCGCCACCAGGATCACGGGCCGCTCGACGCCGCGAAGCCGCTGGGCGACCTCTTCGTCCAGCGGCATCGGTCCGGTCTGAACGTCGACCACCAGCAGGATCACATCGGCCGCGTCGATTGCCACCTCGATCTGGCGGCGGACCTCGGCGGTCAGATTGTCCGCGTCCTCGATCCCCATCCCCCCGGTATCGATCAGCTCAAAGTAGCGATCTCTGACTTGGACCAGTGTGGTCATGCGGTCGCGCGTGACCCCGGCCACATCGTCCACAATCGCCAGACGACGGCGGGCGAGCCAATTGAACAGGCTGCTCTTGCCGACGTTGGGGCGGCCGACGATCGCGACTTTGGGGATGGGCATCGAACGGGGCGGTCGCGGTCAGCGACGATCAGTGGGGGATCCGAGGAGGCGACGGAGCATCGTCCGCGGCCGATAGGAAACGAGCCGGAACCAGCATCGTATTCCCCCGCCAGTGATTCACAAAGGGTGGCGGCAGGACGAGGGTGGCGACAAGAGGTGCGACCCGGGGAGGTGATTTCGACCGCATCGGCTACAATCCTCGCTCGAGCATTGTCCCTTCCGCATCTTGCCCTTCCGCATCTTGCCCCCTCCAAATGCCCCGAACGTACCGATGACCCGCCCGCACCCCTTCGATCCGATGCCCGCCCCAGACGTATTGGAGGCTGCCGCTGCATTGGCGGATCACCTCGGCCGGGCCGGCGTTGCCTGGTTGCCGCGGCCCCGGGCGGAGTCGCTGGCGACGATCCAGTCGCAACTGATCCGGCCTGCCGAAGCAATCGGGCCTTCCGACCCAGACGAGCCGGCAGCGTCGACCCCATCGACCCGTGATCCCGTTGCACCGGCAAGCCGGTCAAATTCCGGTCCCGCCGTGGAGGCGTCGACGCACCGTGCCGGCCCCTCCGGATCACCTCCTGCGGGAACCGCCAGACCGGTACAACGGCCGGGCCGGCTGAGCACGGTCGCGGCGGTGCATCGCTCCGAGGGACCCTACCCGGGAGCTGATTTGGCGGCCGAGCAGCGGCGGGCGCAGTTGGCAGCGATGGCAAGCGAGGTGGCCCGTTGTACCCGCTGTCCTGCCTTGGTCGCCTGCCGCAAGCAGACGGTTTTCGGCGAGGGGCACGAATCGCCGCGGGTCGCCTTTTTTGGCGAAGGCCCTGGCAGCGAGGAGGACCGGACCGGTCGGCCCTTTGTGGGCAAGGCAGGACAACTGCTGACCAAGATGATTGAGGCTTGCACCTTCCGTCGCGAAGACGTCTATATCTTGAACACCGTCAAGTGCCGGCCTCCCGGGAACCGAAACCCCGAGCCGCAGGAGATTGCGAACTGCCGCGAGTACTTCGAGCGACAGTTCGCGATCTTGAGACCGGAGTACATCGTCTGTCTGGGGGCGATCAGCAGCCAAGCTCTGCTCGGCAGCAAGCTCTCGGTCGGCCGACTTCGGGGCACGCTCCACCGCTACTTCGACAGCAAGGTCGTGGTCACCTATCACCCCGCCTATCTGCTCCGCAATCCTGCCGCCAAAAAGGCAGCCTGGGAAGACTTGCAAATCATGCTCCGCGATGCCGGCATCCTGTCGTAACCGGGAGCCTTCTCGCGACCTCTGCGAGGTCGCCTCGCAGGTGAAGGTGTTGTGTGCCGTTAGGCTGCTCTAGTTGTCATTGTCCGACTCGGGCGAATCGTCCTCCTGGTCCTCCTCGTCCTCTTGGTCTTCCTCATCGTCCTGGTCGTTTTGGTCTTCCTCCTTGTCCTCGGCGCGGGACTTGAACTTGTTGATGACTTTCTCGGCCTGATCGATCTCCTCTTGGTTCATGTCGTCTTGATGGAAGACCACCAGGCTGACGTCTCCCATCTCCAGCATCCGACCCTGCAACTGCAGTTGCAGGAGCGTGTTTTCGACCTCCGTTGCCTCATTGCTGCGAACGGGGATCAGACGGAGGCCACGAAACTCGTGTGGCTCCAGCGCCTGCGGTTCGACGTCCAACGCGTTGACCAACTCTTCCACCTGCTGAACCTGTTGGTCCGAACCGCGGACGAACAAGGTCGTTTTCTTGGCATCAACCGCTGTAATGAGTTTTTCGTCGGCGTCTTTCCCGCTGGAACCGCCGGTGCGGGCGACAGTGGCTACTCGACCGCCACGCTGCGCCTGTCGGAATTGACCCGTTCGCCGCTGTGCGGAGGTCTGGTCCGCCATGCCGATAATTTGGCTCAGCTGCTGCGGGTCGCAGTGCTCGAGTTCGAAGATGCCGAGCTTTCGAATTTCGTCTTTCTGCTCCTTGTCCTCCGCTTGGGCCGCCAGCTGGTCCTCTCCGCCGTTGTCGTTCTTCTCTTGTTCCTGCGCCATTGCCGAGACGGGCAAGCCGAACGCCATCGCTAACGCCAGTGCCGGGACCAACTGCGAAAGGTTCTTTGTCCAATGCATTTTCATTCTCCTCTTGTAGGCACCCCAGCACGACGGCGACGTGCCGCAACACGCTCTGGGGAGCCGTGAAACATCGGGCTTACGAGCGATTGCAAACCAGGTACCAAACGCAGTTCATCCCCACAGATTTGCCGGAGGACTTCGTCCGTCGCAGCAGGCCGCGGGGGGGGAAGTTGATTTCGGGCTCACCCGTCCCGGACGAAGCCCGGCTGAAGATGCAGCGAGACGAGCAAGCCAGGCTGGAACATGCTCGAGAACAAGGGCTTGCCGAGGGTGAGGCACGGGGTGAGCTGATCGGTCAGATCAGGCTCTTGCAGCAATTGCTCGGTATTCCAGAGTCTTCACCTGACTTGCTAAGGCAGCAGTCACTGGAGGAGCTCGCTGCCATGGCGGGCGACCTGCAGCGGCAGTTGCGAGAGCGACACTAGAGCGACTTGGTGGCGGCCACCGGTCGAAAACTCCCCTCAGCCGCTGGGGACCATCATCCACTCGTCGGTCATTGCGGCAAGGACGGCCGGATCAATCGCCCACCGTCGGCGTCGTCATTTCCGTCAGGCAAAGTCTTGTGCGGAAAGTACGTTGGCGCGGCGGCACATACGGGCAGCCTATCTCCAACGCGCACGGTCACCTGGAGGGGACGGTACCGTGGTCACCTGGACCTTCGCGCTGGCGGTTGTACCGGCAATTTTCAGTGCTTCGGCCACCATCGGGTAAGCTTGGAACCATCACAGACACGAAAAAACCCCGGGAAAACCGGGGTTTGGATGGTGGCCGGTGGCCTGCGATGGTGTGCAAAATGACCCTACGGGGTCTGAACAAGTGCCGGAAACACGCGGTTTTCGAGAGTCGGCCGGCGATGTGCCCCATCGGTGCCCCCATCACCGGGCGGCGGTGCCCATCGATCCGATCCCGGGGCCGAGGAACTGCTTTCAATCTGGGGGGGATCTGAATGAACCCGAGCGACGGGGCCTGCTGGACGTGGCCCGGGGGATTCAGAGAGAGTACTGTAGGTAACTGAATACGGCGTTGTGTGCTGAAAGAAGCAGCTAGGGCGACTGATAAGTGAACGCAAACGAGCTTAGCGAACTTCTGGAGACAACGAAATCGATTACCGAAGAGATCAAGTGGCAGCGTGACCAAGATCACTCACTCGGTTGGGAGTTTCGCGTTGAGTGTATCGTAGAGAGCGACAAGTTTATCGTCGCCGGGAGTTGCTGCAGGCCGGCTGGGGTTGTGAGCTTCACGATTCTTCACCGGACGCATGGCAGGATTTATGGCCTCGATCTGGGCAAAGAGCATCGGAACGGTGATGGCACCTTGGTCGGAGAGAAGCACAAACATAGGCCCCAAGACAATGACCCGAATTTTGCGTACGAACCCACCGACATCACGGCCGATGCAGAAGATCTTGAACTGCTTTGGAAGCAGTTCTGCAAAGAAGCGAACATAGTGCATACAGAGCAGTTTTTCATCCCTGATGAATACGAGCCGAGAAGGTTGTTCAATGACTGATGCATGCAAAACCCTGAAAGACAACCTTGGATCATTATTTCACTGCAAGGAAATGCGGAACGACTTGATCCGTATCCGCACCCCCTTTTCGTACCCTGATGGAGACCTGGTTGACCTGTTCTTGGAGAACGATGGATCGAAACTCACGGACCTGGGAGAGACTTTGCGATGGCTGCGGATGCAATCTGTTGCTACGCGACGGACGGTGAAGCAAAAGGACCTGATCCAGCGAACTTGCGATGCAAATGGTTTTTCATTGAACCGTGGAGCTATCGAAGTAAGCCTGAGACATGGTGATGTCGTTACGCATGCGTCAAGGCTGGCAGAGTTGGTGCTGCGGCTCGCGCAGGCATGTGTTCGCATTTCCGACGTTTGGTTTACGTACCGTACTCGCTCAATCATTTCTGTTGCGGATGAGGTAGCGGACTTTCTTGGGGAAAATGATATTTCGTTCGAACGCGACAAGAAGTTTGTTGGCAATTCTGGTCGTGAAGTGAGCGTAGACTTCCATGTGTTGGGGAGTGATTCGCTGATCCAGGTGCTCGCTACTGCATCGTCAGCCGCAACTTACAGGATCATCGACCATACGGTGCGAGTTTGGCTCGACGTGGGACACACACCCTCCAAGCAAATAACGCTAGTTGACGATTCAAGTGACGTGTGGATGCATAATGAGGTGGAATGGCTGCAGTCCTTTTCGGACGTTGTCTATTGGTCGCAACCACAAACCCTACTGAATCTGGTTGCAGCGTAAGGGTCACTGGCTGTGAGTGGCTCGGGGGCTGGCGAACGGGAAGGCCCAGGGGGCGAAGGCGTCGGGCTGATGCGGACGGAAACTACCGGAGCCGGCGGGTGTTCCCTTTAAGGCTGCGGCTAATCGATAGTCTCAGTTCATTAGCGTCACGCGCAGAGGATCAAACGTGGTCGACTTCCCGAACACCCTTTCGTGTCCGCAGTTCTTCGGTGAAGGCGCGGATCTGTTCGCGGAGTTCTTGTGCCTTGGCAGCGGGTATCGCGTAAATCCAAGCTGTCGGCGATGAGCGGTCGGACGTGGAAAGCTGGATGCTTCCAAGGCCGAACAACCGCTGCGGCAACGTTTGCTCGAAAGACGAATCCTTGACGCGGTACAGTTCGAGTTCGCTCACGCGGCGACTGAGAACACCGCGGGTGACGCGAAGGCGCTGCGTCGTCAGTTCGTAGTAGATGCCATGGACATCGAGGAACTTTTTGATTGCCACGAAAATCGGGACAATCAGCCAGCAGAACAGGCCGCAGAGTAGAAAGGTTTTCGCGTTGATTGCCTGCGAGGGCCGACCGGACCAAATACGAGTTTCAGTTTCGGTGGAAAGCTGCGGTTCGGGCGCCGGTGATGGGGCGGTTCCTGGCGCGGCGACTGGAACTGGTGCCGGTGCCGGAACGACCGGCTCCCGAGTGGCAGGCGTGGCGTTCGCTTGGGTGATTTCGCCACCGGACGCGACCGCCGGCACTTCAATGCCCTGCACTTTCTCCGCGAGCTGCCACTTCTCTGTCCCCGCTTTCGCAATGAGGTCGCCCGGCTTTACCTGTCCGTTGCGGGCGCACTGTTTGAGCTGAGCGGTCGTCAGAGGGGCGGTCGTCTTCTCGCCGCGGCGGACAAGCCAAAGCGTTGCCATCGGTCGTTTCTCGGTGCGTGTAGGGGGCTGCTTAGTCTCGGTGCGCGCAAGAGGGCACACAAGCATATCTGCGGGGTATGCGCGACGCAATAAAAGAGATCGGAGGCGGGACGCGCGGCAGGCACCGCTGTGGCGCGGAGACAAGCGAGCGGATGATCGGTTCGAGGGCGTTTAGAAGGGATGCTCGAGGGCTGGCGAGTGGCAAGGCCCAAAAGACCGGCCGGCGATGGATGCGGTGCCCGTGCATCGATCGGTGAACGATCAATGAATTCTACCGATCCCCGCGGGTGTTCCCTTTGGGGCTGTGGCCGATGGATCCTGAAAAAGTACCTAGGGCCCTCGACCTAGCTGCCCCCGGTGCGGTGGCGGGGGGCGAAATCCTGGGAGGGGTCGTCCGCTAGACCCCATTAGCTCCGGGGCGAGGCCTTCGGGCGGGTTCTGAGGTCGCCGAGGAAAAATAGGGCAAACGGGAAGGCGTGGGGCGTGAACTGCTATCACCACCACGCCATCGGCTGCGGCCGGCCCGGTCCCAAAAAACCTATATTCTGCCAAAAAATGCATGCACCTGGGGAAGCGGCAAAGGATCGGATCGAGCCCCAGTTTCTTGATGCCCCCCGGGGGTGCTTTGGGTCCTTCCGTCGTTTCGAGGCCGAGGGCTGATCGGTCGGTTCGTGTATGCGGTGCCCACCCCTCGGGAAACGGTTGATCGATCCCGGCCCGGTGCCCGATGGCGTGGCGTCGAATTACGGGGCGGCGGTGCGTCGGCTGGCGTCGATCGATGAACCGGGCGACGGTGCCCCGTGGGTGCTTTCCCTTGATGGCGATGCCCGGGAGCGGTTCCTGGCTTGGCAACATGAAGTCGAGCCGATGCTGGGGCCTGATGGCCGGCTGGCTTCCCTAACTGATTGGGGCGGGAAGCTGTGCGGGCTAACGGCCCGGCTGGCTGCGGTGCTGCATCTTGTGGCCCAGGATGATCCCGCGCCGTGGCGGGTGCCCGTGGGGATCGAGTCGATCGAGTCGGCCGTGGGGCTGGCCCGTTGGGCGATTCCCCATGCCGAGGCGGCCGTTGATCTGGTCGTCGGCGACGATGAGGGACCGATGGCCGATGCGGCCTATGTGCTGCGTTGGCTTCGGGAACGGAGCGAGCCCGAGGTGAGCCGTCGGGATGTGCATAGCCACGGCCGGCGGCGGTTCGATGGGGATCCTGATCGGCTGTCAAAGTCCCTGGGCGTGCTGATCGATCGTCACTGGCTGCGGCCGATCGATGATGGTCCCCGAGGCCCTGGGCGACCAATCGAACGGTATCGGGTGCATCCCGAGATCGCGGGAGGATCCTCGGCCCTGGATCCTCGGCCGGCTGTTCCTCCATGGGAACCGGCGGACGTTGCCCCGGTCGAGAACGGTCGAGTTAAGGGGGTGCTGTGATGGCGTTCCCAAGTGCCCCAGGTTGTACGCAATATCCACAAAACCCGATCGGTTCGACCCTCGGGGGTAATTCTGTGGATATTGCGCACACTTCCGGCGGTCCTGAAAAACTGCTGGCGGTTCTGCGGTCGTCCGGGGTGGTGCTGTCGATCGAGGGTGACCGGCTGGCGTTCGATGCCCCGGAGGGCGTGCTAACCGATGAGCTGCTGGATCGGATGCGAGCCCATCGGGAGGAACTGCTGGGGCTGATCGGGCCGGTTGAGTCGTCGTCTGATGATCCGGCCCCCGGCGGTTCCTCGGTGCCGTCGTCGATCGCTTGCCCGCGGTGCCGGTCGGCCGATCTGATCGATGAGCCCGAGGGGCTGCGGTGTGGTGACTGTGATCGGTTGGCGTGGTTCGATCTGCCCGGCGGTGGATGGGTGCGGGCCGATCATGCCGAGTTGGATCTGATCGAGATTGGCCCCGATTCCGTCCCGGTGTGCTCGGGGTGCGGTCGGGTGTGCGATGTGGACCGGGGGCTGTTGTCGGGAAGTTGTGACACGCTAGGTCCCTGGGCCTGTTCCCGGTGTGATCCCGAGGCCGATCGGCGACGGGCTGCTACTGATCGATGGGCCGGGTTGGCCCAGCGGATGATCGGGTTGCGGGCTGCGAGTGTTTCAAGGCCCGTGGGGGAATCGGCCCATCGGGATCGGCTGCCGGAGTCCGTTGGGGTCGTCGATGATCCGGTGGACGGTGGCAGTTGCCCCCGGTGCGGTTCTGTCCGTTCCCATCTGGTGCCGGTTCATGGCGGGGAAAGTCTGCGGCGTGATTGCTCGGGGTGCGGCCGGTTCCTCGGCAATCCGGTTTGGCGTCATGCGGCGGCGGCTGATGTTTTCGTGGCGGGTCTGAAAAACGGATCCCGGAGGCGTGCGAGGTGATGCGTTCGTTGGTCGATCCGATGCGTGGGCCATTGTCCCGGCTGCGTGCGCCTACGGACGGCGTAGCGGCTTGCCCATGACGTCCCATCGGTGGCCGTCGGGCTGCGGTGCTGTTTGGCTGGATTGCTGATCGTGGTGCACCCCCGGCCGGCTTTGGGTCCTTTGTCGAGTGTCGGACGTTTTGCGGTATGATCGAGGGCGGGCGACCCAAAACAGAGTCCGGCGAGCGGCTGGGGTTTTCTCAGGGGGTTGGGGGCAGGTGTGCGATCACGGGGCGATTCTGCCCCATCGGCGGGCGATGTTCTGTTACTGTGGATCCTGTCACGGCTAGGACCGTACATCCGAAAACCGGCGTTCACCTGCCGGCTGCCGTTGACGTTTCTTCAAAGGTGAGTCGTTGAAGGTGAGACGATGGCAAGCGTGACCAAGCGTAGCGATGACGGCCGGTGCGTCTTTCGGATCCGGTTCTATTGCGACAAGCGGCGGCGGGAGATTTATCTGGCCGGAAGCGGCAAGGTGGCCGAGCGAGTAGCCGAGCGAGTGGCGGGCTTCTGCGATGCCCTGGCCCGAGCGAAGGCCAACAATGTCTCCCCGGATCCCGAGGCCCAGGCGTGGGCCAATGGAACCGATGGCAAGTTGGGGGAGTCGCTCGTTTCCTGGGGGCTGGCTGATCCGGTGAGCCCTCGGCTGGCGACCGATGCGGGGCGGTGGCGGCGAAACACTGCCTGC
>CAYWXT010000114.1:0-16627 GCA_964462125.1 uncultured Pirellulaceae bacterium | reverse complement strand
TTCGCCAATCCGGCGGTACGGGCTGGCGCCGCGGTAGTGGTCCTGTGTGTCCTAATCGCGGGTGGTTTTTATCTCCTGTCAATCTTTCGGGACTACGCCGCGCAGGACCGGGAAAGGAGTGCTGACGTGCTGGCAAACTTGCGAGAAATGAATCGCAGGGGTGACATCAGCGACGAGGAATTCCGAACAATACAAGCGACAGCCGAGCGGAAGTCCGTTCCGGTGGCCGACAGCGACGACAACGCCTCCCCGGGCCCTGGGTCCACCTAGCGTCTCGCCCTCGACACCGCCGGAGTCTGGACGGCCGCTCGATCAACCGCTCACACGATGGACGCCCTCCCAATCCAAGCGGGCATACCGATCGTGTGAGTTCATAATTCAGCAACCCAATGGCGAAGTTTGACCAGCCAGGAGTCGTGTATGCCCTCGAAGGATAATTCCGGTTCGCGCCGCGGGAACTCGGCGACCAAGAAGAACGCGTTCTGTTCGTTCTGTCGCAAGAGTTACCGTGACGTTGGCCCGCTCGTGGAAGGCCCCGGTGACGTTTATATCTGCGGCGAATGCATCGAGCTTTGCCAGTCGATATTGGACCAGGAACAGCGGCGGCGCGGGCCGGCCAAGACGCTGTTCAGCGAGATCCCACCGCCACGTGAGATCTGTGAACATCTCGACGAGTACGTCATCGGACAGACCGCCGCCAAACGGGTCCTCGCCGTCGCCGTCCACAATCACTACAAACGCCTCAACAGCGGTTGGGAAGGGAACGGGGACGTTGAGATCGAAAAGAGCAATATCCTGCTCGCTGGCCCGACCGGCAGTGGCAAGACGCTCCTTGCACGCTCCCTGGCCCGGATGCTCAACGTCCCCTTCGCCATCGGCGACGCCACCACGCTGACCGAGGCAGGCTATGTCGGTGAAGACGTCGAGAACCTGCTGCTCAAACTGCTGCACGCCGCCGACTTCGACGTCGACGCCGCCCAACGGGGGATCTTGTACATCGATGAGGTGGACAAGATCGGCCGCACCAACGGTAACGTCTCCATCACCCGCGATGTCTCCGGCGAAGGGGTCCAGCAAAGCCTGCTCAAAATGCTCGAAGGGACCGTGGCCAATGTCCCACCGCAAGGCGGACGTAAGCACCCCGAGCAACAGTACATCCAGATGGACACGAGCAATATCCTGTTCGTCTGCGGAGGGACCTTCGCCGGAATCGAAGAAATCATCCGCAAACGCCTCGGCCACCGGACCCTCGGCTTCGGCGGCGGCAGCGGCGACCGAAACGACCAAACACCCTCGGAGTTGCTCGCCCAAGTCGAAACCGAGGACATCCTGAAGTTCGGCCTGATCCCCGAACTGGTCGGACGAATGCCGATCGTCAGCTACCTGCAACCGCTCGACGAAGAAGGCCTGGTCCGCGTCCTACAAGAACCGCGCAACTCCTTGGTCAAGCAATACCAGGCGCTGTTCCAGATGGAGAACTGCGAACTGCACTTCACCGACGAAGCGCTGCACTGCGTCGCCCGCCGGGCACTCGACAAAGGCGTCGGAGCCCGGGGACTACGCGGGATCCTGGAAGAGGTGATGCTCGATATCATGTACGACCTGCCAGAACAGGAAGACGGCAGCATCTACACCATCGACGAAACGGTCGTCTCCGGGACGAGAAAGCTGTTCCCCATGCCAGCGACCAAGAGCGCCTGACCGGCAAGAGCGCCTGACCGGCAAGTGCGCCTGACCGGCAAGAGCGCCTGACCGGCACCCGACGCCGACCGCCTCGCTGTTGAACCTCGCGCCGCACACGTGCGCGCCCCCTTGTGCGGGCGAGGGGGGCCGCGGTCGCGTTCATCCTTCGAATCGTTCCACCACAGCGCAGCCGCAGGAGTCGCTCCAGACGTTGACGGCGGTGCGGGCCATGTCGAGAACCCGGTCGACCGCGAGGATGATCCCCTGCATCTCCACCGGCAGGCCGACCGCTTGCAGGATGATCACCATCATCACCAGCCCGGCATGGGGGATGCCCGCGGCGCCGACACTGGCCAGCAGCGCCGTCACCGCGACGATGATCTGTTGGCTCAGGTCAAGGTTCTGGCCGTGGTGCAGTTGGGCGATGAACAGCACCGCAACCACTTCGTACAACGCCGTGCCGTCCATGTTGACGGTCGCACCGAGCGGCAACACGAAGGAGCCGGTGCGGTTGCTGACCCCGGCACGCTTTTCAACACAGGTCAGGGTCAGCGGCAGCGTCCCGTTGCTGCTGGCGCTGCTAAAGGCGGTGAGCAGCGCCGGCGACATCGCCTTGGCATATCGTCCGGGGTGCCGGCGGGCGACGAACCACAGGACCAACGGCAGGGTGACCACCGCGTGAATGCCGAGCGCCATGGCGACCGCGGCGACGTACCACGCCAGCGACCGGAAGACGCTGGCGCCCTGCGTCGCGGTCACGTAGGCAATCAAGAAAAAGACGCCGATCGGTGCCAACCGGATGATGAAACTCGTCATCGCCATCATCACGTTGAAGCCAGCCGAGGCGGCGTCCTGGAACCACTGCGCCGATCTGCCGCCGACGGAGATGGCGAACAGGGCAAACGCAATGGTGAAGGCGATGATCGACAAAAAGTCGGGCTCGACCAAAGCCCCGAGCGGGTTGGCGGGAATCAACGTCTCAAGCTGCTCAAACAAGATCTCGCCGAGCGCCTTGCCCCCTTCCAACTCGTCTGGGTCAGCCACGTTGCGCCGCGGACCTTGGAGTCCCGGCCGGAGAGCATTGACGGCAATCAGCCCGGTCATGATCGCCAGCAGGCTGGTCGACAGGTAATACAGAATGGTCGAGCGAAACATCCGCCCGAGCCCCTCGGTGCCGCCGAGCCCCATGATTCCACTGACCAATGACGTGACGATCAGCGGCACGGCGACCATCTGCAACAATCGCAGGAACAGCCCGCCAATTCGCTTCAACCACTCCCCCCAACGTTTTGCCGGCGTGCCGCCGTGCGCGCGATAGATCGCCGCCGCAGTCGAGTCTTGTCTTTCCAGCGCAGTCACGGCGGTGACGCTGTCCTCGATCTGGCCGGTGGGGTCGATCACGCGCCTCACTTCCGCGTCGGCCTGGTCGCGGTAACGGATCACCGTCAGCGATGCGGACTCTTCGATGGTCGCCTGCTGGACCCCTGGCGGAAGCGATTCGGTGATCGTCACCGTCCGTCGCCCGGCGCCGAGATTCAAGGAAATCCCCAACACGGAGCCGGCGATCATTCCGATCAGGATTTGCCAGTGCAGGGCCAAGCGAAACATCGTCGATTCCTTCGAAGGGGGATGGGCTCGCCGTCAGTCATCGACGGCGATCACGTAGGCGGTGGCGTGGGTTCGGCAGGCGGCGAGACTGACGTGAAACGACTCGACGCCCAACCGGTCGGCCCACCATTCGGCTTTCCCGTGGAGCAGCACTGTGGGGCCTTCATGGGGAGAATGCCCCGAAATTTCGATTTCGGTCCAGCGGATCCCTTGGTTGTGACACCGCATCGCCTTCATCACCCCTTCCTTGGCAGCCCAGCGGGTCGCGAACAACTGCGTCGTGTTCGCCTTGCGGACGCAATGATCGATTTCGTCGGGGGAATAAACTCGGGCCAGAAACTGTTCACCGTGCGTCTCGATCATGGTGGCGATGCGAACGCATTCGACAATCTCCGCTCCGATTCCGACGATCGCCATGGCCGCTATCTCAATCCGCATGCCTTTTGTGCCCGCTTCAGAACCTGCGCGGCGACGTGGCGGGCCCGCTCGGCTCCCTGGCGCAATGTTTCATGAACGTGGTCGAGGTTCGCCTCGAGCTCGGAGCGTTTTTCTCGGGCGGCGGCGAAGTAGCTCTCGCTCGCTTCGGCCACCGCCTTCTTCACCTCACCATAGCCGAACCCGCCGCGCCGGTAGGTTGCGGCCATCGACTCGATCTCCGCCGGCGACGCGAACAGTTGATATAGCTGAAACAGGTGGTCTCCCTCCGGAATCTTCGGCTCCTCCATCGGCCGGCTATCGGTGGTGATCCGCATGATCTGTTTGCGGATCTGCTTGACATTGCCGAACAGCGGCAGCGTATTGTTGTAGCTCTTGCTCATCTTCTGGCCATCGGTCCCGGGCACCTTGGCTCCACTTTCGAGGGTTTTGGCATTGGGCATGACAAACGTTTCGCCAAAGGTGTGGTTGAAGCTGCCGGCCAGATCACGGCAGACCTCGATGTGCTGAACCTGGTCCTGGCCGACCGGGACGAGCTCCGAGTCATACGCCAGGATGTCCGCCGACATCAGGACCGGATAGGTGAACAGTCCAGCATCGGCCGGGAGCCCCTGTGCCCTCTTTTCCTTGTAGGCATGGCACCGCTCGAGCAGCCCCATCGGCGCCCCGGTCATCAGCAACCAGGTCAACTCGCTGACCTCGGGCACCTGCGATTGGACGAACAGCGTCGCTTTCTCGGGGTCCAAGCCGAGGGCCAGCAGGTCGAGCGCCGAATCGATGACGTTCTGCCGCAGCGTTGCCGGCTCGCGGAGGGTGGTCAGCGCGTGCAGGTCAGCGATGAAATAGAACCCTTCGTTCTCCTCTTGCAGTTCGATGTACTGCCGGATCGCGCCGAAATAGTTCCCCCAATGAAAACGGCCGGTGGGCTGGATGCCTGAAAGGACACGCATGAGCGACGGGGGTGTGAGTTGGGAGGACGAAATTCAAGCGAAAGTGCGACCAAAATGGTAACCGAGACCCCGGTGACCGCTAGACGCCGGTTTCGCCAAGACGGATGGACATGGCCAGCTTCACGCACTCGTTTCTACCGGTGCGAGCGATGCAGCAGAGGTCTCCGGGGCAAGGTCGGTCTCCGCGGCGGTGGTGCTTGCCACCGACTCGACAATCCCCTTGACCTTGGGCCACAGGATCACCGCTTCGACGAGCATCCAGGCTTCGAGCGCCAAGGTGGCGACCCCCACGACGATCGCAACCCAGTTGGGATGCTCGGCTCCAATCCACTGCGGCAATTCCGCCAGCATCGCCCATGCGGGGACGGCGAGCATGAACAACATCGGCGGGACGATGAACCATACCGGGATACTTCGCCGCCACAGGAAGAACGTGATGACCAGAAACGCCAGTCCCGCAAGCAGTTGATTGGTCGCACCGAACAGTGGCCACAAGATAAGCCCTCCTTTGCCGGCGAAGGTCTCCATCCACCACGCGGCGCCAGCGGCACCGCCGGCCAATGCCGCGTCAGGAAGCTCCGGCTGGGCAGCGACGTACTCGGCCGGCAGGTCGCCCGAGAACGCCTGGGCCAGCGAGACGGGGGTGTTCGGTGCTGGCAGGGCTGCAATGACCAGGGCCAGCGCGACGGCGAAGAGGGTGGCGCCATGTTTGTTCCGCAGCCACGCCATCGGGTGCCAGGAAGGACCGGACGACTGCAGGGCGACGGCCCCGCCGGCCGGTCGGCGTCCACCGCTGAAGGTCGCCGCCAACTCCTGCACGACGTATCGCTGCAACCGGCAGGCGGTATCGAGCGTCGTACCCGCGAACGACGCGACCAAGACTCCCATCATGGCCACGGCCACCGGAGCGGGAACCGAGATCGCTTTCAAGAAATTGGCCGAACCGTCGACGAATGCCCCCACTTTCGCCGCCAGACCACTGGCCGAGGCCCACGTTTCGTAGCGGGCCATGTAGGCGTCCGGTCCGGTCAACAGGTCGGTGGAGCCGATTCGGGTCGCCCCCAATCCCAAACCGGCAACGCAAGCCAGGATCACGATCGTCGCCAAAAATCCCTCGGTCAGCATCGAGCCGTATCCGACAAACTGGGCGTCGCTCTCGCAGCGGATCTGCTTACTGGAGGTGCCGGAGGAGACGAGACAGTGAAACCCGCTGCAGGCCCCGCAGGCGATCGTGATGAACAAAAAGGGGATCACCGCCGGGGCCCCCTCCGGATTGGCCCGGATCGCCGGCGCCACGATCTCCAGCGGTACCCGCCCGGCACCCTCGCTCAGCGGCGCCCCGCCAAACAGACCCGCAGTCACCAGCCCGATGACCACCAGCCCCAACGCCGTGATCAGCTGCAGCGAGTTGATGTAGTCACGTGGCTGCAGCAGCGTCCAAACGGGGAGCACCGAGGCGACGTAGGAGTAGAGCAGCAGGATCACGACCCAGGTGATCGTCGACCACTGCGACATCATCAGATTCAACTCCCCCAGCGCCCCCGTGTTGCCGAACACCAGCGTCAGATACATCACCGACAAGGCAATGATCGAGGGGAGCAGCAGGTGCACGTTCTTGCGATGCAGCCAAACGCCGATCGCAACCGCTATCGGGACCTGGACGACACAGGGAAAAATCGAGGCGGGGTACTGGCGAAACACCGCGGCGATCACCAGGCCGAAAATTGCGAGCACAATCGTCAGCGCCATGAACAGAATGAACAGAAACAGCAGCCGGACCCGGCGGTTGAGCACCCCTCCGGCGACATCCCCCACCGTCTGGCCGCGACTCCGCATCGACACGACCAAGGCGCCGAAATCATGCACCGCCCCGATCAGAATCGATCCGAGCAGCACCCATAACAGAGCCGGAAGCCAGCCCCACATCACGGCGATCGCCGGACCGACAATCGGCCCTGTCCCGGCGATGGAGGTGAAATGATGGCCGAACAGGACCGAGCGATCGGTGGGGACGTAATCGCGATCATCGCCCAAGTCGATGCTGGGGACCGACGCGAAACGATCGAGTTGGAAAATCTTGCGGGCCAACCAGCGACCGTAGGTGTGATAGGCGACCAGATAGCCGACCATGGCGCCCAAGGCGATGAGAAGGGTAGTCATGCGAGGGATCGTACGTCGGTTGGGGACGGAACGGAGTGGGAACGGGATCGGCGCGGATCCAGGTGGCGACGAGGAACACTCCCCGAACACGCCCCGATGAAACCGGTCTGCCACTGGTGGTTCAGCTGGGACTGCTCCCTATACTAACGCCCATGGAACCGCGAGTTCAGCCATCTAGCCACCAAGAAATGCAGGGAGCGTGACTCCATTGTCGGACAAGATTGAAAAGACAGTCATCATCGGCAGCGGCCCAGCTGGTTGGTCGGCCGCCATCTACGCCGCCCGCGCCAACCTCGAACCGGTTCTGTATGAGGGGACCGTTCGCCCAGAAATGATTCCCCTCGGGCAGCTCGCTTTCACCACCGAGGTCGAGAATTATGCGGGTTTCCCCGCTGGCAATGTCCGAGCCTTCGTGGAGTCAGCGGTCGACAAGGAGCGGCATTGGAATCTCCCCCCCGTTCCCGAGGGACACGAAAAAGAGGGTCAGCCATGGTACGCCGTCCAGGGGGTCGAGTTGATGGAACTGATGAAGCAGCAAGCCCTCAATTTCGACACCCGTGTTGTCTCGGACGATATCGTCGAGGTCGACTTCAGTGGCGACGTACACGAGTTGCAACCGGGCGATGGGGAGCCGATCCGCGCCAAGACGGTGATCATCGCCACCGGGGCCCGGGCGAATTATTTAGGTCTTCCTTCCGAGGAGGAGTACAAGAACAAGGGTGTCAGTGCCTGTGCCGTTTGCGACGGCGCCTTGCCGGTTTACCGCGGCAAGCCGCTGGCCGTCGTCGGCGGCGGCGATTCCGCGGTCGAAGAAGCGACCTATCTGGCGAACCTCAAAGGGGCCGACACGATCTACATGCTGATCCGACGCGACCAGATGCGGGCTTCCAAGGTGATGCAGCAGCGGGCCCAGAAACATGAGAAGATCGAGATCCGGTGGAACACGGTGGTGGAGGAGGTCCTCGGCGACGGCTCGGCCGTCACCGGGTTGAAGATCAAGAGCACCACCGACGAGGCGCGCAGCGAACTGAAGGTGGGCGGGATGTTCGTCGCCATCGGCCATACTCCCAACACCGCGTTCCTGAAGGGATCGGTGGAGATGAACCAGGAGGGGTACATCAAGTGGACCAAGCCGTTTCGCACCAACACCACCACCGCGGGCGTATTCGCAGCCGGTGATGTGGCCGACGATTATTACCGCCAGGCCGTGACCTCCGCTGGTACCGGTTGCATGGCCGCGCTCGATGCAGAACGATACCTGGCGGAGTTAGAATAGCGCCGATCCTCCCCTCCCCGACCCTCCCCCTGAGCTCGTTATGAGTGAATCTGTCGCCCGCCCCGCCGCCGAGAGCGAACCGTCTCGCCAGCCGCCGGTCGATGACAAGGTGCAGTCCGACCGCGAGATGCTTAAACAGGCCCAGGCGGAGGGCCGCGTCCTGGGGACCTACGTCCGGCTCTCCGGCCCTGGCTGGCTGCAGAGCGCGATCACGCTTGGGGGTGGCTCGCTCGCCGGCGCTTTGTTCCTCGGTGTACTCGGCGGGACCAGCATGATCTGGTTGCAGCTGATGGCGATCATCATGGGGGTGATCATGCTGTCGGCGATCAGCTACGTCACCCTTTCGACCGGTCGCCGCCCGTTCGAGGCGATCAATTCGGAAATCAACCCGGTTCTCGGTTGGGGCTGGATCGTAGCGACCTGCATGGCCAACATGATCTGGTGCATGCCGCAGTTCAGTCTCAGCTACGATGCGCTGGACCGGAACCTGCTCGCCATCTTCGGTGGGGAAGGTGACGCACTGGGGGATGCGAGGTCGACGAAGCTGGTCGTCTCCGCCATGCTGCTGTTTGCTGCCGGGTTCGTGGTGCTGCTCAACACCCGCCGCGGTGCCGCCGCCAAGCTGTTCGACCTGTTCCTGAAATCGCTGATCGGGATGGTCGTGATCTGCTTCATCGGCGTTGTCGGACTGTTGGCGTACAATGGGGAACTCAACTTTGGCGAGATCTTCGCCGGCTTCGTCCCCAACTTCGGCCAGTGGACCGAGCCGACCGGAAAGCTTTCCGGGATCGTCAACGGACTGTCGGCGGACGGCCAGGAGTATTGGTCGAGCAAGCTGGTCGGCAGCCAGCGGAGCGTGATGATCGCGGCGGCGGCGACCGCCGTCGGGATCAATATGACGTTTCTGCTTCCCTATTCGATGCTCAACCGGGGCTGGGACAAGCCGTTCCGGGGACTGGCCCGATTCGATCTGGCCACCGGGATGGCCATTCCTTACGTGTTGGTCACCAGCTGTGTCGTCATCGCCGCCGCCTTCTCCTTCCATGCCCGGATCGATGATCAACTCAAGAGCACCGACCTGGCGACGATGCAGCAGAGCCCGATGTTCGAGTCGGTCGAGGAAACGCTGCTCGGCCGGGTCGATCAACAACTCGGCCCGGCGGCGGAGTCCACCGGCGAGACAACGAAGCTGCAGATGGTCGCGGAGCTGGACGAAGGCGAGAAGGTATTGGCGCTGGCGTTGGTGCAGCGGAACGCGTTTCAGCTTTCCAACACCCTCTCCCCGCTTCTCGGGCGCTCCCTGGCGAATCTGGTGTTCGGTCTCGGCGTGTTCGGGATGGGCTTTTCGACGATCATCATCCTGATGCTGATCAACGGCTTCGCCTTCCGGGAGATGGTGGGCAAACCGGATGGCACCGCGCCGTTTGTCGCCGGCTGTTTGGTCGCTGGACTGTTCGGGGCCAGCTGGGTTTTTCTGTGGGACGGGGGGGCCAAGTTCTGGCTGGCGATCTTCGCTTCCAGCTTCGGCATGATGTTGCTGCCGATCGCCTACGTGACCTTCTTTTTGATGATGAACAGCAAGCAGATTTTGGGGAAAGAGAAACCGCAGGGGGCACGGATGGTGATCTGGAACGTGTTGATGATGATCGCGGTGCTGGGAGCCTTCGCCGCGGCCTCGACCGCGATCTACGACGAGGCGACGGCAAGCGCCGAAGCGTTCTACGCGATCGTGGGCCTGCTGGTCGTCTTCGCCATCGCCCTGGTCGTCGGCTTCTTCTTCCGCAACCCGAAAGCGTTGGCCGATTGAGGCTAAGTCTGTTTCCTATGCCTGATATGCCCGAATGGATCAACATCGCCACGGCCCGGCGCGAAGCGTCGATCGGCCGCGAAGCCGAGATTCGCGGTTGGGTCCGCACCCGCCGCGACAGCAAGGGCGGTTTCAGCTTTCTCGAAATCAACGACGGCAGCTCCCTGGGGAACCTGCAAGTCGTCGCCCCCGGGGAGCTGTCGAACTACGCCTCCGAGATCCAAAGGCTCGGCGCCGGCTGCAGCGTCGTTGCGGTCGGTGAAATTCAACAGTCACCGGCCAAGGGCCAGACGACCGAATTGCACGCCGCCGAGATCCGGGTGCTCGGCTGGGCCGATCCGGAAACGTACCCGCTGCAAAAGAAACGTCATTCGTTCGAAAAGCTCCGTGAGTGGGCTCATTTGCGACCCCGTACCAACACCCTCGGCGCCGTGATGCGGGTGCGGGATCGGATCAGCCAGTCGATTCACCGCTATTTTTCGGAGCAGGGATTCCTCTACACCCACACGCCGATTATCACCGCCAGCGACTGTGAGGGGGCGGGGGAGATGTTCCGCGTCACGGCGCTCGATCTGGAGCGGCTCGCCCAGTCGGGCGGGCCGGTCGATTACGAACTCGATTTCTTTCACCAACCGACCTACCTGACCGTCAGCGGGCAGCTCGAGGGGGAAGCTTACGCCTCGGCACTCGGTCGCATCTACACCTTCGGCCCCACGTTCCGGGCGGAAAACAGCCACACGAGCCGGCATCTTTCCGAGTTCTGGATGGTCGAACCGGAGGCAGCATTCTTTGACTTGACCGACAACATGCGCCTGGCCGAAGGTTTCCTCAAGCGGCTGTTCGGGGACTGCCTGGAGCAGTGCGACGAGGACATGCAGTTCTTTGACCAGCGTATTCAGCCGGGCGTGATCGACCAGCTCCGCCGCGTCATCGAACGTCCCTTCGAGCACATGACCTACAGCGATGCGATCGAGGTGCTGACATCATGCGGCGACAAGTTCGACTACCCGATTGCGTGGGGTACCGATTTGCAGGCGGAGCATGAACGTTACTTGACGGAGAAACATGTCGATGGGCCGCTGATCCTGACCGACTACCCGTCATCGATCAAACCGTTCTACATGCGGCTCAGCGACGATGGTCGAACCGTGGCAGCGATGGATGTGTTGGTCCCCGGCGTCGGCGAGATCATCGGCGGCAGTCAGCGCGAGGAACGGCTCGATGTGGTCCGCGAACGGATGTCCGCGGCGGGACTTGATGAAGCTGATTACTGGTGGTATCTCGACTTGCGGCGCTTCGGCACGGTCCCCCACGCCGGCTTTGGACTCGGCCTGGAGCGAGCCGTGCAATACGTCACCGGGATGGCCAACATCCGCGATGTGGTTCCCTTTCCCCGGACGCCGGGAAACGCAGAGTTCTAGGCGGGCGCCGCTCTTCGGGACTTCGTGCGATCATTTCCAATACTCCCGTCGCCTCCAACGTCGAGTCGGTCGGGATCGAAGACGGAATCCGTCATCGTTGCCCCTTTCGATGACGAGTACGAGTACGAGCATCGCTGCGCTGAGCACGATTGTTTAATGCCAGGATCGACCATTTATCGTCGGGTCTGTTGCGCATAGGCCGAACGAAGTCGCGTGGCGACGGGCGATGCGGCGACGAAGGATGGCTGAAGGTCGCACGCTCGTCCGTCGTGACGGGTGAAGTTCACCGCCAACGTCGCTTGCCCAGAGACGGGCCCCCGAACCGACAGCACCCGCAGCCGATCACGGCATCGCAAAGTGACTGGTTCGCCCCCGAGGAATAGGCACGGATCCCGATCGAGTTGCTCCCGTTCGAACTCACGCGTGCAAAATCCTTTGCGTTGTGTGAATTGCGCAACAGTTGCACAAACGAGGCATTCACACGCTAGAGGGAATGCGGTCTGTCGCTGCAGCCGGTACCGCCCGATTCCTTGAGCCTGGGAGATTGCTGTGTTTGAAATGAGTCATCGACGGATAGCCCGTCCGGTTTACAGGCGTTGTGCTGAGCCGAAACGCGGCAAACGGCCGTCCCGCCGAAAGCAGTTGCGCGTTGAACAGCTCGAGGCGAGACTCGTGCTGTCGAACATGACAAGCTTCGAATTCACCGATACGAGTGGCGAATTCACGCTGTTCGATTCGCCGGAACAGGTGACCTTCACCAATGGGGAGGCCAAGAGCATTGGGCAGCCGCCCCTCTACAACACGGGCTTCTTCGCCTTCATGGTCGACGCAGGCGATACGGCGAGCATTACCTTTGAAACGCCGGCGGAACCTGGTCGCCTCGATGAAGTCGGGAGACGACACGCTCACCCTTGCCGGATTCGACGTCGGAGGCAATGTGAAGATTAACACCGGCGGGGGCTCGTCGCAGGTCGCTGAAAGCGACGACGACAACGTCTTTTTGACCGGCTCGCCGTTAGCGGGGGATCCGCTTGAGATCAGCGGCAACCTTTCCATTGTGACCGGCGACTGACGGTCGGGTCACCCCCTTGGACAGCTTGCTGGTGGTCAACCACTTGAACCAGCGGGCCGTCGATCAGATACTTCAACCGCCCAGTCGGCAG
Source organism: uncultured Pirellulaceae bacterium (assembly GCA_964462125.1). GTDB lineage: Bacteria > Planctomycetota > Planctomycetia > Pirellulales > Pirellulaceae > JAWLFY01. The sequence continues at coordinate 4,124 of CAYWXT010000114.1, read as the reverse complement.
CAGGGAGGAAGTTCGCTTAGTCAGGGCGAACTTCACCAGCGCGATGCTGATTCAGTTTTCCGTGATCTCGCGGACGAACACGAGGATCTGCTCACGCTACGGTTTGCGTAGCGCTGTTCGCAGCGTTCACGGAAAGCCCATGACCCGATCATTTCGCCGTCTCGCGCAACGTCTCGATGACATGGCAGCCGTCGGATCTCTCCGTCTCTTTGCACTTTTCCAGCGATGACTTCAATACTCGCTGGACATGCCGCAAGTCCTTCAACCGTTTGGTCACGTCGGCGAGCCGCGCTTCAATGAGCGACTGCACCTCTCGACAGGATGCAGCCGTGTTACTCGAGGTGGAAAGGAGGGCCTTCACGTCATCCAACGTGAAGCCAATCGCCTGCGCGGAACGAATGAACTTCAGTTTGCGGAGCGACTCTTCGCTGTAGAGCCGGTAATTGCCAGCACTGCGATCTTCCGGCTCGACCAGTCCAACCCGCTCGTAGTAACGCACGGTTGTCGCTGGAAGTTTCGCGGCGTTCGCCACTTGGCTGATCGTGAATTGCCGTGCCATCGCCACTCCCGAAACGCTTTGTCTGAAGATGGTTGCCTGCCGACCAGCGAGATTTATCGAGAAAATCCTCAGACGGCCTTGACCTTGTACCTAGGTACAACCTCGATAATAGGTGTACAACGACAACCCGACAAGAGCTGCTTGCGCTCCGCTGTCTCAGAAAGGCACTCAATGACCGCAGAAACAAGTACAGCCAAGCGAACTCATTGCCCCTCCTGCGACACGAACGCAAAACGGGTCTCGCCGTCGACACTGCGGGCGCTGCTCAAGGATCCGTTCGCCGCCGAGATCAGCAGCGGCGATCCCTCATGCTGCGATTCCAGCGGCGAGGGATGCCAGCCAATCACGGGCGATACCGGCTGGAGATTCTGCGATTCGTCACACTGCGACATCCTGTACTTCTCCGAGGAAGGTGAGACGACGTTCACGAAGTCGCAACTCAAGGTTCCGGTCGGCGTGAAGGAAACCGCTGGCGAGCGGCCGTTGTGCTATTGTTGTGGCCACTCGGTAGCCAGCATCAAGGACGAGCTTCGCACGAAAGGCCGTTCGGATGCATTGGAGGATATCCGGGCGAAGATGAAAGATCCGGGATGCCACTGCGAGAGATCCAATCCCAGCGGCTCTTGTTGTCTGGGAAGCGTAGCGAAAGGAATCCAGTTTGCTCGGCAGGAACTGGGGATGAATGACTCGAACATGACTCCCGTGCAATCGACACAATCATCGGTGGGGCGTGGCGAGAAGATCGCGACGATCGGCACGGTCGTCTCCGCGATGATGGCCTCAGCGTGCTGTTGGCTGCCGTTGAGCTTGCTCGCTGTCGGTGTCTCAGGGGCTGGGATTGCAGCCACGCTAGAAGACTATCGCCCGCTGCTTATCGTCATCACCGCCGGCTTTCTGGCGGCTGCGTTCTACTTCACCTACCGTCCGAAGAAATCTGCTGTCGAAGCGGAACAGGGATATCGTACGCAGGAGCCAGCCGAGGGAGAAAACTGCTGCACCCCGACCAGCAAGCGCCGTTTCAGCATGATGGCGATAAACAAGGTCATGCTGTGGGGCGTGACGGTGCTGGCAGTCGCTTTCCTCTTCTTTCCCAGCTACGTCGGCTTGTTGTTTGCAGCCGGGGATCAAGCCGCCGTGACGGAGAACATGAATCGGGCGGTCTTCAAAATCGAGGGCATGACCTGTGAAGGGTGTGCGGCGACGGTTGCTCAAGCGATCCGTCAAGTGCCCAGCGTCGTCGCCGTCGATCTCAGCTACGAGAAAGAGCAGGCTGTCGTGGGCGTGGAGTCCGGCAAACCGATCCCCAAGGAAGAGATTTTGGCAGCCTTGAAGAAAACCGGATTCAGCGGCGAACTTCTCAGCACAGAAGAAACATCCGAGGGAAACCGCATCACGGCAACAGCATCCGACCAGTAACTGAAAGCGACGACGATCAGCCGAGCAGTTTCCCAGATGAGTCGCTCGAACCGTCGTAAACATTGAAGGAATGATCTGCCGCTCATGCTGTGGGCCGCTTTGCGCCTTCTCGCTTCCACACACCGCGCCACCGAGGCGAACGGTGGACGACGCACTAGCCAGCGCGGTACCGCGTGTTCACCTCGTTCCAATCGATATGATCGATGAACGACTCGACATATTCGCCCTTGCGGTTTTGGTAGTCGATGTAAAACGCATGTTCATAGGTGTCGATCACGACCAGCGGGGTTGCCATCCATACGACGCCCATTGCGTGTTCATCGCTCACGACGTTGTAGAGTTTGCCGTTGACGGGATGATGGACCAACATTGCCCAGCCGGCGGCATTTTTGGCCGAGGCGATGAAGTCGTCCGCCCACTTCTCCAGCGAGCCGAACCTGGCTTCGATGGCCCTCCGAACGTCGGCGGCAGGATCTGGAGCCTTGGGGACGAGGCCGTCGAAATACATCTCGTGGAGCACGACACTGTTCCCCTTGCTGTTGACGGCGCGCTTCAGCGCACCGTACTCCGCGGCGTCGATCGGCTCGCCCGATTGGATCGACGCTTCGATCTTCGCGTCGGCCGCAGAATAGCCCTTCAATGCGCCGCCATAATGCGCCCTGTGGTGCGGCGCGATCTGCTCGGCGCTTAAAAAGCCCGGTATCGATTCGTGCCGTAGCGGCTTCGGGTTGCCGGTCACCAGTCCGCTATCCGAAAAATCGAGGCGACCGCTGTTACCTTCTTCGGCGGAGGCAACGCCCGGGACAGCCATGTTGCCCAGGGCGGCCCCGGATGACAAGAAGACGAAATTGCGGCGACTGAGGTCGGTCATGGCAGGAATCTCCGGTTTCCAGAAAAGACGGACGCGTGGGGTAATTTCCCCTGTGGCTCGAAGCGTGCGCCATCGCGCCACATTTGCCCCGCTGTGGGGCCAGGGAATCCACACGACATTGTCATGGGCGATGGTGGTGCTGTCCAACCGGCAGCAAGCGAAACTCTTGGAGCTCATACGGTATTATGTATCACTTGAGCCCTGCGCCCCAGCCAAGGAGATCTCTTCATGTCTCGCCCCCTTCCTTCATTGGCGGTCGTGCTGGCATTTGCCTGCGCACCACTCCCATTGGCCTCCGCCCAGCTTGCTGGTTCACGCGCCGGGGCCGAGGGCGACGTTGCTCCCCTGGCTGATCTTCCCCTCTTGGAGCGTGAGACTGCCGAGAGCTACATCGCAATTGACGGGCGGGCCGAGGTTCGCATCCCCGCGACGGAAATCCGCATCGTAATGGCCGTCACCAGCGAGGGAGACACAGCGCAGAGCTGCCAGCAGGTGATTCAAGAACGGATCGAGCGTCTGAAAGAGGCTTGGTCCGCGATTGGCGTCCCTGGCGAGAGCATCGTCGTCGATTTCATTGCCGTGTTACCACGATACGAGTGGAAACTTGAGCAGCAGAGCGGCGTCGACGTCGGCATCGAAACGCAAGTCGGCTACCGGATGCAGACGAATATTCATTTGGCCGTGTCGAACGAAGCCGAGGTGCCATTGGCGATGGCGGCGGCCTTTGAGCAGAACGTCACGGACATCATCGCCTTCGACTACTGGAATCGTGATCTGGATGAAACCAAGGTGCAGGCTCGCCAGAAGGCCGTCGAGGCGGCCCGAGACAAGGCAGACGTGTTGCTGGAAATTGTGTTCGACGAGCGACCTAGGGCGATCAACGTGCAGGAAGAGACCACGGTCCGCTATCCCGAGTCACTCTACCAGTCGTTCACGAGCACCTACGCGGAAGGAGTCACTCCCCCATTTCGCCGCGATATTCCGTTCCTCCGCGCCGCTCGCCCTCGCAATACCTACTACCGCGGGCTGTACCCGAATGCGGACGTCCAACCGAGCGATATGCCGATGAAGCCGGAGATTTCGGTCGTCTCGACCGTCCGCCTTTACTACGAGTCGCCAGCAGCAACGCGTGCCAAGGAAAAACAGGAAACAGAGACCGGCGAGTGAGAACCGTGGCCTGCAACTCAAATCGTTTGAAGAGCAACACTTCCATCATCGGAGTGATACTCACGGCGGAGACATGAACGGGTGGATCAAGCCCGTTTTGTGAGATGGTTC
>CAYWXT010000113.1:0-16628 GCA_964462125.1 uncultured Pirellulaceae bacterium | reverse complement strand
CGCATGCCGCACAACCTGCGGACGCTGGATGTCTTCATTCGCCAAAACAAGTCGGACTTTGAAACACTGGTCCGCCGCAGCACCTCCCCGCGGCTGAAGGCCGAGATCCGCCGCCGCTTCATTCGCCGCCGCCGCAAGTGTCTGCAGCTGGTGGAGGAATTGAGTTTGCGGAGCCGGCGCGTTACCCCGTTGCTGGGACAGCTCGAGGAGATCTCGCGGCGGATGAATTTCATCCGCGCCCGGCTGGCTGAGCTGGGCAACGACGCCCTGAGCCGGGATGAGGCGGCTGACCTGCGGCAAGAGCTCCGCGAGCTGATGCTGGTGACCCAGGAGAGCCCGACCAGCCTGCATCGTCGCGTTACCAAGGCGCGACGGCATTTTGAAGAGTACGAGGCGACCAAACGCCAGCTCAGCAGCGGCAATCTCCGGCTCGTCGTCTCGATCGCCAAGAAGTACCGCAACCGCGGGTTGTCGTTCCTGGACTTGATTCAGGAAGGCAACACCGGCTTGATGCGGGCGGTGGACAAGTACGAGTATCGTCGCGGCTTCAAGTTCAGCACCTACGCCACCTGGTGGATTCGACAAGCGATCACGCGGGCAATTGCGGACCAGGCCCGCACGATCCGCATTCCGGTGCACATGATCGACGTGCTGAGCAAGCTACGCCAGGCGCAGAAGCGGCTGACCCAGGATCTCCGCCGCGAGCCCACCTATGACGAGATCGCCTCGGCGACCGACATCTCGATCGAGGAGGTCCGCCGCGTGATGGACGTCGGGCGGCACCCAATCAGCCTCGATCGGCCGGTCGGGGAGGGAGAGGACAGCAGTTTCGGTGAGTTCGTTCAGGACGCGGAAGAGGACAACCCGATCCAGGTCGCCGCCGGCAGCCTCCTTCGCGGCAAGATCGACGAGATCCTCAAAACGTTGACTCACCGGGAACGTGAAATCATCCGCCTCCGGTACGGCCTGGTCGATGGCTACAGCTATACGCTGGAAGAGTGCGGCCGGATCTTCAAGGTCACACGGGAACGAGTTCGGCAGATTGAAGCCAAGGCCGTCGCCAAGCTGCAGAGCCCCTCGCGCAGCGATCGACTGGCGCCGTTCTTGAAAGCGGCCGCCTGAGTTTCCGGCCGCACCCTCCTGCCCTTTCCCCGGTGCAATGCCCGGGGGGGAGGGCGGAAGTGGCCGGTGTGGAAGTGGCCGGTGTGGAAGTGCCGGTGTGGAAGTGCCGGTGTGGAAGTGCCGGTGTGGAAGTGCCGGTGTGGAAGTTTGGTCCCGCCGGTATGCTGGAGGAAACGTCGTATACGACCGGACGCCCCCACCTCCGCTTCTGTCCCGCAGCCCATGCCCACTAGCTCGAACATCGAAATCGGGACCGCCCTGCTGCGGACCCTGCACCGCATCCATCGCCAACGTACCGATCTGCTGGGGCAGCTGCAGCGGGGCCCCCGACAGATCGCGGCCGGGCAACGGCTGGTCAGCGAGGCCGATGCGCGCCGCGACGCCGCCCGGGCGACGCTGCAAAAGGCAAAGATGGCGGCCGACGAAAAACAGCTGCAGCTTCAGACTCGCGAGGCACATGTCAAAGGCTTGCGGGTGAAGCTGAACACCGCCGCGAGTAACAAAGAGTATTCGCTGCTGCAGGACCAGATCGCCGCCGACGAGCAGGCCAACAGTGTTCAGAGTGACGAGATCCTCGATGCGCTCGAACGAATCGATACGCTTGAACAGGAGCTGCAGGACGCCGAGGCGGAGCTCCAGCGGCAACAACAGGAGCATGCCCAGCGGGTGGGGGAGGTTAACGCGCGCATGGAAACCCTGCGCCGAGAGCTGAACCGGGTCGATGCCGAGTTGGCGGAAAAAGAACAAGAGATCCCAGCGGCGGCTCGGGCCGATTACCAACGGGTCATCGAAGCCAAGGGAGAAGACGCCCTGGCGCCGATCGATGGCGATTCGTGCGGCGGTTGCTACCAGACACTGACAACCCAAATCATGAGCCAGCTTCAGCTCTCGCAGCTGATTCACTGTCCCAATTGCAACGCCTTCCTCTACCTTCCCGAGGATCGACGGGTCCACTGAAATCGCGTCTGACGACGGATGGCTTGCCAGCTTTCGGAGAAAATTTTTTGAGGCCGTTGGGGGCGAGAAAGCCGCCCTTGGGATGACCCGAACTGTGCGGAGCCGGGGCCGTAAACTACCCTCGATCGGGCAGGTCACGATGATCGTTCTCGGACTCGCCGGCACCCCCGCTGGCGGCAAATCCACCGTTGGACGGACCTTAGCGGCGCAGGGAGCGACCTGGATCGATGCCGACCAGATCGCCGGCGCCGTGCTGGATCGCGACGAGATCCGCGAGGATCTGGTCCGGCGGTTCGGGTCCTCGATCGTTGCCGAGGGAGGTCGGATCGACCGTGCAAAGTTGGCCTCGCTGGTTTTCGGGGATGACGATTCCAAGGGTGTCGCATTACACTATTTAGAGTCGCTTGTGCATCCGCCCACGCGGCTTGAGATAGCCAGGCGGTTGCAAGCGGCTGCCGCAAACGGCGTCCCGGTCGCGGTGCTCGACGTGCCCCTGTTATTTGAGTCGGGCTGGGATTTGGCCTGCGACGAGATCTGGTGTGTCGATGCCCCGTTCGAACTCCGGGCCCGTCGTGTTGCCAGCCGCCATTGGGACGAATCAGAACTGCGACGCCGTGAATCATGCCAGCTTCCCATTGATGAGAAAAAGCGGCGGAGCAGTCGTTGTTTTCAGAACATTGGTACTCGTCGTCAGTTCACCGAACAGATTGAAACCTTGTACGCCGCAATGATTCAAGCAAACCGGCAGGTCCCGCACGACGTAGGTCACTGCAGCACCGATTAGCCCGTCGGTGATGGCCCGGGATCCCCTCCTTCCTTGCAGTCCCATCGGCCGAGCCTCTTCCGACCCTCCCAAGCATCCAATCCCCACCGACCTCTTGTCTTCTTCGCCCCCAAGGCGACCATGTCATGTCAGCGAATCATCCTCCCCAGCCCGGGGAATTTCACGGTCCCAAGCGTAACGGGCCGCGCCAGTACCGCGACTTTCGGCGCGGGGCCAACGCCGGTCCCCGGCATCCCGATGAGGCGATTGATCAGCGGGTCCGTGAATTGGACGCCGAGCGTGATCCGCTGTCACTGCCGGAAGAGATCGTCAGCGAAGCGAACAAGTCCGGCCAGCGGGTGGGGATTCCCAGCGGTGCGGTCGAGGAGCCGCCGCTGAACATTGCGGTTCTGCAGGCGATGGCGCACGAAACCTTGATGGAAATGGCCCACGCCAGTGGCGTCGACAGCATTGCCGGCGTGGCAAAGCAGGAACTGATCTTTCAGATCCTCAAGCATCGGATGAAAGCCAATGGATTGATGTTCGGTGAGGGGACGCTGGAGATCCTGCCCGACGGTTTCGGGTTTCTCCGCAGCGCCGAATACCATTACCTGTCATGCCCCGATGACATTTACGTTTCACCGAGCCAGATCCGACGGTTCGGATTGCAAACCGGCAGTCACGTGGCGGGTCAAATCCGGCCGCCGAAGGAGAACGAACGCTATTTCGCGCTGCTTCGGATCGAAGCGATCAATCACCACGACCCGATCCAGCGGCAGCGGCAGGTCCCCTTTGACGAGTTGACCCCCCTGCACCCCGATGCCCGGATCATCATGGAGTATCGCGGTGACGAGTTGAGCACCCGGATCGTCGACATGATGACCCCGATCGGGTTTGGACAACGCGGCCTGATCGTCAGCCCACCGCGGGCAGGAAAGACGATCCTGATGCAGCAGATGGCACGGGCGGTGCTGAAGAATTATCCCCGGTCCTATGTCTTTGTGCTGCTCATCGACGAGCGGCCCGAAGAGGTCACCGATATGGAGCGCGAGGTGCGGGGCCCGCAGTGCGAGGTGATCAGCAGCACCTTCGATGAACCGGCCCAACGGCACATTCAAGTCGCGCAGATGGTGATCGAGAAAGCCAAACGGATGGTCGAAACGGGAACCGATGTGGTGATTTTCCTCGATTCGATCACCCGCTTGGCCCGTGCTCACAACAGCGATGGGGAGCTGACCGGCAAGCTGCTCAGCGGTGGACTCGATGCCGGGGCGCTCCAGAAACCCAAGGCCTTCTTCGGCTCGGCCCGAAAGGTGGAAGAGGGGGGATCGATGACGATCCTCGCTACCGCCCTGATCGATACCGGCAGCCGGCTCGATGATGTGATCTTCGAAGAGTTCAAAGGGACGGGGAACCTGGAAATCGTCCTCGACCGAGGGCTCGTCGAACGCCGTGTCTGGCCCGCCATCGACATCAGCCTGAGCGGGACCCGGCGGGAAGAGATGCTGATGGACCCTGAGGAGTACCGGCGGATCGCGGCCCTCCGTCGCGCCCTGGCTGGACTCTCCCCCACCGACGCGATGCAGAACTTGGTGAACCAAATTCGAAAGACCCAAAACAATGCGGAATTCTTACTGAGTCTGAAGGATGTCGACTGAGATCAAAGGCGACGATGGAAAATGCCCGGCAGGAAGAGTGGCAATCGTCGCCAGCCGCTACAACCGCGGAATCTGTGACGCCCTGGTTCAAGGGGCCGTCGAAACGCTCACCGCCGCCGGCCTGGGACCTCAAGCGATCCCTGTGATTCGCGTCCCGGGCGCCTGGGAATTGCCGTTGGTCGTGCGCTCCATGCTCGACCAAGACGACGTCATCGCCGCGATCGCCTTGGGTGCCGTGATCCGCGGCGAAACGACCCATGACGAACACATCAACCGCGCGGTGAGTCACGCCTTGATGGAACTTGGCGTCGAAACACGCCGCCCGGTCGGGTTCGGTCTGCTCACCTGCAATTCGCTGGAACAGGCGATTCAGCGGAGCGGCGGCACCGTGGGGAACAAGGGGACCGAAGCGGCGGAGGCAGTTCTCGAGACGCTGCGCCTGATCGGCAAGCTGAGCTGAGCCGCCGCTCGGCGCGCGCCCACCCGGACCCTACAATTCCGACCCCGAGGGACGTGGCCTCCGGTCGACCCGGCCGGTTCGCCGACGTCGCTTGATTGATCACCTGCCACGCTTTGAATCGTTCCTCCCCCGCGGATCCTCCCCCCTCCATCTCCATGTCCACACGCCGACGCGCCCGAGAAATCGTACTGCAGTTATTGTACGAAGCGGACGTGAACGGAACCCGCGATCCTGAGTCGGCCCGACAGTTCATCCGCTCGCGGCTGCAAGGCCGCAGGGCGTTGACCGAGTTCGCCGATTCTCTGCTGCAGGGAACACTGGCCCACCGCGAGACGATCGACCGCGAACTGGCGGAACTCGCTACCCACTGGACCCTCCCACGGATGCCGGTTACCGACCGTAACCTGTTGCGACTGGCGGCCTACGAAATCCTGCACGGCGGCACTCCTGGCCGTGTGGCCGTGAACGAAGCGATCGAATTGGCCAAACGTTACGGGGACCGAAACAGTCCCCGCTTCATCAACGGCGTTCTCGACCGACTCTACAAAAATCAGGCCAGCGCCGGCGCGTAAAGGAACGCGTACAGACCGACGAGCGTTTTCGCGTCTCGGATCTGCCCCCCGTGAACCCAGGCTTCCACCTGGGCCCGGTCAGCGGGGCGATTTTCGATCCGTTCGGTCGGCTCGCGGTTCGGGTCACCTGCGGTCAAACCGGTTGCGACGAACAGCCGCATCCGTTCGTCGCAGATTCCGGGGGCGGAATAGAAATCATGCAAGCGACGCCAGCCGGCTGCCCGATAGCCGGTCTCCTCGACCAGTTCGCGGGCTGCGGTCGCTTCGATCGATTCGTCCGGCTCGCACGTTCCGGCGGGAAGTTCGAGCAACGTTTCGCCGACCGCCGGGCGCTGATTCTCGATCAACAACACCGTGTCGGTATCGAGCAGCGGCAAGATCACGACGGCACCGGGATGGCGGACGACCTCTCGCGTGTAGCTCTCGCCATCGAGACCGATCAACTCCATCGCATGTACGTTGAACCTGGCCCCGCGAAGCAAACAGCGCTCGCCAGGTCGGTCAGTTGCATCGCCCATCGCTCTCCTCGTTTCCCTCCTGCGGTTGCCGCGTATGGCGTCAGCCTGTCAAGCTACCGTCACCACCGACGCTGAAACACCCCCGACCTGCTGTCCCGGAAGCGAGCTCGATTGGACCACTTCGGATTTCTCAACTGCAATAAGCCGACCGGGATGACCTCGCGAGACGTTGTCAATGTCGTCCAACGACAGCTCCGTGGCACCAAGGTTGGCCACGCCGGGACGCTGGACCCCCTCGCTGACGGTGTCCTGGTGCTTGGCGTCGGACCGGCGGTTCGGCTGGTTCCCTACGTTCAACAAACCCCAAAACGATATCTGGCATCGTTTCGGCTTGGCGCCTCGAGTCCCTCGGGGGACACCGAACAGGAGGTCACCGAGGCGCCGGAGTTGCCGATTCCGACCTTGGATCAACTTGAAAACGCCGCGCAGCAGCTGACCGGAGAGATCGATCAGACGCCGCCCGCCTACTCGGCGATCCAGATCGATGGTCGACGGGCTTACGACCGCGTTCGCCAGGGGGAGCTGGTGGAGATGCCGAGCCGCCGGGTGCGGGTCGATGCGTTCACGATCACTTCCTACGCATTCCCCGAAGTTACAGCCGAAATCCGCTGCGGCTCGGGCACGTACATTCGCTCCCTTGGCATCGATCTGGCGGGACGCTGCGGGACGGTCGCGGTGATGACGCGCCTGACCCGCCTTGCCGTCGGTCCCTTCTGGATCGATGAGAGCGTCGGGATGGAGATGCTCCGGCATGCTCCCCTCGAACCCCTGTTGAGTCCCGCGCTGACCGGGGTCGCCCACTTACCGCAGGTCACGGTCGACGATGACGATGCACAGCGATTGACATTCGGTCAATTTCTTCCGGTACCGGCATCCGGCGACGAGCTCGTTCCCGCCGGCACGGAAGCGGCTGCGATCGATTCGCACGGCCGATTGCGCGCGATCGTCCGTTGCGATGGCGGACGCTGGCGGCCCTATCGCGTGTTCCCAAGCCCGCGACTTTAGACTCACTCGGGTGAGAACCGCGGCGGCCGTTTGCTTCGAAACGCGGCGATCCCCTCGCGGGCGTCGGGTTGGCCGAGACATCGAATGTAGGCGGCCGTATCGGCGAGAAACGCCGTCTTGGGTTGCAGGCCCTCATCGGCGTGCACGAGCCGCTTCGTTTCCCGCAGCGCCGCGGCCGGCATGGCCAACAGTTCGTCCGCCCAGCGGTGGGCCTCGGCCAGCAACCTCGCTGATGGTGTGACGCGATGCACCAAGCCGTATTCCAGCCCCTGCGCTCCGGTAATCGGCTGGCCCGTCAGACACATCTGCATTGCACGTCCCTTGCCGATCAGCGCCGTCAGCTGGGCAACGCCGTAGCCTGGGGGCCATCCCAGCATGATCTCCGGCATCCCAAGCTTCGCCCCGTGCGATGCAATCCTTAAGTCGCAGGCGCAAGCTGCCACACATCCGCCCCCCAAAGCTTCCCCGTCGATCGCGGCCAAGAACACTTGAGGTAGCTGCTCCCATCCCAAGTAAACGCGGGCCTGACGGTAGCTCAGCTCCTGCGCCTGCTGCAGAGACAGCGTGCCGACCTCGGGGACGTCGTCGCCGGCACAGAAAGCGCCGCCCGCACCGGTCACCAACACCACCCGGATCTCCGGGTGCCCGGACAAGTAACGATTCAGCCGCTCCCAATCGTCCGTCATCGACAAGTTGACCGCGTTCTTCTTTTCAGGCCGGTTCAAGATCACCTTCGCGATTCTACCCTGCACCTCGACACGCAATGCCACAGTTTCGGGCAGCCCAGCGGGGGCGGGGCCCATCGAATCGCCTGCAGACACGGGATCCTCCAAACGTTTCTTCGCGGGTTGAACCGAGTTGTCAGCTTCTGACGCGACCGGCATTCCTGCCACCCCGTCGATCCAGGTCAGTGGCTTGGCCCCACCGGCCCCTGATGCCTTTTCCGCGATCCGCTGAGCGACTCGCTCGACACGGACGACCGCGCGACGGTGCCTGCCCCGGCCGATCTGCTCGTGGCGATCGTAGGCGGCGATGTCGAACTCGATCGAGCGGCCATCGACCACGGTCACCGTCGCCACCCCGCGGACCTCGGCGCCCAGCGGTGTGCCGGCCAAGTGATCGACCTGGACCATCGCCCCGACCGATACCTCGCCCGGCTCCAAGTAGGGCTCGATCGCCTTCCGTGCCGCGCGCTCCATGAGTAAGACCATGAACGGGGTTGAGAAGACGACCGCCGATGACGGTGGCTGCCCGTCGTCAGGGACAAGCATCCCGCCATCCAAGGACGGGGCGGGGTAGCCGAGATGGATCGAGTGCTCCGCTGCCACCTCCCACACCAACGCGGCCTGGGTGCCGCGGGTCAAACCAGAATGCATGTCGCCTTTCCTGTCGAGCCCTACCGAAAGTCACCGATCCATCCGCTTGTTCGTCAACGGCCGAACGCAACGACGTCCGGCAGGTGAAAGTGTACTCGAAGGTTCCTATCCCTCGAAGGTTCCCATCCCAACGCCCTCGCAGTCGACCCGGCCGACCTGGAATCACGGGACCCTGGAATCACGGTCCGCCGCTCAATCGCTCATTCGGCGACGTTCTCGATCACCACGCCCTGCGGGTGGATGGAAACGATCCGCCAAACATGATCGAGGCGATCATTCTCGAAGTGCAGCTTGTCGCCGATCAGGGCGGCCGGGCGATCCCCCCCGGTGACGATCGCGGTAATGGCAACCTCAGGAATCGAAGCCCGGTCGTTCTCCCCCGCCCGCGCCGGGGGCCCTCCATCGTCCGCAGCCGCGTAATACGACGGCGCCGTGAGCGACTTCAATCGTTCCTCAGCCCACGTGATAAGTGCTCCCATGCCTGCCGACGAGGAGGCGGATTGCTTCTCTGGCAGGCCGCCCGATTCAACGTCCGCCGTGGTCTGTTGCTCAGAACGGAACGGGTTGTAGGCAAGGAGTCGATGCATGTCGACCGGCGGTAACGCGACTGGCTCCTCATCAGGCGTTTCCCGCGCCGCCTCGGACTTGGGTGTCGCCGGTGTCGCGGAGAGCGTCGTCGTTGTGGCGGAGGTCGTGACCTCGCTGTTGGGTTCGAGGATGCGGTATCCCAACACGACGATGAATACGACTCCGAGTAGCAGGGTCGCGACGATTTTCGACCGCGTCGTCGTCGGTGGCGGCGATGGAGGGTTCGCCATGAGCTTAACCTCGTTTGGCGGATGCAGGCGGTTGCTGTGGCGAGTACGAAAAGAGCATCACTTGCAGCGATAAGGCGTACATCGTTCGATCCGTATCGCGGGGCGTGATTTCGAGCCTTGTGGTTCGAATCATTCTCGGGCACGCACGCAGGCGGTCCAGAAGGCGGCAAATGCTTTCGTAAGGTCCCTGTGCCGAAAGCATCACGCCGCGACCTTGGTAATCACCCTGCTGTTCGCGTCCCGAGGGACGGAAATCACGTACCCTGACGCCGCTGGCCTGCGCTTGCTGATTCACCCAGCGAAGGAATCCCGCCTCGTCGTGGTGTTGCGACGCTCGCTCGCGCCGAATCGCATCCTCTCGGCGCCAGTGCTCTACCTCCGCCCGTGCCTGGGCCAAACGCGATTCGACCTCAGTGGCCGACGTCCGCAGCGACTTCGCCGCGTCGAGCTGGTCGACGAGGTCCTCGTGCGCCCGCCATCCCGGTTCTCCGACCAACAGCCACCACGCTGCAACCGTAACCAACACGGCGCAGCTCCCCCCCGCACGCCATGTCCATTGCAGAGGGCCGAGCGGGTGATTACGACTCAAGAATAGCGTCATCGATTCGGTTCTCCGAGCGTGCGGCGGACGGTGACGGCGGTCATTGTTCGCAGCGAATGTGAAACGAACGTCGTGCTCCGGCGAGGTCGGTCTGGGCCTGGGAACTTTCGAGTTCGACCAGCTCAAACACTTGGCTTTCCCGCAACCGGCGCACGAATGCGGCCACGCGGTTGTCCGCGTCCGCAGCACCGACCAGGCGTAACTGTTTCCGCGGCGCCGACGCTTGACCCGCCTCAACTTTGCGGCTGGTTGATTCATCCAGCCGCAGTGATTCGAGTTCAATGGCGCCACCAAAATCGCGGCAACTGTCGCTCACTACCTGGAGCAATGCCAACGTCGCGTCGGTCTGTTCCAAGACGCGACTTGCTTCTACACGCTCCCGGCAGGTCTCCGTTTCGGCCTGGAGCCGGCGGGCATCCGCTTCGGCGCGGCGAAGAGGGGCGACGGACGCTTCAGCGGCTTCGAGATTGCGCTCGGTTTGCCCACGACGTGCCGTGAGCAGCCCCTGCGTCACAACGAGCGCGACCACGACGGACGACCAGATCGCGAGCCACCGTTTTCCTTGCCGCCAGTGTTCAAACCGACGCTGGTTCGGAATCGGCAATAGGTTCACCGAACGGCTCATGACGGCTCCCCATATTGTGTCAGGGCAACCGCTTGGGCGAAGCAGGCGGAATGGGGCGTGGCCGCTTCCCATCGCCAATCGATCGGAAGCGCGGCGCGACGAACGGGAAGTTTGAGCTGTGCCGTCAACCATTGCGACAAACCGCAAATGCAGGAACCGCCGCCGCAAAGGACAACCTCGGCGACGGCGTCGAGACCATAGTGGTGTTGCAGATATCGCAGGGTTCGGCGGAGTTCAAAAACCAACTTCGGCAACCATTCGCGAAGTTGCGCCGCAATCGTCGCTTCCAACGCCCCGCCCGACGGTCCCCGTGAGGGGCCCAGGCCCCAATGCATCAAGAGGGTTTCGGCGGCGTCTACACTCACCCCCGCCCCTGCAGCCAACGTGTCGGCAGCAGACGCCGCAGCAAAGCGAATCCCATGGCGAACGTAATCTGCCACCCCGCCGCGCGACCAGACGAGAGACGCCTCACTGCCACCGATATCGGCCATCAGCCGATTGGCCGCAGTGGTTGCGCCCCCGTCCGCGCGGGCAAGTGCAACCGCTGGCACGTCAATCGCCGTGCAACGCCAACCTTCGCGAGCCAACCCACTCGCGAGCTGCGACACAAATTCGCCATTTGTCCAAGCCAGATGCAGCACTGGTGGCGCGGCACCACCAGCGTCGCTAGACCAAAAATCGGTCGCTGCCAACTCCGCATCGTTGCCGAGCAAACGCTGGATCTCAGCCTCGGCAACCTGGCCCACGTCGTCAACAGTCGTCGGAGACAACTCAACCGTCTCGTAGTCGACCCACGTCGACGGCAATGCGGCGACGTACCGGCGGCAGCCGGGTTCGCCATGGGCCTCCAGCCACGGGCCGAGCACTTTGACCAGCTCGCCCGCGTCACTGCGAGCGGAAGAGGGGATCCGCAAGCGACTGGCGCGGATCACCCGCCCGCAACTGCCCCGGAATCGCCGCACCACGAGTTTGGCTGAATGCGCACCGATGTCCAGCCCCATCGTCGTACCGACTGCCGGAGTCCTGAGCGCTGCCCATTCTGCAAATGCGTTCGTCCTGCTCCTCGTGCTCATGTGCTACATCGCCCCCGCCGTAGACAGATCAAGGAGTGGAAGCATGACGGCGAGCACAATCACACCGACGATCAAGCCGAGCCCAACGATGATGGCTGGTTCGACAATCTTGACAGCATCGCGCAAGTGTTGCTCGCCTTCCGACTCATAGAATTCGCCGACCGTCTGTAGAACCACCCCAAGCTGCCCGTTGGCCTCCGCGGTGGCGATCATTTCCGCAGCGCCGTCGGGAACGCAGACGCTTTCATGCAATGCGTCGCCGAATCCTTCGCCATTGACAACCGATGCCTCGATGGAGTCCACCAATTCCGCAAAACAGCTGTTTCCGACAGAGTCCCGCGTCAGCTGCAGCACTTCCAGCATGGGCACGTCGCTGTCCAACATCGCTCCCTGCAGCCGAAACATTCGCCCCGCCATCAACGATGTGCAGATCTTCCTGGCGATCGGCAGCCGAAGGAGCAGACGGTCAACGTGCCGATGCCCTCCAGGCGAACGCAGGTAGCGGTACAGGGCGAATCCACCACCGGCCCCGCTGGCAAACAGCAGCCACCAGTAGGAGCGGGCGAGCTCGGCCCCATCGAGCATCAGTTGCGTGATCGCCGGAGTCGGTGCGCGCGACGTCGCATAAATACCCCCGAATTGCGGAAGTACGAAGAAAATCATGGCAGCAAGCACCAAACTCGTCACGCACGTGAGCACCAATGGATAGCTAACAGCTGAGCGGATCGTGCTCTGTAGCCGCAGTTCATCGCGAATGATGGTGCTCAGACGCGTAAGTACGTCGGGTAAACGACCCGCGGCCTCGCCTGCGGCCACCGAGGCCACCGTCACGCCGCCGAACCGCTGCCGCTGCGATTCGAGCGCGCGCGATAAGCGGCTGCCGTTTTCAAGCGCTGCATAGACCTCCCCCATGGCCGTGCGAATCGGCACGCTGCCAGAGCGGTTGGAAATACTGCGAACCGCTTCGGCGAGATCGACGCCTGAACGAAGCATGATCGACAGTTGCGTGACCACCATCAGCAGGTCGCGTTTCGAAAGCACGCCCTTGTGTCGACCGGCGCGCGGCGGGTGCGCCGATCGCTGTGCCGATTCGCGGACTGCAACGGTTGAGACACCTTGCATCGATTCCGCGTTCGCCGAACCCAGCGATAACGAACCACCGGTCGCCGGCTCACGTGTCGCATTGCGTCGCGGCAGCAGCGTGGGCTTTTCCAACGGATTCCCGGAAGGCGAAGTTCCCGGCAACGAGTTGTTTGGCGGCGTGAGTGGCGAGTTGGTCATGACGTAGCGTGTTTTGCAGCGAAGTGAAACTACTCAAAGGTGGCGACGCGGAGGATTTCGTCCAGCGACGTGATGCCCTCTTCCGCCAAATGAATCGCGTGTTTGGACAGGCGCCGGCATCCGAGCTTGCGAGCACAATCGCGTAGTTGATCAACGGACGCGTTCACATTGATCAACTCTCGCACCTCAGGGGTGACGTGGAGTAACTCATAGATTCCAGTCCGGCCCTGGTACCCTGAGTCGTAGCAGCGGTCGCAGCCATTGCCCCGAATGAACGGGCGGTCGCGATCGCCCCGGTAACTCAGTGCGTCCAGCAGCATCGGCTCGGGGTAATAGGTGCCGCGGCAGTGGGAACAGACGCGGCGGGCCAGCCGCTGGGCGACCACACCCAACAGCGAGGCACCGATTTTGAAGGGTGCCACACCCATGTCGACCAACCGCGTCACCGCACTGACGCTGTCGTTGGTGTGCAGCGTGCTCAGCACCAGGTGGCCCGTAAGCGCCGCCTGAACAGCCGTCTCCGCTGTTTCGAGGTCGCGAATTTCACCAATCATGATGACGTCGGGGTCTTGTCGCAGAATTGCGCGAAGCGCCTTGGCGAAGGTCATTTGTGTCGCCGTGTTGGCGTGCACTTGGTTGATCTGGTCAAGGCGGTATTCGACGGGATCTTCCACCGTCACAATGTTTCGCTCGACCGATTTCAACAGCTCGATGATCGAGTAGAGCGTCGTCGTTTTGCCGCTGCCGGTCGGACCGGTAACCAGCAGCATGCCGTGCGGTCGCCGGATCAATTGCTGCAAGACCGCGAACTGATCCTCTGGGATGCCGAGGTCTTCGAGCTGAAACGTGACGCTGGCCCGGTCCAAGATGCGAAGCACCGCCTTTTCGCCCAGCACCGTGGGGATCGTCGACACGCGGAGGTCGATCTGCCTCTGATCCACCACCACGTGGATACGGCCATCCTGGGGCATCCGATGCTCCGCGATGTCCATCTTCGCCATCACCTTGAGTCGCGAGATGATGGCGGCATGGAACTCACGCCGCGGGCGGAGCACCTCGCGAAGCATGCCGTCGATGCGAAAACGGACCGTGGTATGCTGCGATCCAGCCTCCACGTGAATGTCGCTCGCCCGCTGCCGCACGCCTTCGAGCACCATGTAGTTGACGAGATTGATGACCGGGCTGCTGTCGCCCGCCACCGCCATGCTCTCCAGATCAAGGCTGAGCACCTCATCGCCCAAGGCGACCGCGTCGTGCTCCATATCGGCGGTGATCGATTCAACCTGAAATCCCTCGCCGTAAACGCGGGGAATCAGCTCCTGCAGGGCCGATTGCAGGGCAAGCACCGGGCGGACGCGCAATCCCGTGGCCCGCTCGATTCGGTCGATGTCGCGGAGGTTGTGCGGATCCGCCATCGCGACGGTGAGTACCTCGCGGACGCGAAACAACGCCACGCAGGTGCAGCTTTCCGCCAAGGGACGCGGCACAAGCTTGGTCGCGACCGGATCGATCAGCCCCTCGCGCAATTGCACATGAGGCACGCCCAATTGTTCGGCGAGAAACGGCAACAAGTCCGACTCGTCGACGAAGCCCAAGCCGACCAGGGTTTCGCCAATCCGCTTCCCATGCGATCGCTGGCTCAGCGCCGCTTCAAGCTCCGCCTGGGTGATCATGTCGGCCTTGAGCAGCAGTTCCCCCAAGCGTGGCTTTGAGGGCCCCGTTGCGCCGCTCGCCGAAGCATCACTCAGCGGCGCCCAAGTTTCCGTTTGGGAGGAAGCAACGAGATTCATAATGCAAAAGCTCCCGCAGCAGAGATCACGTCGTTATGAATCGCGAATTCCTGGTCTAATCCTGTGACCCGCATCACTTCGCGTAGCAACGGGCTCGTCCCGGCGAGCCTCACGGCACCGCCCCGACGCAAGCAATCCTCTTGGCATTCACAGAGGAGCTCCAAACCCGCACTGTCGACCAGTCGCAGCCGACGAAGGTCGATGACCACCTGCGGCAGTCGCTCCTGCAGCACGCTCGTCAGCTCCGGGCGTACCTGGTCCACTACCTCGAGCGTAAGTCGTTCGCCGAGTTGCAGTACCTCAACACAACCTTGCTGGTAACGTTGAATCATCGAGTGTGTCTCCCCGTTTGCTTCCCGTGGGCGTTTCGATCAAACCGCTGAGTCCAGCGGGATGCTCATCCGAAACGTGCTGCCTTTGTCGACCGCGCTTTCAACGGTGATCTCCCCGCCGTGCAGCCGAGCAATTTCTTGCGACAGCGCGAGCCCCAACCCGCTGCCGTTGATCGCGCGCACGCGGTCATCGCCGCTGCGGTAGAACCGCTCGAAGACGTGCGGTAATTCCTCGGCCGCAATGCCGATCCCCGTGTCCGTCACGGAAAATTCCACCTGTTGCGACCCGATTTCGACACGGAATGTCACTTGTCCCCCCTCGGGCGTGTATTTCGACGCATTGCCCAGCAAATTGATCAAGGCTGCGGAGAGTTTGCTCTTGTCGACTGCCGCCTTGGGAAATTTGGGCGGCAACTCACAGCGGAGCTGCTGGTTTTTTTCCTGAATCTGCCCCTGGATCTGCGCGGCCGCGTCCTCGACGAGGCGGCCCAACTCGGTCTCGCGGCTATCGAGTGCC
Source organism: uncultured Pirellulaceae bacterium (assembly GCA_964462125.1). Taxonomy (GTDB): domain Bacteria; phylum Planctomycetota; class Planctomycetia; order Pirellulales; family Pirellulaceae; genus JAWLFY01. Next base: position 1,160 of record CAYWXT010000113.1, on the reverse strand, counting down.
AGTGCTCCCGCTTGCATACGACTGATGTCCAAGAGGTCGTCGACCAGTTGCGAAAGCCGCAGCGATTCGCTTTGAATCACGTTATAAAAACGCTTCCGTGCATCCGCTTCAATGTCGGGGCCCATATCGAGCGATTCGGCGTAGGCTCGAATGTTGGCCAGTGGCGTGCGGAATTCGTGCGTCGCTGCCGAGAGGAATTGCTCACGCATCGACTCCGCCAGACGCTGTTGTGTGACATCGCGAATCGTCCATACATGGGTAGCGGCTTGACCATCGTCAGAGGTCACCGGACGGCGACTGCCGCGGAGTGTGCGGGTGCTCCCGCTGCCCGCTGTCAGAGTCCACTCGACGACGTCTTGGACCTGCGAGGTTGGTTCGCCGAGCGGCGCGGTGACGGCGTCGTCAGCCCCCAATGCCTCGGCGAGTGTTTGACCGCGAAGCTCTGCGGGAGAGTCAACCGCGCAGATCGCCGCCATCATGGCGTTGGCGCGCAAAATGGTCCCCGCCGCATCGACGGCAACGACTCCGTCGGCCAGTGCATCGAGCAGGGGGCCGGCGTCCCCGTCGCTATTGTCCGATCGATTGTTGGCAACCGCCCGCTCCAGCTCGGCCACGGCCTGCCAGCGGCGGCCCTGCTCGAGCAATCGGTTCCAACCGAAATCTGCCGCCGAACTTCCTGAGGCCGCCGGAGCGGCAAACGCGTCAATTTCGTCTTCGGCAAACCCGGCCAGTTGTCGTTCCCAGACCGCGTATCGACCGACCAACCGCGCGACCAGCAGTCCACCACCGATCGCACTCACCGCAACCACGATGGGAGCCATTGCCGCCATCCCCGCAGCGGCGAACCCACCGCCTGCCCCATAGGCCACGGCCGCGGCGATGAACACCGTTGCCGCATGGACGACGAACGCCAGTGGCGCGCCAGGCTGGGCAAACGTGTTCAGCAGGCCTATCTGCACCGTTGGCTCTCCACGAAACTTCACGTCCAAAACATCAGCGGCCCATGCACAATGCCTGATGCCACGCAAGGTTAGGTCACGCGAACGTGTTCCCGCGCAGAAACCATCGTCACCGCGGAAAGCTGGCGATCGGTTGCGGGGTCTGGATCACCGACACCAGTTCAGTGAGACTGAACGGCTTGTAGAAAACCGCCTGTAACC
>CAYWXT010000112.1:0-16848 GCA_964462125.1 uncultured Pirellulaceae bacterium | reverse complement strand
GCAACCAGCACCGAGGAGGCGAACAACGCCAGCACGATTGGCCATGAGGGCGCGCTTTCAAGTTGGGCCAGGACCGGATGTTCGTAATCGATCAACAGGGTCGCCACCCGCATGATCAGAGTCACCGGCGGAAGGATGAGCAGTGCCGCGAGGGCTCCCAAGCGAACGTCTTCCCACTGCGGGACCAACCCCAGTTTCGACCAGGCCTTTGCAGAGCGCCACGACAGCAACGCCACCATGACGACGCTGGCCAACAGCGTGGTCAGCGACTGCAGCAGGATTTCGGGCAGCGAAAGCCCTCCTTCGTCCGATCCGAGCGGCTCGATCCAACCCTGCCATTGAGCGATACCGCTCAGAAGCCCGCCGATGACGAGAAACAGGCCCACCAGGAAGACGGCGTCGGCCAGGGTCCAGAAGGGGACCGAACGAGCAGCGACCGGCAACAGCGGTGCCGAGACCGCACCGGACCGCGAACGCCGCTTCCAGACCTGGAACCAAGCGTACATGCTGGCCGGATAGGCCGCCCATATCAACATGGCGAGCAACCCGCCAACCCATTCGGCCATGTATCGTATACTACTTCAAGTCAGGGACGGGGCGCTCAGTCAGCGGCCGGATGTTTCCGCATGATCTGGGCCGCGGCACGGGTGTAATCGATGCCGGAGTAAACCGTCAATGCGATCGCGGACCAAAGCAGAATGGAGGCGGTCCAGGCGAGCCACGCGGCGGGCGGGGACGCGATCAACGTCACCAACACAGCCACGACCGCGGCGCACTGCAGCACCATCTTCCATTTGCCAAGTTGGCTCGCGGAAAAGTCGCCCCCACCCCCTTCCACCATCCCCCGCAAACTGGTCACGAGCAACTCGCGGGCAACGACAATCGTCGCCATCCAGGAATAGACGCCGGAGTCATTGACCTCGACCAGGGCGATGAACGCACCGCAGACGATGATCTTGTCGACAAAGGGATCGAAGATCCGCCCCACCTTGGTGACCTGGCCGTACTTGCGCGCCCAGTAGCCATCCATCCAATCGGTCGAGGCGGCGATCAGAAAGATGACCATCGCCGAGGCATAAAAGCGAACCGGAATCAACGCCATCACCGCAATGGCCAACACAAACCGGATGGCGGTCAGGGCGTTGGGGACGTTCCATATCGAGTTCGATCGCTGGTCGCTCATGAGGGCAATCGTCGAAGGATCATTCCAGAGGCGCCGCGACCACATCATAACCGTCGGCCGCCACGATCTCACACCGCCGGATCTCTCCGACCTGGAGCGGGCGATCGGCGTCGGCACCGGAGACGTAAATCACCCCGTCGATGTCGGGTGCCTCGCCGCGGCTTCGGCCGATCCAAAGCCCTGGCTGTTCGGGCAGTTCCGCGTCCATGATGACCTCTTCCGCCTGGCCGACACGCGATTCATTCCACGCGAAGGCGATCGACTGCTGAATCGCCATCAAGGTATCGTGCCGGCGACCGGCGACCTTTGCCGAGACGCGACCAGGAAGCCGAGCTGCGGGGGTCCCTTCTTCGACCGAGTAGGTGAACACGCCCAGATGCTCGAATCGCTGCGCCTCGACGAAATCGGCCAACTCGGCAAAATCCGCGTCCGTCTCGCCGGGGAAACCGGTGATCATCGTCGTCCGCATCACCAAATTGTCGATCCGTGAACGGAGACGGTCCAGGATCTGTTCCTGGCTGCGGCGGGTCGTCTTTCGGGCCATCCGTCGCAGCATCGTGTCGCTGGCGTGTTGCAGCGGCATGTCGATGTAGGGCAAGATCCGCTCGCCGCCCGCCAAGACGTCGATCAATCCGTCATCGATGTACATCGGATAAAAATACATCAACCGGATCCAGTCGATCGACTCGATCTGGTCGAGTTCGACCAGCAAATCCGTCAGCCGTGGCTGGCCATACAGATCCATCCCGTAATAGGTCGTGTCCTGGGCCACTATCACGACCTCCCGGACACCGCTGTCTCCCAAACGTTTGGCTTCGTCAACCACCTGCTCGATCGGCTTGCTGTAATGCTTGCCCCGCATTTTCGGGATCGCGCAGAACGTACAGAGCCGGTCGCAGCCCTCGCTGATTTTCAGGTAGGCGAAGTGGCGCGGCGTGACCGCAGCCCGAACCGAATCGCTCAGTGGACGCACCGCGGCGGGCCGGAACAGCGTCCGCTGCTCGTGAGCTCCCGCTTGAAGGTCGTCGATGACCGAGACAATGTCGTTCCGCCCAAAGACCCCCACCAGAGCGTCGATCTCGGGACGTGCCTCGAGCAGCTGCTGCTGTTGGCGTTCGGCCAAACAACCGGTGACAACCACGTTGCGGATCTTGCCCTCCCGCTTGAGCGACAACATCTCGTCGATCGCCCCCAGCGACTCGTCCCGCGCCGCGTCGATGAAACCACAGGTATTGACCACAACAAAGTCGGCCCCGTCGATCGAGTCGACCATCCGGTAACCATCCTGGTCCAACCGCCCAAGCATCTGTTCGGTGTCGACCAAGTTCTTCGGGCACCCCAGACTGATCACGGCGTAGTGCCCCCGCCTGGAATGATCGACCGTCTCGTCCAACTCCGGCGGCTGGGCGGGTGAGGGCGTATCGCTGATGATCGGAAGCTGCATCAATCGCTCAATGGGGGGGTCGCCGCAGGAGACCGGAAAGAGAATCCCCGATTAAACCGAATGAAGCCGATTTACGCAATCAGCGCGTTTGGAATCGGCAACGCACCCCCGTCTTTTCAGGCATCCATTTGACCCGCCAATGCTTGGGGATCCCCCCAAAATCGGTTCTCGGTAACGGTGCGGCGGAAGCCGCGCGGCGTCCTGCGGGAAGTTTTCCTTCCCCGCCGGACGGCTCGCGCCGTGCCGTTACAAACTTTCCTTCCCCGCCGGACGGCTCGCGCCGTGCCGTTACAAAGTGGATGGCCGTGGTCGGTAAGCCCTATAATGGCGAGGGTCGAACCGACCCGTTTTCCCAACCGAGTGACGCTCCGAATGATGAATCCGACCCTCCACCGCTCGCCGGTTCTGCAGAATGTCGTTTGCCTACTGCTTTTGGGGTCGTCCACGAGCTGGGCGGGTTGGCCACAGTTGCAGTCCGATGCCCGGCGAAGCGGCAATGCTGCCGGTGCTGAGCTCCCCAGCGACCTTGGATTGCTCGCCGCGGTCCCGGTGACCGATGGGATCTACGCGTCACCGGTCGTTTCGAAGGGAACCGCGTACCTGATCGACGGGTCTGGGGTCGTCGTGGCGATCGATACGGAAACCTTCAAGCAGCGCTGGCGGTTTGCCACGCCGGGTGGAGCGGGGAACTGCAACAACGTGGCCGCCCCGGCCGTGGTCGGTGATTTTCTGCATGTCGGAACCACCGCTGGACATTATTTCGTGTTGGACGCGCAAACGGGGGCCGTGGTCCAGGAAATCGATTGCGGCGAACCGATCTTCTCCGCCCCCGCGGTCGGCGAGCGGCGGGTCTACTTCGCCACCCTTGGAGCCCAGGTCTACGCGGTGGAACCCGATGGTGAGGTGGCGTGGACATGGGACTTTGTCCGGCAGGTGGTCGACTTTGACGGCAACCGCTGGAACGGCCAAGACTGGTTGGCGGCCCGCGGTGACCGGGTCACCTGGCGCGACCACTTCGTCTGTTCCCGCGACATCTGCTTGATCGACAAGACGGTCGTGATGCCGGCCGGCGGCAGGACTGTGTTTCTCGACGACGCTGGCGAGGAGCCAAAATTGCGTGCGGTTGCTGCGATCCCGGAGTTCGCAGGGTCGGAGTATCCGGCGACGTTTGGACAAAGCGCCGATGAGGAGGGAAATGTCTATGTGCAATGGCACCGCCGCGACAATGCAGGTCGGGTCGAGATCCTGCGGCTTGAGGGGGACGAGGTTGAGACCGGTTTCGTTCCGGGGACCGAGACCGCGATTCATCTGCCCGGATTGCTGAGCTTTGCCCCGGTCAGCATTCGCGACGGTGACGTTTTTCGGGTCCGTCCCGAAGCGGGAATGGGGCTCAGCCGGCACACAACGCAACAGGAAGTCTCGGACGAGTATGACCCCGAGGTGCTGAGCGAGGCGCCCTCGATCTGCCCTCCGGTGGTCACCGACAGCCATGTCGTCTACGGCGGGTTGGACGGGCAGGTGTACGCCGTTCCCCTGGAAGGCGGCGAAGTGACCGAACTGGCGACCGGTTTCGGATCTGCGATCACCGCCCCGCTCGCGGTGACCGATGGCCGCATCTATGCCGCCTGCGAAGATGGCTATCTGTATGTCTATGGTGCCGGCGGCCAGGCCGCACAGCCGACGCAAGACCTGCAGCTGACCTCGATCCGCAGTCCGCTGAGCGGGCCCCGGGCCGGTGCCGAGTACGATTGGTACACCAACTATGGTGACTTTGGGGGGACCAACGCGAACCAGCAGGGGCTGCAACCGCCGCTGCGGATGCGTTGGGCGCGGCGATTGGAGGGAACGGTCAAGCACCTGCCGGTGTGTGGCGGCGGGCGGCTCTACACGCATACGGCGGAAGGCCAGGTCATCGCGGTCGAGCAAGACACCGGTCGGCTGCTGTGGCGACGCCATTGGCCCGACGTCTACCTCTCCTTCACCTCTCCGCTGTATGTCGATGGCAAACTGTTGGTGCCCCAGGCGGGGATCAAACGCTCGCTGGTCCGCTGTCTCGATGCGGCGACCGGCGAACTGTTGTGGGAGGCCCCCTTCACCGGATCCCCCAGCTGGAGCCGGCAATTTCCGCCTGTCGTGCAGGGAGATGTCGCGATCTATGCATCCGGATCGGGCGAATACGCGGCCCAAGGGACCGAGAAACCATTCACCTTCAAGGGCGACCCGGCTCCCCAGGAAGATGGCCGCGAGGTGATGAGCTGGATCTATTCCAACGACAACCCCTACTACCCCAAGGATCACCGTCCCCGCATTTGGGCGTGGGACATGAACACCGGCGAGGTCCTGTGGGAAAAAGATTTCTCCGACTACGGCCGGGGCGGCAACGACTGCGGGATCTGCCTGCTCGACGGCAAGCTCTATTACTCGACCTTCTTCGGCTATTCCGTCAGCCAGCGTCGCCGTCGCGGGTTGCCGGCGGAGAACAACGGGCTTACCGCTCGTCTTGATCCGAAAACTGGGGAGGTCGAGTGGCTGACCACCGACTACTTCGTGACGTCCAAGTGCACCCTCAGCGCGCGGGATGGCCGGCTTTACATTGGCGGTTTCAACCGAGCGATCGAGGATACCGACGACCGCTTCGTATGGTGCTTGGATGCCGACGACGGTTCGCTGATTTGGAAGTCCGATCCAGTGACCTCGGCGTTGAACGTCGTCACCGTCGGGGAGCGGTTCGTCTTTTCCAACGCCCTTCGCGGCAAGGGGAATGTCTTCGAACGCGCCAACGGCAAGGTCGTCAGCAGCATCGGCCACAATTACGCCTGTTGCCGGTTCACCTTGTCCGAACCGTACGTGCTGGGTGCCAACATGGACATGATCGATCTGTCGTCAGACGGCGAGCTGGTTTCGACCGGTCCGGCAATCGATTCCCGCGAATGCCTCGGCGCCGTCGTCTCCAACGGGCGGATCTTTTACACGTCCCAAGCCAGCGGTTTTGTCGTCTCGCAAACGTACGGAGACGAAGCGAAACGGGTTCCTGCCGTGTGGGAGCGTTGAGAGCCGATACGGAAACGGAACAAGCGGCCGCGTCGCGGCACCGACCGCTGACAAGCGAGTCACCGGAGTACCGGACGTCACTCCAGCTCATCGAGCGGGGGTGGCGATTCGTATTGTTTCAGGGAGATGGTCAGGGCGTAGAAGGCGAACAGCAGGACGATGAGCAGGGGAAGGGCGGCGGCGATCGAGGCCGCTTGCAGCGCATTGAGGCCGCCGGCGATCAGCAGCGCCGAAGCGACCAGGCCTTCGGTGATCGCCCAGAACAACCGCGTCCCCACCGGTGGGTTCGGATTGCCTCCCGAAGCGATGATGTCGATCACCATCGAGGCGGAATCGGACGAGGTGACGAAGAAGAGCACGATGCACAACGTGGCGACACCGACCGCCAGCACGACGAGCCAGGTGAAGGGAAAGAGTCCGTCGAGCAACGAAAACAGGACCGTCGGCAACTGATCGATCGTCCCCCGGCCGTCGGCGGTCACCACCGGTGCCTCCAGGTACTCCACCGCCGTCAGCGGCTGTTGCTCCCGGCGGAACTCGCCCGAGTCCATCCGCACCGGTTCGCCTGACTCGTCGGTCTCGGCAACCCAGTACATCGGCAAGTGTTGCTCGGGGCGATAGTCCTCGTCGGTGGCGACTTTGTGCACGTGATCGGTATGCAGCCGGAGCGTGGTCGTCCCGAAGGCGGTCAACCAGGCGATCCCGACGGCCGTGGGAACGAGAAGCACGCCGGTGATGAACTCGCGGATGGTGCGGCCCCGTGAAACCCGGGCGATGAACATCCCGACAAATGGGGACCAGGAAATCCACCACGCCCAGTAGAAGACGGTCCAGTCGTTGAGCCAGTTGCGCCCGTCGGCGTTGAAAGCGCCGGTGCGGAAAGCATTGAACGGCAGCACCTGCAAGTAACCACCGACGTTCTCCACGATCGCCCCCAGGTAGGCGATCAGGCCTCCGCCGAGAATCACGGCCACCATCAACAGACCCGCGAGGGCCATGTTCAATTCACTCAGCCGGCGGATTCCGGCGTCCAAGCCGAGGGCGACCGAGGCGGTCGCGATCAGGGTGATCCCAGCGATCAAGGCGATCTGGATCGGTGTGGAACTGGGAAACCCGAACAGAAACGACAGCCCTGCATTGACCTGCTTCGCCCCGATCCCCAAGGAGGTCGCGACACCGGTGAGGGTGGAGATGACCGCCAGCGTATCGATCACGTCGCCGGTTCGGCCCCACACGCGGTCGCCCAGCAAGGGGTACAACAGCGATCGAAAACTGAGCGGAAAGCCGCGTCGAAACCCGACGTACGCCAAGGAGAGCCCGACGATCGCGTACAAGGCCCACGGATGCAGCCCCCAGTGAAAAATCGTCACCGCCATCGAGAGACGGGATTGGTCGAGCCCCTCGGCGAACCCCGGTGGGGCGGTCAGAAAGTGATAGCTCGGTTCGGCGACGCTGAAAAAGAGCAACCCGATGCCCATGCCGGCGCTGAACAGCATCGCGAACCACGACAGCCGCCCGAACTCGGGGACTTCATCGTCGGCCCCCAGCCGGACATGGCCGTAACGGCCGAGCCCCAACCAGGCGGCGAAGACGAGAAAACCGGACATCGCGGCGACATACAGCCAACCGAACTGGCTGCCCATCCAATCGCGAATCGCGCTGAAGGTTTCGCGGAGGTTGTCCCCCGGGAACATGAAGCAGACCAGCACCAGCGAAACGACCACGAGCGCCCCGGCGGGGAAAACCACCGGGTGCATCTCGAAGTGCGGGCCCAAGGTGAAGCGGGGTAAGCCGCCATGCTCCCCGCGACCTTCGAAGCGGCCGGTTGCTTTTCGGTCCAATCGATCGACCCTTCGTTCGTCCCATCGTCTAGCCAACGTCCCGCCGTCAAGCGAACGCCCCAGTGACGATCACGGCTTGGAAAACAGAAATATACCCCAACGAAGGTGCCCTTGCTGGCCGCCGTCGATCCAGTGCCGCAAGCCGACCTTCATCCGCTCCAGGTAATCGTCCGAGATCTTCCCGACCAATTCCTGCGAGCGTTCCACCGTGGTTTCCAGCACCCGAGTGTAATGCCGGGTCAGCTGCGGTGTGTGGTCTTCAAAGCCGTGGTCCTGCCATCCCAACTCGCGCGCCACCGACTGGTAGAAACCGGGGGAACCGAGATCGGAAAGGTGGATCCGGGCGAGGATCGGGTCGAGGACCCCTTCGGGACAATCGTCGGCGCGCATCGGGTCGGTGAAGACGAATTGTCCTCCCGGCTTCAAGACCCGATCGACCTCCTCCAATACCCGTCGCCGATTGCCCGCGTGCAGGATGGCGTCTTGGGACCAAACCGCGTCGAACGAGGCATCCTCGGCCGGCAGCTGTTCAAAGCTGCCATCGATGACCTCGATCTTGTCGGCCCAGCCACCTTCCTGGTTGAGCTCGCGGTTGCGCTGGTTCTCCGCTTCCGAAAGGTTCACGCAAACGACCTGGCAGCCGAAACGCTCGACCAACCTCCGGGCTGCCCCCCCGTAGCCGGCGCCGATGTCGAGCACTCGCGACGACTCATCGAGGCCGGTCAGTTGATCCGCCATGTGATCAACCGTCCGGCGACTGGCGCGCTTGATCGGCTCCTCCGCCGATTCGTACAGACCGACATGGATGTCCTCGCCACCCCAAACGGTCGCGTAGAAGCGGTCGGCGTCGGAACTGTTGTAGTACTCGCGCGCGGTCTGCGTGGCTTGGTCGGGTGTCGCGCTCATGCGGACCCCCCTTTGCTCTCCTGCAATGCGGGTTCCTCCTCATGGTCCGGTTCATACTGCTTCGAGCCGACATGGATGAAGAAGTCGGGATCGGACTCGTGGTACGTTTCCTGGAAGTCGCCGTACGTGTCGATCGTCTGGAATCCAACCTCGAACATCATCCTCCGCGTGTAGTCTTTGCGAAGCGGAAACATGTTCAAGTGATACTTGGATCCGTCGGGGAACGCGTACTGGAACCGCGCGAGCCCGTCGTCGACGTACTCCGGTTCCGCCGAGACCCGATCGCCACAGTAGTAGTACTTGTGCTTCGAGCTGAAGCCGTGATCGAGAATCGAGTCGTAGTTTCGCTGGTCCAAGACCAGGATCCCATCATGGACCAGAGCGGAGTAGAACTCAGCCAACGCCTTGCGGCGGTCGGGCTCACCGAACATGTGGGTGAAGGAGTTGCCCAAACAAATGACCGCGTCGAATCGGCCGTACACGTCGCGGTTGAGCCACCGCCAGTCGGCCTGGATCGTCCGCAGCACGTGGCCGCGACGACGAGCGTTCTCGAAAGCTTTCGACAACATGTACGGACTGCCGTCACAGCTGACGACGTTGAATCCGGCTTCGAGCAGCCGAACAGAGTGAAAACCGGTGCCGGTCGCCACATCCAACACCCGCTCGACCCCGCGAGAACGCAGCAATTCGATGAAAAAATCTCCCTCGGTTGCCCAGCGCTGATCCCAGTCAATTAGCTCGTCCCACTTCTCCACGAATCCACGGACGTATTCCTCGTTGTACTGGTCCGTGTCGCGGACCTCCGTGGGACTCACGCCATAGTCTTGGTCTTTGTATTCAAGTAGCGAATCTTTCTCTGTCATCGAGTCTTCCTGGAGTGGCCAGATGTAGAACATCCACCGTGAGGTGAATTCCACGGAGACGACCTCCGCAACGGTCGAGCATAGCGTAAACTGTTTTGAGCCGAAAGTAGTTAATGCGGTTGACTCGGGGGGAACGATTGTTTCCACGAGAGGGATTTCGAGCTACGGGTGGATCCGCTTTCCCCTCCGTGACGCGGTCCACTCGGCGGCGATATCCCCGCAACCGCTCACGACTTCGGCTCCCCGCCGACCTGCCCGGCAGCTGCACAATGCCGCCCGCCGAGGTGATCGATGTCACCCCCATCAGTAGAGTTTTTTATGCTTTCCCACGAAGATCAGATCGTTGCGGCGATTCGTCAGATCATTCGCGCGGTCGACCTTCATTCGCGGCGATTGGTCGACGGCCACGGTTTGACCGGGCCCCAATTGGCGGTGCTGCAGGAGGTGTTGCGGCTCGGCCCGGTCTCGCCAAAGCTGCTCTCCCAATCGGTCCACCTCAGCCAAGCGACGGTGACGGGGATTGTGCAGCGATTGGAACGCCGGTCACTGGTCAGCCGCGAGCCGAGTCCCGACGATCGCCGTTCGGTTCGGATCGCGATTTCCCCGCTGGGGCGGACCTTGTTGGAGGCCTCCCCGTCGCTGTTACAAGACCGTTTTCGCGATTCTCTCTCGGGCCTGAAGGAATGGGAGCGGTTGCAGATCCTGGCCACCTTGCAGCGTGTCGCCGGGCTGATGGGGGCGGAGGATCTTTTCACCTCACCCCATTTGGCGACCGGCGAAATCGCCGAACGCAACTTCTCCGAACGCGAGATCTCCGAACGCGAGATCTCCGAACGCGAGATCTCCGAACGCGAGGCGGAGGCGGAGCGAGTCCCGGAGGCGGAGTTGAGCCGGGAACTCTAGTGATTTGTCACCGCTTCATTTTCGGGTTCGATAGGCCGGGGGCTTGCGCCCTGCCGTTACAAGATGGCGAGCTCAATAGGCTTTGGCGAAAACGCCCAGCTGCTCCGTTGGCTTGCCAGTCACGAAACAGCGACCTGGGTTGGCTTCCTCGTCACGGGGAATGCAACGAATGGTGACCTTGAGCTCTTTCAGCAGCGGTTCCAGATCGCGTTCATCGGCGAAGTGGCAACGGGCAAAGCCGCCGTGGATTTCGGGCTGCTGGACGCTTCGAGGTGTAAAGAAATCTCGGAACGCGGCTTCGTCGGTCAGGGTGACCGTGTGGTCCTCGCGGAGCCGCCGCGCCCGGTCGTAGAGGCCCTGTTGGATTTCGGCGAGCAGGTCGCCGATGGTTGCCACCAACTCGCCGCGGGGCACGCCGGCGCTTTTGGGTTGGTCGCGGCGTCCGAGGAAGACGGAATCGCCAGCAATATCTTTGGGGCCGATCTCGAGCCTCACTGGGACGCCCCGTTTGATGTGGTGCCACTTCTTTTCCCCGCCGCGGATGTCGCGGTCGTCGATCTCGACGCGCACCGGGGTGCCGAAGGCGGTTTGGCGGACGAGGGCTTGCCGCAAGGCTTCGACATACGCCATCACCTCGGCGCCGCTGGCGTCGTCGCGGTAGATCGGCAGAATGACCACTTGGGTCGGCGCCAGACGTGGCGGCAGGACCAGCCCGTCGTCGTCGCTGTGGGCCATGATCAGCGCCCCGACGAGCCGGGTGGAGACTCCCCAGCTGGTCGTCCAGGCGTACTCGCGGCTGCCGCTTTCGGATTGAAAGATGATCTCTTGCGCTTTGGAAAAATTCTGTCCTAAGAAATGGCTCGTGCCCGACTGCAGCGCCTTGCGGTCCTGCATCATCGCTTCGATCGAGAGCGTCTCGACGGCGCCAGGAAAGCGTTCCGCGGGAGTCTTGCGGCCGACGATCACCGGCATCGCCATCCAGTTTTCGGCAAAGTCGGCATACACGTCGATCATCCGTTCGGTCTCCTCGACCGCCTCCTGGCGCGTGGCGTGCACCGTGTGGCCTTCCTGCCACAGGAACTCGGCGGTCCGCAGGAACATCCGCGTGCGCAGTTCCCATCGGACGACGTTGGCCCACTGGTTGATCAGGATCGGCAGGTCACGGTGGCTCTGCACCCACTTGGCATAGGTGGCACCGATGATCGTCTCGCTGGTGGGGCGAACGATCAGCGGCTCCTCCAATTTCCCTGCTGGCCGCAATCCGCCATCAGGATCGGCTTCCAGCCGGTGATGGGTAACCACGGCGCACTCCTTGGCGAACCCCTCGACATGCGCCGCCTCCTTTTCCAGGAAGCTCATCGGGATGAACAACGGAAAGTAGGCGTTCTGATGCCCTGTCGCCTTGAACATGTCATCCAAGGCCCGCTGCATGTTTTCCCACAGTTGATAGCCCCACGGCTTGATCACCATGCAGCCCCGGACTGGCGACGACTCCGCCAAATCCGCGGCGCGGATCACCTGCTGATACCATTCCGGGTAATCGTCGGCGCGGGTCGGCTGGATCGCGGACTTGGGAGCTTTGGCCATGGGATGGGTGATCGAAACCGGGGAGACAATCGAGACGGACAAAAGGTGTCCGGTACCTTTTTCCCGCACGATCCTAAGCAGGGACCTCGGCCGGGCAATAGGGGGCAACCCCCACGCCACGTCGCCTCCGCCCCGCGCCGCGGTCGCGAATCCCGCGCCGCGGTCGCGAATCCCGCGCCGCGGTCGCGAATCGCGCCTTCCCCCTGCCTCGCGCTGCCCGCTATCGCTGCTGGTTACCCACGGACGTCGTAGCAGAGGATCCGGTCTCCTTCGCGGAGATAGAGCCGGCCGTCGAGGACGACCGGGTGGGCCCAGCTCGGCCGCTCGCCACTGCCAGGAACTTCGAAGCTGCCGACCTCCTGCATCGATTCCGGGTCCGCTTTGACCAGCGTCATCGTGCCGTCGGTGTAGCGGATATAGAGCCGCTGGTCCGCGGCAACGATGCTCGCCGAATTGCGTCCTGAGCCCCGCGACTTCCACATGATTTCGCCCGTCAGGAACTCGGCGCAAAAGGGGAGCCCTTGAGAGTCGGTATCGCCGTAGAGGTAGTCGCCGACCAGCACGACGCCGCCATGTTTGTTGGCCAGATCGGACTCCAGGGGATAGACCTCCTCGAAACAGGTGAGGTACTCGTCATCGTCCTCGATGGTCGACGGGCCATCGCCCAAGGTGTAGAGCCGCGTCCCGGCGATCGCGACGCTGGCATAGCCCCGCCCGGCCCCCTTTGCTTCCCAGACCTGTGGGGGACCGTCGTCCGGCCACTCCTACAGAAGTCCCGACTCCGACGCCACGCCGGTTCGATCGGGGCCGCGGAAGGTGGGCCAATCGGCCTCGGCCCCGGGCGCCGGGGCGGCCGAAGCGAACGCAGCGGTCAACAGCGAACAGGCAATCGTCACGCGTTTCATCAGTCGGACCCTCCGTTAGGTGAATGAATCAAGTCACGAGTAGCGGAGCAGCAGCTGCTTGGTCTGCTCGATCCCCTCGAAGGAATCGGTCGGGCCTTCGAATTCGATCCCGACGTAACCTCGGAAGTCGGCTTCGCGAACGATTTTCATCATCCGCTCGAAGTCGGTATTCACTTCGTTGCCGTCATCATCGAACGCGTGCGCCTTGGCGCTCACCCCTTTGGCGAACGGCATCAGTTCGTGAGTGCCGAGGTAGCGGTCGTATTCCAAGGGGATCGCGTCGCCACGCCCCCGCTGGATGTAAAAATTGCCGAAGTCCGGCAGCGTCCCGACACGGGGATGGTCGACCCGCTCCATCACCTCGCGCAGCCAGCGACCGTGGCTGGAAAGCCCCCCGTGGTTCTCCACGATCACGTTCAGCCCGTAGGTGTCAGCGAACTCGCACAGCCGCCGCAGCCCGTCGACGGCGAGTTTCTGCTGCTCGCGATAACTCAGGTTGCGGTCCGATGCGGCGTTGACGCGGATCGAATGGCAGCCGAGTTCAGCGGCCCACTCCAACCACTTGAGATGATTGCGGACCGCCGTGATTCGCTGTTTGGTATCGGGGTCGCCGAGGTTGCCTTCACGGTCGCACATGATCAACAGGCTCTTGACCCCCTCGCCCTCGGCGCGTTTCTTGAGCTCGGCCAGGTAGTCCGGCGTCTTGACCGCGTCGAAGTAGAACTGATTGACGTACTCGATCGCGTCGATCCCACAACGGTTCTTCGCGATCACCGCGAAATCGAGCGGGTCCATTTTCTCGGCGTCCCCGCGGCCGAAGAACTGGCGATTGAGCGACCATTGGGCGAGCGAGATTTTGAAGGCTGGTTGCGACTCCGCCGCCCCACCCCGGCTTGAGAACGGGGCGGTCGCCGAGGCAGCGACGATGGCCGAGGCGGTCAAAAAGTGGCGTCGGTTCAGTCGGTTCGATGGACTCAGTCGGTTCGTGGTGTTGTGTTTCATGGTGTCGGACATGGGGTATCGTCGGTGGGGTGACGGTGGTGGTGGTGGTGCGGCTGCAAGCCGCCCCTAAATTAACCCAACGGGGCCGCGAATACAGCTGGCGGTTGGGAGCCGAAGCAGAAACGATTGGAACACGAACCGATATGATGCGGAACCGACTCGCCCGCGAGACGCCCCAACTGGGACATCCATGACGACCTTCCTCCAACGCAACCAGCGACGACTCATCGTCGGCAGGACCGCCGCCCCGATGTTTTGGCTCTCGCTCGTTTTCCTGATCGGCCAAGCGGTCTTGGTGGTGCTCTGGGTCGACGTCCCGAATCTGCGAAAGTCGGCTCCCCCGACCTCCGGCTCGCCGAGCCGGGTCGCCGCTGAGCCGGACACCGAGAGCGCGGCGAACACGGCCACGTCCGACGCTGCCGCAGAAACAGCCGACCGACAACAGGTAGACCCCCAGGCGGCCGGGGCTCCGGCGACGACCGCCGACGCGATCGAGCGGGGGACGATTCGGCTGCTGCTGGTCCTCTGGCCGGTGTTCCTCGCCGAGTCGGTGTTCCACTGGGTGACCCGCCCCTGGAACCGCTCCATGGGCCGGTTTCATTTCTTCGGGCTGCTGTTTTGCCTCTGCCCCTCCCTGCGGATGTGCGCCCGCAGCCCCGAGATGGACGACCGAATGTGGTTGCCGAGGTTCGGCTGGCGGAAACCCGACCGGCGGCTTCGGCGGCATCTGGAGCGGTTGTTCAGCATTCCCATGATCCTGATCGCGCTGCTGATCCTGCCGGTGCTGCTCATCGAGTTTCTGTTCAGCGCGCAGGTGGCCCGGTACGGGGCATTGCAACTGTTCCTGCATGTCGGCACCGGGGTGATTTGGTTCGCCTTTGCCGGCGAGTTCATCCTGATGGTGTCCGTCGCGGAGCGGAAACTGATTTATATCAAGGAGCATTGGCTCGACCTGGCGATCATCCTCTTGCCGCTGTTGTCGTTCCTGCGGTCGCTGCAGGTGGCTCGCGCGTCCCGACTCTTTCGGGTGGCGAGACTTCCCCAGATCACCAAGCTGGCACGAGTGTACCGGCTTCGCGGGACCGCACTGCGAGCGTTTCGCGCGCTGCTGGTCCTGGAGGTCATCCAGCGACTGCTGTTCCGGGACTCCCAAAAGTTGATTGAGCGAATGGAGAAGCGGCACCGCCAACTGCAGCGCGAGGCACGGCTGGTAAGACGAAAAATCTTGCGGTTGAAACAGGCTCAGCAGGACGATGCAGGCCCCGACGAACCCTGACGCCGCCACCGATGCACGCGGCAGGAGCAATGGTATCGGTGGGAAGGGGGAGCGGTTGCGATGGAGGTCGGTCTCCCCTCGCCGTGGGCACCGTCGCCCGCAAGACATTAGCATCCGGCAGTTTCCCACCAAAACCAACTCGGCACCGGTCAAATTGACCACAAATCGGCGATGCCCGTCAGAATCATCGCTCGCCGGCCGCCACGGTCGCCGATAGAAGTGCAACCCTTGGGGCCGCGTTGATCCAAACCTCCTTGCAGGCATTCGGAGCAGGAATAACACATTCGATCGGGGCTGAGCAAACCGGTATGGTCCAGGAGACTCAAACAACGGTGTCGATCGGCGAGCTGAGGATCGGCTCCCGGGCGCCGACCTCGTATTACGACGCCAATGGGGTGTTGTTGATCGCCGAAGAGGTTGTGATCACCGCGACCTTGGTGGAGAAGCTGCGTCGCCACGGGATCGAAACGCTGCACCTCCGCGCTGCCAACACGCCGGCGCTTGGGCCGGCGCCGGTGAGGTCAACGGGGCCGAGGCCAGCGGGGCCGAGGCCAGCGGCGGTGGGAATCGCGAGTCGTCCTCGGTCGCAAAAACCGCGACGCGCCCCAGCGGCCACTCCCCGCTCTCCCGGCGACGCCTCGCAACACGGCGCAGACCGTCACGAACACCAGCCGCCCCTGCAGAGCTATTCACCACGAAAGGTGGAGCGATTGAGCCGGCTTCACGCGCGGAGCCTGGAGACGGTCGAGCGGATCACCGAGGGATTGGTCGAGGGCCGAGTGGCCGGGCTGGAGGAAACAGATCCGATCATCGACGGCTATCTCCATGAACTGGCGGACGATCCTGATCCGGTCGTCGCCAGCGCCATGTTGTATGACGCGAACCTGGATGTCGCCAAGCGTTGTCTGCGGTTTTCCATGTTGAGCTTGGCGGTCGGATTGCGGATGGAGCTCTCCTCCAGCGCCCTGCGGGAACTGGGCCGCGCCGCACTGATTCACGACTGGGGCCTGTTCGAGCTGCCGCCGGACCGGCGATTTCCACACCAGAAAATGAACGACCGGATGCGGCACGAATACCAGCAGCACCCGATCGTGGCGGAGGGGATGATGCAGTCGATCCGGGGGTCGACCTTCACCCTCGCGGTGCTCGTGACCCAAGTCCACGAGTTGATGAACGGGACCGGCTTTCCGCGCCGAATCAGCGGCAGCGCGATCCATCCGATGGCTCGCGTGCTGTGCGTGATCGACACCTTCCTGACCCTGACCAGCCCGCCCGCCGGGCACCCGCGGATCGTCCCCTGTGACGCGGTCGCCTTCCTGCTCCATGGCGTCAAGCAGGGCCACTATGCCCCGACCGGTGTCTCCAGTTTGCTGGAAACGTTGACCCTCTATCCGATTGGCAGCCTGGTGAACTTGAGCGACGCGACGCAGGCGCGGGTCGTTCGCAGCAACGGCTGCGATTACGGCCATCCGATCGTCGAGCGGATCGACGATCCCGGAGAGCTGATCAACCTCAAAGAGCACCGCCTGTTCGTGTCGCAACCGCTGCTGTCCGCTGAACAAAACGAGGTCCGACTCCCGAACACCTACACCGATCTGTCCTCCCCCAAAGGCTCTGTCTGAGGTCCATCTGGGTTGATCGTGGGTAAGCGGCTGCAGGTGCAACAATCGGCGGGAATTCCCTTGCCTTTTGGTCCAGTCGGCCCTGGCCGACCCGTTTCCCGATTGTACGAGCTCCAGTTCGGCCGGCGCCCCTTTGATCCCGCTGGTCCCAACGACGGCATCCCGGAGGGAAAGAAACGGAAGAATCGCAATGACGCACGCACGACCACGCTAGTTCGACTGTCCTAGATCTGCCTGCGTTCTAAGTTCTTCGGTGGCAGTTGGT
>CAYWXT010000111.1:0-16972 GCA_964462125.1 uncultured Pirellulaceae bacterium | reverse complement strand
GGCAACGAATGCCAGCCGCGGCGAGGTTACTTGTGTCTGGAACACGAAGGGAGCCCAATCGAGTTCCGCAATCTTCGCATTCGCGAGTTGCCGTGAGGATCGCCAGATTGACGAGGGTTCGGTTGCGGAACACGGCGTCCCTCGTCAACCGTCCAGATTGTCGTGGCGGCCGATTCGCAGCGTCGGGCGCCGGTGAGTACACTGAAGGTAGCTTTTCTCGACATCGTCCGCTGTTTCCCACAGGTGTCCCACGTGCCCCGTATTGCCTCGACCAGGTCGTCGGTTTCAACCGTTTTCGCCTGTGCGGTGATCCTCACCGCGACGAGTCTGTCGTTGACCGGTGCGCCACGTGCCACGGCAGGCGACTCCTTACTCAGCCCCTCCTTGGCCGGGCGACTCGGTTTGACCGAGGCCTGGCAACGATCCTTGGCCGTACCCGCTGGGGCCCAATCAATCATCGACCAGCGACTCTTCGTCGATCGCGTTTCCACCGTCCGCAATGTGGAAGTCGTACGGGGTTCGGAAAGCGACGAGGCCGAGGAGAGCGAAGGGGACGATCCGACCGATCCGTCCGCCGCCGAAGGGACCAACGGTGACGCCGAGGTCTTGTGGCGGTCGCGGGTTGATCAACAAGATCGTTTTGGCAACCCGATCGGGGAAGACGAAGCGAGACGGCTGGCACGCAACGAGGTCCGGAAGTTGAAACGGCGCGAAATCGAAGCCACCGTCGCGGTGCGAGACGTTCCGGCCGTGCTACTCTACACCCTTTCCAACGACGGCACTTTGGACTGCCGTGATGCGGAGACCGGGCGGTCACACTGGTTGACGCGGGTGGGAGACCGGGAACTGGGTTATCGCGGAATGGGGTTGGATGAAAACTATCTCTCGGTGATCAATGGAGCGAACCTGTTGGTGATCGACGCCACCGACGGATCAATCTTGAACCAACGCCGCACCATCAAGGCGCCCGCTCAAGGCGCTGTCCATGTGGGCGAGTATGTTCTGATCCCGTCGGTCAGCAGCGGGATCGAAGGACACGTTTTGACCGATCCCCGAGCCGACACGTTCTTTACCAAGGTCTCCGGAGCTGCGCTGCAAGTCCCCACGCGAGGGCCGGGGACGAACATCTGCGCCTGGGGGACTGCCAACGGGTTCGTCTACGTGATGGAACTTGAAGGGGAGCCGAGCATCCGGTTTCGCCTGCGAACCGCCGGGATCGTCGATTCGCGGATCGCCGCCGAGGGAGATCGGTTTTACTTTGCCAGCGAGGCGGGTCAGGTGTACGCCGTCCACGCCACGTACACCGGTGACGTTCTCTGGAGCCGCCCTTTCGGTGAACCGTTCTATGACCCGCCGAGTCTGCACGATGACACGATTCTGCTCCGCTCGACCTACGGGAACCTCTATTCGCTGGACGCCGAAAACGGAGACGAAAACTGGGACCAGGGTGTGCCGGGGGTCAATGACATCCTGGCCGTTTTCGATGGGCAGATTTACGTGCGGATGCTCACCGGCCATTTGGCCGTATTGAATCTCGAGACCGGCGATCGGCTGCACAGCCTTCGCGAACTCCAACCGGCGAACGTGCTGATCAATCGAGTCTCCAACCGACTGTACCTGCTAAGCGATACCGGCACGGTGCAGTGCTTGCGTCCCGAGTCAAGCAAATTGCCTCAGTTCAATTCGTCCGTGATGGAGATGCCGGAAGCTCCAGACGAGGAGGAATCGGCTCCGGAGGAACGCGAACCGGACAGCTCCACCGAGCCGGACCCGTTCGACGCTGATGATGACGATCCATTTGCTCCGGGGGAGGATGACCCCTTTGACCTCGGCGACGATGAAGACCCCTTCGGCAACGATTTCTAAGCAAGTCGCCTCAGAGATTCACCAAGATCTCCAACATTTCGCTCGCGGTGGAGATCACCCGCGAGGAGGCCTGAAAGGCGCGCTGGTAGGAGATCAGTTTGATCGCCTCCTCGTCGATGTTGACCCCCGTGGTCGCCAAGTGCTCGCTTTCCAGCGTGGCTTGAAAATTTCGCACCCCCTCGGCCGCACTCTTCTGCAAGCTGACCTTCTGCCCGATGCTGGCGATCGTCTGCTCGTACAGGTCGCGGACGCTACGCCCATCGCCAGCCTCGGTTGGGGTGTCGACGAGATCGAGCATCCTCACGAGTGTTTCCGTGTCCTCACCGATCCCGCCTGCGCTCACCGACAACAAATCGTTGTTCGCCTTCAGCTTCGCAGAGACATTGATATCGAGAGGCCCTGACCCTTCAAAAAAACCGTTGATTCCCGCGGCGGCCAAGAAGCCACTGGTGTCTTCTCCAAAGGTGAACTGACCGGTGGGTGAGTCCGAGGCGATCCGCAGTTCCCCTTTGCTCGTCACCGTTGCAGTGATCCCCGGAATGTCATCGATGTCGGACGCGACGGAGCTGATCGTGGAGTCACCAACCTCGCCCATGACCTGCACATCGATCCGGTGGCTGGACACGACCTCGCCGCTGCGGTCGACCACATCCATCTCAAATGACCCATTCTCGGGCGTCCAAGGAAGCCCTGCCGAGTCGAGTGGCACGCCCGGATCGGCCTGGTGATCCGAGGTCAATTCTTCGAAACCGACGCGACCCTGACCCTGCGAATGGACCCGATTGACCGTGTGAATCAACGCCGCAGTGATTTCGTTGAGATCCTTCAGATAGTTTCCGAAAACCGTGTCGCGGGCCTCGATCGTCCCTGCGACTTTACCGCCGCTGAGCTGCAGCGGCGAATCGCTCTGGACGATGCGAATCTGCTGGCCGCCCGACTTCTCGTCGTAGACGCTGGCGACCTCCCGCCGCGAACCTTCGGAAACCAGGTAGTCCCCCCCCACGAAGAGCGATAAATTCCCGTTGTCGAGCTCTTGGACGTTGATGTCGATGAAGGACGACAGCTCTCGCAAGTTCTTATTACGCTGATCGCGGAGTTCGGCGGCGTCGCTGCCGGAGGATCCCCCCCCTTCCAACGTCGCGATCTCGACATTCAGCTTGGCGATCCGTTCGGTCAGCCGATTGATGTCATCCGCATACCCCGAAATCTCGTTGTTCCAAATCTTCTGACGTTCGGTCGCCCGTTCATGATTCGAACGCAGACTCTGGGCTAACGCGTCGCCCTGCTGGATGACGAACTCGCGCGCCGAGGAGTCGTTGGGCTGCGTCGAAAGTTCGTGCAGGGCATTGTTGAACAACGAGAGTTGCTGGTTCAGCCCGGTGTTGTCCAAATCTGAAGTGATCTCTTCCAGCTGCAAATACGCCTTCTCGACCGTTCCCGCCCCCTCCATCGCCGTGGTGGCGTTGTACAGTCGCTCGGCGAGCGCCTTGTCAAAGATCTGACGAACGCCAGTGGGCCGGACCCCTTGGCCGGTGATCAGGCCGCCGACCCGAACCGCCGCGGCTGGAGACTGCTCAAGCCGCGTCCGAGTATAGCCTTCGGTGTTGGCGTTGGCGATGTTGTTGCCGACGACCTGCAGCCCAATTTGAGCCGCCTGAAGCGCACCGGAGGACTGCTGGATCGTGGAGAAGAGGCTCATCGCCCGCGCGCACCGATTCTAGGAATAGAACGCCCCCGGAAAGGACACCCAGGGGCCTCTAATCCTTGAGATCGGAACGCGGATCCGGAAAACTTAGCCGAACTGTCAACAACTCCTTCAATTCAATGGAACAACGTGATCGCTTCGTCCACCGCTCGCTCCGTCTCCTCACCACGACCGCCGGAGCGATCCTTCACGATCAGCTCCATCACGTCATCGGAAACCCGTCGCTCGTCCGTCTCCTCCGCAATCGTGTCAGCAACCAGCTTCCGGCTCTCCGTCGCATGCGCCGGCTGGACATCGTCCTGCCGCGGTTGCGACTCATCCTCAGGGCGGTGCTGTGAGACCGTTGTCGGAGCGATAGGACGATCATTCCGCTCCCCCTCACCACCGCCGCTGGCCGACCGGCTCAACTCGTTGATGACCCCCAACGCGTCGAGCGCCGTAATCGAGCCATCCCCGTTTTGGTCGTAGAAAGGCGGTCCTTGGTCGTCCTGCGTGACCGGAATCGCGGCACCGCCCCCTTGACTGAGTCGGTTGATAATGAGCAGCGCATCGAGAGCGGTCACCACCTCGTCCCCATTGACGTCCGAAGGCATCTCGGAGTTCTGCAGCGTCGAGTCCACCACCTCGACCTCGACCGTCGCCGGGTTGCTCACGAACCCGCTTTCGTCGGCGACCGTGTAGCTGAAACTCACCGTCCCGGTGAACCCGGCGGCCGGGGAGAATTGAACAGTCCCGTCGGGCTGAGCAGTTGCCTGGCCCTCGGCCGGTCCACTCACCACCAACACGCTGCTCGGATCCAGAGCTGCCCCCTGGGGCGTATCGTTCGCCAAGACATCGAGCAGAACGTTCTGGTCCCGCAAAACGACGAACGAATCGTTCTCAGCAATCGGGACCGCGGCGGGAAGGATCGTCACCGTCGCCTGCTTGCTCGCTTGCCCCAAGTCATCCTCCACCGTGTAGCGGAACGAATCTCCGCTGCTGAATCCCGAGAAGGGCGTGTAGGTCAGAGTCCCATCGCCATTTCGCGCCAGTGACCCGAAGTTGGGCTGTTGCGTGATCACGATCGTCGCGAGATCGATCGTTCCATCGACATCGAAGTCATTTTCGAGCGGACTGATCACCGTTTTCGTGGAGGGGTCCGGATCGACCTCGATTTGGTCATCGACCGTCTCGGGTGCGTCATTGCGGCCCGCCACGTTCAAGTCAACCGTGGCCGTATCTTGCTCGCCGTCGATGTCCCCCACCGTGTATTCGAAGGAATCCATTAGCAGGTCATCGGGCCGCATCGCTTGAAGTGTCTCGGACACCAGCGGATCGTACGTCAACACGCCCGTTGCATCGTCAAACGTCAACGCAGCCCCGAGCGTCGAAAACGATTCAGCTGGCATCCGGACGCGAAGCAGTTCGTCCGGATTGGTGGTGAGGTCCGGGTCGATATCGTTCGCGGTCAACTCACTCGAGGTGATGGTCAACACACGGTCCTCGTCGGTGTTAACCGTCACGTCGACCGCCGTTGGCGAATCATTGACGTCGAAGATTTCGACCGTTAACGCAACCGGAGCCGCAGCCAGGCCTTCCGAATCGATCGCGATCACGTCAACGGTCACCGTCCCCGCCGCATCGTCTGCCGGGGTAAAGGACAACACGCCGTCGGAATCGACCTCGGGCATGCCGTCCTCGGTGAACAGCCCTTCGTCCTGCGATGGCGTGACAACGTCAAACTGAACGGTTTGCGAAGCCAGCTCGTCGACCGCGGTCGGCGGTCCGGGAAGAATATCGGTCGCCCAGCTCTGGCTGTAGGTGCCGCTGTCCTCGTCCACCGTGACGTCCTCACCGGGCGTGAATTGGGGCGGGTCATTGACCGGATCCACAGTCACCATGAACGTTTGTGTCGGCGTGCGATTGACGTCGCCCAGCGCGAGATTGTTTGGACCATCATCTTGCAGGAAAACTTCAAACACCGCTTCCCCGTTCGCATCGACCGCCGTCTCGTATGTCAAGGTCGCCGTATCTCCCTCAATCGCGGCGGTGGGAGGCTGGACGAACAGTTCTGGATCCCCCGAGATTTGGGAGATCACGAACTCGACTTGCTGGGGCGGAAGCGTCGCGGTTCCATCCAACTCATCGACAGCTTCGGGCGGTCCCGCCGCCACACCGGTTGCCCAATCCGGAAACGCGACCAAGCCGGCATCTTCGTCGGATTCGACGTCTTGGGCGCCGCTGAACTCCGGCGGGTCATTGACCGCAACGGTGTTGAGGATCACCTCCTGGGTGACCGTCAACGGGTCGGGGCGCGATACACTGCCGGTGCCGACGTCGATCGTGATCCCATCATCGCTGAGCGCGAATTCAAACGAGTCCACTCCGTTGAAATGCGGCTGCGGTGTGTAACGCAGTTCGACGATGTTCCCTCCATCATCGACGATCGTTTCCAGGGTTCCATTCTCGTCCGTTGACGTCGGAAGCGGAGAGGCGAGTGACAAGGTTTGATTGCCCCCAGGTCGCGGAAGTCGATCTTCCGCTTCGTTTTCGGGCCCGACCGCAAAAACGTCCGACTCGCCGTTGACCGGCAAACCGATCGTAGCGGCCGGAATCACCAATGTCTCCGACTCCCGCAAGTCAAACTCGAACGGCGCCTCGCCGCCAATGCGGAAGGGGGGGTCGTTGACCGGCTGCACCTTGATCGTCAGCGTCTGCGGAAGCGAGACGTTGAGATCCCCCCGGCCATCGCCAAGTTCGGGACCGGAATCGACCAGCCGCACCTCGAAGTCAAAGCTGCCAAACACATCGGGAAGCGGTTCAAACGTCAACTCGCCGTCGGGAGAGATCTCCGGGAAGCCGAACCCAAACGGATCGTCGGTCCCACCGCGATTGAAGTCGAGCGGCTCAAGGACGAAAGAAACGTTTTGCGCGGCCGGCCCCGAGATCTCATCGATTGCCGTCGGCGGCCCAGCGGCGATGTCCACCGCAATGTCATCAAATGCCGCCCCAGAAGTGTCTTCCGCGACTTCGACGAAGTCCGTCGACAAACCGAACTGCGGTCGGTCATTGACCGGAGTCGCCTCGAACTCCACTCGGTTGGACACGGTCAACCGATCGTCGACCAACATCCCGTCCTCAAACGGCGTGGAACCGAGTTGATACGTCTCCCCACTGGTCAGGCTCTCATCGATCACGGTGTACTCAAAGCTGTCCACGCCGCCGATGAGACGGTTGTGGTCTTGAGGCGGAACGTACACCAGTTCCGGTTCGCTCCCGCCCCCCGCAGTCAACGTCACGGTCCCGCCGAGCTCGGTCGTCGCCTCAAAACTCTCCAGCGACAGCACCTGATCTCCGCCCGGAAGCGACCCGGTTTCATTGAGCGG
Organism: uncultured Pirellulaceae bacterium; assembly: GCA_964462125.1. GTDB lineage: Bacteria > Planctomycetota > Planctomycetia > Pirellulales > Pirellulaceae > JAWLFY01. Next base: position 10,036 of record CAYWXT010000111.1, on the reverse strand, counting down.
ACCAACCTCAAACAGATCCAGCAGTCCGAGCTGATTGAACCCCGCGCCGGTCGCAGCGCGAAGCGGAATGGTATAACCAGCCTGCGTGCCATCATCCTGCGTGTTGTCCTCACGCAAGGTGTACCGGATGGTGCCGTCGGATCCGACCGCATAGGCAGTGTCGTTGTCAAAGGCATCCGAGCTTCCGAGCATTTCCGAGTCCAATCGCGGCACGTCGTTGACCGGCTGTACGTTGACGGTAAAGGACACCTCGGTGCTGCGTGGTTCGAACGCCGGTGAGTCCTCGAAGTCGGTGGCTCGCATCACCACCACCGCGGTCCCCACCGCGTCCGGCTCCGGGAAGATCGACAGCGTTCCGTCAGGAGTCACTGCCGGATCCAAACGGAACAAGCCGTCGGGAACGACAGATTCGTCGGCGACATACATGAACGAGACCGTTTGGCGATCCAATTCATCCAGCGCCGTCGCCGGGCCGGGAAGGACGTTGCTCGCCCAATCGGGAATCACAGTTTCGCCACTGTCATCCCGTTCCAAGAGATGAACCACGGGTTCGAAATCAAATACCGGTGAATCATTCGCCTCGGTGACCGCGACCGTGAGCGTGCTCTCGGTTTCGGAACGCTCGGCCGGCAGCGTCGCGACCGCCCCGGTCTGTGGATCGGTGGCCAATCCGTCATCTTCGATCGTGAAGAACAACGACTCCACCGCCGCAAACGGTGATCGTTCGTTGTAGTCGGGGGCCGTGACCAAACGCCCTTCCACCAGTGCGCCGTCAGAGAAATCGAACTCGAAGGTTCCTCCCGCGTCACTGTCCAGGGTCAGTGTTCCATTCCCGGTTCCGGGACCGCTGTAGTCGGCCAGGTCGGCAACGTCGACAGCTCCCGCCGCCGTCCGCAAGCGGACGACGCGAAGCGATTGTTCACTTTCATCAAACGGGAAGGGAAGCCCATCGGTCGACGGTCCTGGGATAGCCGCAGACTCATCGGCGGCGCCAACGAGCAAATCCTCGGGGCTAAACACGAATGGCCCGCTCGGACCGGCATCCCCCGACTCCTCAAACGTCAGCGAACGGTCAGAGGCAAGCGGCGCGTCGTTCACCGGTTGGACCATTACCGTCACGGTGCCGGTCGTGGTCAACGGATTGACCACGCGGTTGCCGTCGACGTCCTCGTCGATGCCCGGGTCCTCCACCACGTAGCTGAAGGTGATTTCTCCAAACTGATCGCTCGGCGGCATGAACTGCACATCGCCGTCGTCATCGAGCGAAACCGAACCGTCGCCCGGGGTCACCATTTGGACCGAAATGACCGTCAGCGGGCCGTCATTGTCGTTGACAAAGTTCACCTCATCGGCCGCAGACTCCCGGCCCGCGGCATCATTGCGCAACAGGAATGCGGCTGGGATCAGCAGCGGTTGGTCTTCGCTCGGCACCGGAATCGCCGGGTCATCCGGGTCATCGGCCGAGGCGATCAAGAACTGGCTCCAATCGGTCGAGATGTCGATCGGGGAGGCCATTGCCCCCGCGCCGATCTCGCCAACCGTGACCAAATCATCCGCCGCAACCGGCGAATCATTCTGTGGAGCCACATCGATCACCGCCGTAGCCGTATGCGTCCGCGGGGTCCCCATCACCGTGTCGTCGATGACGACGTCCCCCGTCCCCGGATCGATGGTCGCGGGATCGATCGAAATCCCGTCATCCTCGATCGTGAACTCGAACAAATCGAAAACGTCCGCCATATCGAACGGCTGCAACTCCGCGTTGTCGCGGTTGAGGTCCTGGTCCGGCAGGTAACTCAATTCGACAAAAAATCCGGTCGTCTCATCGAACGTCGCCGAGATCGTTCCGTTGTCCGTCGCGAACGGACCCTGCTCCGCGTTGGCCGCCGTGACCGACGTGGCGCCCGCCTCGATCGAAACGACCTGCAGATCCTGGCTCGACTCGTCAAAGGGTGCCTCCGGTGCCCCAGGCGGGAACTGCGGATCAAAATGCGGTACCGCACCGTTAAGCAGATCCGCAGCCGTGATCGTGACCGCAGTATCCTCGGTGGTGATGAACGATTGATCCTGGGCCAGTGGCGGATCGTTGACCGGCCGCACGTCGATCGTGACGGTCGCGAATTCGGTCGTCGGCAGTACCGTCCCCGCAGCCGCCGCCTGATTCGCCAACCGATAGGTAAACGTGTCGATCCCCGCGAAGTTCGGTTCGGGTTGATAGACGAAGTGGCCGGTTGACGGGTCGAGTGTGAAATCGGCGGCAAACTCTGGCGGATCGTCGACGACGACCTCCACGGGTGTGAAGTTCGCCGGATCGATCGTGTCGTTGTCCACGACCGAAGGCAGCCCCAGCGTCGATGTATCCAGCACGCTGCCGGGGCTCACGACGCTGTTTTCCGAGATACTGAATTGGTCGTCGCTGGGAACCGGCAACGGCACGGGGATCACCTCAACGCGGTGATCCTCGACCTCGCCCCCCACCGCCAATCCCGTCGGCATCAATCCACCGTCGGGCGATAAACGGAACCGCGCTTCGGTGGTGCCGGTCAACGCGTCGTCGGGGGTGAAGATCGTCAATCGGTTGACTCCCCCGGTCACCGGTTCGCTGTCGAGTACCCGTTCCTGCTGCGGATCGAATACCCCGTCGCCGTTGAAGTCGATCCAGGCGTCCAGAAATCCTTCGCCGAGAACCGTCACCGCAACCTCCGCGCCGGCCGGATCGAGCGGGTTCAGGAATCCGAGCACGTCGGAACTGTCGCTCGTCGGCTCCGGCGCGTCGGGATCGAGAAATACGATCCGGTCGATCCCGTTGCTGAGCGTTCCCACGGCGACGCCGTCTTCACCGTCGAAACTCTGCAGCTGCACGGTGTCTGCGTTGTCAGCATCAACCTCGACACGGAGCGCATCCCCAGGTTCGACCAGGGCACCGGTTAGGCGTGATGCAACCTTGCCAGCAATCACCTCGGGACCATCCGACGCATCGAATCGAATCGCCAAATGACCGGCCGCCGGCGCGATCCCGGTCGGCACGAATTCGAACACCAGCGGACCCCTGCCAACGTCGACCTGGATCGTGTCACCGGCGGCGGGCGAAAAGGCGGCGTCAAACCGCAGCGAAACGTCGGGACTCCCCGAGCCGGAGACGTCGATCAGCAGCGAATCGACCGACGTATCCACCATCAATTCCGCCGGTGCGTCGTCGCTCCCGGGCGGTGGTTGGCCATCCTTCTCGCGGTCGACGACAGCCCCGAGCCGAGGCGACGCCCCATCGATCAAGGCATGCCGCGCACCGTTGTCGACCAGCAGCGTGCCGTAGCTAGCGGGGGCATCACCAAAATCGAAACCGACGTCCGGCAAGATCACCGTGAACGCGGTCGAACCGTCTGGCCGGTTGCCGCGCAGGGGGTTGCCGACCAGATCGGCGATCACCGCGTTGTCCAATGTGATCTCGTAGACGCGGCTCGGCTCCCACAATGTCCCCAGTGGTGTCAGCCGGAGTTCACCGGTGGACTCGTTGAAGGCAAAATTGTAATCCACCCCTTCGACCAGCAACCGATTGTTCTGCCGTACCGTGACGGCATCGCTCGTCACGGTCAACGGATCAGGCCCGGTCCCCTCCTGCGGCGCGTCCGGGTTGCGCCCATCACCGATCAGAAAACGGAAACTCTCGGCGATCGGGTCTGACAGCCAGACAACCGTCTCGTTCGGGTCTCGGTCATGGCCCGTCTGGTCATTGTCGACCGGATCGAGCAAAACCACGTAAGGCTGATCGGTATCGGCCAGGTCGACCGCGCCGCGGTCCTTGAACACCTGGGATCCGCCACCACCGGGATTGGTGGAGGAGTCGACACGGAGCTGACCGAACACATCTCGGTCGGGAGCCTCCAAGGGACTCGGGGGAATCCCCAGATCTTCTTTGAAGTTGACGAAGTTGAAGCGGTCTTGCAGCGTGTTGAGCGAACTGTCGACCGCTGCGGAATCAGCCACCAAATTGTAGTTTTCGTTGGCGGGATCGCGGAACAACGGCGTCGAGTCGGCGGCGAGAATCGCCCCCGAACCGGTGGGGCCATTGCTTCCGTTGTCTTGAAAGTAGCCGGAACGGACGACAGTACTGCCCGTCGCCCCGCCAATCGCCGTCCCGAAGCCGGTGACGATGTTGTTCATCAGTGTGGGGCTGGCAATCCCCGCCACCTCGATTCCCGTCCCAGCCCCCGCGCCAACCAACGTGTTGTTCACGATCCGGCCGAACGGCACCGGACGCTGTGACACGGCGGTCGGCTCGCCGGCGAAGCGAATCGCCGAAGACCCGGTCACAATGTTGTTCTGGATCACCACGCCGGGGACCAGCCGATCGCTGTTCCGCTGCGCAAAGTTGATCGTCGGTGCCGGATGCGGGACGGCGCCGGCGGCTTCCAATGCACCCGGCTCGACATTGACCCCCACCGTTCCCGAGTCGCGGATCGTGTTCGAATCGATGATGAACACGCCCTGTTCACGATGCCGGTTGCGATCGCCCTCGAAACCGGTGCCACCTTGAAGGACCTGAATGTCGTCGACCCAGGCCCGGTTCTGGCCAGCGGCATTCCCTTGGTCGTCCAGGAAATTGTAAACCCAGGTGAATGTTGCGTTGGCGCCGGCAAACGGGAAACGAACCGTCACCAGATCAGCCTCGCCCGAGGCCAACGGTTCACCAGGCGAGCCCGTCTGAGACTCGCCCGGGGGAGTTGGTGGGACGACGAGTTGGGGCACACCGTCGATCAAGAACATCAACCCGTGAGTCTCCTCGCGGCTGCTAACGCTGTAGGTGAAGCTGATCAAACCGCGACCGTCAGAGGCGGAACCCAGCTCCGAGGCACTCGCCTGGTAGACCGCCGCGACCTCGTCCCCGGCCTCCGTCAGTTCCCCTGAGCGGAGCGAGCGCAGCCCCGTCAGCGGATCAACATCGGACACCTCCCAGGGTTTCATTTCGGAACCCGAAACCGCATTCCCCTCGAGGATGATCTGCCCTGGCAGCGACGTGTCGACCGCCGATCCCGGTTCAAAATCGAGCTCCGCGGTCAGTTCCAGCTCGACAATGTGCCGATCGTTGGTATCGAAGGTGTTGATGATCGCCACCCCCTCGTCGTCAACCAGCGCCGCCACGTCGTCAGTCCGCCGGATTTCCAGCTGATACGGCCCCGACAGCACGTCGGGAAACTGTTCCGGATCACGATTCCGGGTCCGCGCATTGGATGCCCCCAAGTCGGTGATCGACGGATCAGACACCCTCACCCCAGTCACCATCTCACCCCGCTCCGCATACCCGACGATGATGTCGTCGACGTAAAAGCCTTCGAAGAAGTTGTTCAAACTGCGGATCGATCGCGGATTGTTGCCGCGACTGGTGAACTCACCAAAGTCGGCGTCGGTGCCTCCCAGAGTCGCGTCCCGCATCGCACCGGCGGTGCTGAAGTCGAACCGCAGCTGAACGTTCGGCAATCCAGCGTACTGCGACAAGTCGACGCGAGCCTGTCGCCATTGGCCCGTGCTGTCGAACAACTCCTGGACGACTTGATGGTTTCGGGACCGCGGCGTGAGACTGTTGAGTCCCGCGTCGGCGCGGTGCGACAGAAAGCCGGCCAACTCCGCATCGGTCTCCGGCACTTCCGGATCACTGAGCTGCGAATTGTTCGTCGCCACCAAATTCCAATTCAGTCCTCCGTCGGAAGAGACAAACACACGGGCACTGTCACGAAACGGATCGTTGACGTCGGAATCTTCGTCAGAGCCGGAATGGTTTTCGGAATCCAGGAAGTAATTGAAGTACAACGTCGGCCGGTCTTGCGATACCGACCCGGTCAGCGAAAACGAATCGGAAACGAGCGAACCGAACGCACCGCCAGGGAAGTTATACGAGCCGACGATGTTCGGATTGCTACTCAAGTCGGCATGTTGGTCCTGGTTCAAGATCCCAAGCTGCGCATTGGTCCCATTCAAGTAGCGGAGGTAATCCTGCGAGTTGGCGTTCTCCGTTTGACTCCACTGCTCAAACCCGAAATGAAGACTCAAGCCGCCGTCGCTCTCGTCGCTGGTGCGTGATACGCCGCTGCCGGGAGAGAGAATCGAAATGTTCTCATCCCCGGGCTGCCGGGAGTCGTCCGGAGCCTCCTCGACGCCGTGACCGGCATCCGGCGCCCGCTTCATCGTGGGATGCCAGAGGTTGAAGTCCAGCGGCGAGAAGGCCAGACCGGTCGGGCGGGCACCGCCGACATTGATGCCGCTGACCGAAGCCGATTGCGCGCCTCCGTCAAAAATGGCCAACCGGTTCCCCGCGTCATCGTACGCGTGGATCTCACCGTTGGCGGTGACCGCAAACAACGTCTCCGCGAACGCCCCCCCTTGGACATTCTGCGGCCCGAGTGACAGCCCCTCGTACCGAACACCGAACTCCTGATGCAGCACTGTCGCGACACCACTGCTGGGATTGATGCTCACGAACTCGCCCCCACTGGTCACGCCGTACAGCGAGCCGCTTCCAGCGAAATTGCCGAACGACAACCCGGTAACGTGACCATCAAGCGGGACACCCTGTCCACCACTCAAGTCCACCGGTCCCTCGGGGGCCAATGCGGCGGTCGTGCCATTGTTCCCTTCGCCATTGTCATTCCCACCCACGATCACCGCCGTGACCAAGTCTCGGGCGTCGTCGTCGTTGTTGATGGCATCCACAATCTCGGCGGCGGTCGGTCCGCCGGTCGGCGGCGGGCCCCCCGTGCCTCCGATGTTCAAAAAGATCGTGTTGCCGACGACATTGGTGACTTGAGCATTCGTATTATCGGGCCGGTTGATGACCAGCGTGATGTTATTCCCGGACGGCCCAGCCACCTTGGCTTCCACCCGCACCTGCGTGATCTCGGGATCGTCGTCGTCACCATCGTTGAGTGTCAACGTCGTCGAGGCATGGGTCACGCCGACCGGTTGAATGTCACCCACGTTCCCGAAACGCGGATCACCACCACTGGCGGCCGCTGGGGTCGCGTCACCGTTTTCGCGGGCCCGGTAAAGCTTCGACGCATTCCCCGCTTCGCGAACGGCGTAATAAACGTGATAGTCCGGCACCGGTGCCGCCGCCGGACCGCTCGTCCCGCGCCGCCGGAAGGTGAAGGCGTCGACCTCGTCCGACGTGGTGAACTCTTCCGCACGCCGCAGTTGGCTCCCCAGATTCTGGTTCAGATCTGCCGCATTGGGCGTCGGGTTCCTTCCCAAAATGTTGTCGTTCTGGGTCGACAGAATCGCACCCGTTGCCGGATCGAGTTCGACCAGCGCCCCGACACTGTCCGACACATCCTCCAATCGCCGCACACCGAACATTCGGCCATCGGATCGGATGACGACGTCTTGAATGTCATCGTTGCCGCTAACCCAGTTGTTACCACCGGAGATCCGCGTCAGATAGCGTTCCGAACGAGACGGATTGACGACGTAAAGATGGTCATTATTCGCATTCGACGCGTTGTCGGTGCCAACCAACAACGCCACGTCTTCCAACCGGAACGGAACGGCATGGTCGTCGAGCGCCGCCGCGGTAGAAACGTCAAAGATCCCATCCGTTTCCGGCCTCACACGGACACCCAACGAGCGATGGCCTTGGAATCCGATGTGGTCCTCGACCGCGCGGCGAATCGTGTTGGTCGGTTCCAAACGTACCAAGGCGTTTTCGGGAATCGACGGATTTTCGACAAAGGCTCCAGCAATCGCCGAGGGCAATTGGCGGTTACTCATCACGGCGACAAAGTAGGTTCCGTTTGGCCGCAGATGGACCGGTCCGACGGACGGGTCGTCGGTCCCGAACGAACCGCGGCTCAGATCGTCCGTCCCGACGCCCGGGCCAGTCGGTAAATCATCCTCGATGTTGGATTCCCGCCCGACAAATACCAGATTTCCGCTGTCGTCGAACACCGCAAGCGTTGTGTCGGGGCGGACCAGCCCGTCGGCATAATCGAGATCGAAGACCACCGCCACGGTCCCTGGATCGTCATTGGCCCCTGGGATGACCTGGATTCCCTCGTGCTGCACGTCAAACTGATAGAAGTCAACGTCCGTGCTGTCGCTGAGGTCCCCCGCAATGCTCAGGGTCGCCGTATCGGTCTCGAGCAGATTGACCAGCCCCTGCGCGGCACCCGAGGTCCCGTTGGCATCCGGCAGTTCGGACGCTTCGCCCACCAGCGGACTGCGGCCCGGCAAACCACGGACATCGATCGCCGATTGGGCAAAGCGGATATCCGCGAACTGCACCGTCGATCCCGGGAACTCATCCTCCTGCTGCAAGCGCACCTGCAGTTGATACTCGCCACTGCTTTCTCCTTCGAAGGAGGTGGCCGGATCGGATTGTGGATTGCTGCGCACGCGCACAAAGTATTCACCCACCTGGCCGACGGCTCCCGGCAGTACAAAAAACATCCCGGCGTCGCGGAAGTTCTGGGTGTAGAAGTCGCCACCCAATAGGGGATTTTGCGTCAGCGTCGCTGCATTGGCGTTCCCCGCATGCGTTAGGTCACCAGATCGCACCGAACGAGATTGCACCGTTCCATTGGCGTTGACGACCTCGACGATGACATCCAACGTCGGGTCGGTGCGGTCCAGATCGATCCAAACCGGCGTCCCCCCAGCGCCACGGAAGCTGTAGACGTCCATGTCGCCCGGATCATCGGGGCTGATGAAACCATGGACCTCGAAACCCAAACGCCGGTTCTCATCGCCGCTCTTCTCATCGGGAGCGAGCTCGCCCAAGAACTGCGCCCTGCCCGGCGTCCGGTTGATGTCCTGGCCGCCGGTGATCGGGTCTTCACGCTCCCGGACGATCGCCACGTTGCGGTCGTTGCTGAACTCCTCGAAGCGAAGCCCTCGCCAAGCTCCGCTCGCCCCGGTGCTGGGAGACACGGAGTTGTTCGTGTTGGTCATCACTCTGCCGTCCGGAGCAAATCCGGCACCGACGCTGTCGTCCGCCAGGTGCGTCAGGACCACCGGATGGCCGGGAGCTCCGAGCACCTGGATCGTCCCCCCGATCCGGTCGACAATGTCGAGCGGCGTGCCGGTCGCGGTGAAGCCGGCGTCGGCCCCCGCCAATTTGATCACCAAACTTTCCGCGTTCCCGCTCTGCAGCCGCAGGCCGCTGAAGGAATGGTGGTTGTCCACCACGATTTCACTCTGCAGGACGTGGACGATATCGGTGTCGTCCCAAACACTTTCGGTCGTCAACTCCTCGCCCCGCACCATCACGCCATTGATGCCGTTGTTATTCAGCCGGTTCAATCGGATCAGCGGCCCATGGTTGTCATCGAACGATGAAAAGCGATCCAACCGCCCAGTACTTCGCCCACGGTCGGGCTGGACCGGGAAATTGAGCGAGTTGGCGTTGACATTGATCGCTGGTCCCGCGTTATCGACGATCGTGTTGTTGACAATGATCGGTTGAGCGCCGCGGACGTAGATTGTGGCCGCCTGATTCGCCCCCCGCCCATTGCGAACGCCGCTCGCGTTGCCGCCGGCGTTGTCCTTGATCAAGCTGTTGGCGACCCGCACATTTGCCTGGTGAGCCTCGATTGTGTTGAAGGGAACCGAATCGCCCTCAATCGGCGACTCCCCACCAGCGAAGCTGATGATCGAACGGTCAAAGCTGCCCGAGCTGACCTCGCCGAAATAGAAACCTCCCCAATCGCCCGCAGATCCGAACGAATCGGCGCTGGAATTGGTGTCAAACGTACCACTTCCCCCAAAACGATCGTCCGCCAGGGAGGTGAAGACCACGGGCCGGTTCTCCGACCCTTCGGCGATCAGCGACGAACCGCCGCGTTGCGCCTCGATGCGGGTATCGGCCAGTTTCACGACCACCCCCGGATCAACAACCAGCCGGCCAGCGGCCCGGGCCGCCAATCCGCCAGCGGTCCGAAGTTGGCCGCCAACGTTGCCTTCAATCAGCAGGTTCTCGGTCAGCACGTGCGTGATGTCGGAATTGGCAAAACGGCCAGGAACGGTGAGCTTGTCCAGCGTCGATCCGGAG
>CAYWXT010000110.1:0-17013 GCA_964462125.1 uncultured Pirellulaceae bacterium | reverse complement strand
AGGAACTGCTGCAGCTGGTCGACATCGCCGCCGACTCCAAGGAATTGGCGGCCTGCCGGCTGCACTTGATGCGTTGGCTCGGCCAGGAGATTGCTCCGGACGACCTGTTGCCTCAGGCTGCGGAAACGTGGAGTCGAACGGAGCGGGCGGAGGCCACCGCACTGATTCTGATCCTCCGCGATCGGCACGGCGAGGCGGTTGATTTTGTCGAACGGACCGAGCCGCAGGATGACGAGTTGCAGCGCGCGGTCAAGACGCTCGCCGGATGCTGGGACGAGCTGGCCAGGGAGAGCCGTGCGCGGGCCGAAGCGGCGCCGGCCGGTTCCGCGGAACAGACGCGGTACTGGAGTCACGCCCTGATCGCGGCCGCTCGTGGGGGCATCGACGCGATCCGCACGGCCGCGATTGACGCGCTTTCCCATCAGGAAGCCGCCGACGACAACGCCTCGATTGCGCTCCGCTGGCAGACGCTTGCGGTTCACGGCGAAATCGATGCCGCCTGTGGTGTGTTGAGCGGCCCACAGCCCGAAGCGGCCGCTGAAGTCGCCCTGGCCGCGGTGCAGAAGTCCCGGGCGTTCGAACTGCTGGGGTGGCCCCTGGAACGGGTTGAACCGAATCTCGACCGATGGTTGGCCGAGGGGGTTGCGGCTCAGAAGTCCAGCGAGGGAGAGCGGCCCGTTGCGGAGGTGCGGCGGCTGTTGGCCCTGATGAAATGCTTGATCTCGATCGGTCGTCACGATCTGGCATGGCGGATTGCCGAAGGCCTTTCGCGCGGCAATGTGGCCGTCGGCCGCGTGGAGCTTCGGGCTTACGTGATCTCCAGTTTCCCTGCCCCGGTCCGCCGCGACTGGGTCCGCCGGCTCGCGGTTTTTCCGGGAGAAGCGACCCTCTCTACGGCGGCCGAAAACATGCTTGTGCGAGTCTTTCCCGACACCGATTCCGCGACGTTGGAGCTGTTGATGGAGTCGTTCGAGAAGCGGATGCCCCACGCATCCCTGCGGGAACGGCTCGATGTCGTGACCGCCTTGCTCGATGGCAAGGTGCCGCATGGTTTCGATCCCAAGTCCGGTTTCCGGTTCATCTATCAACAACTTCCGGACAAACGCCAACGCCAGGTGGAACGGATCGGCGGGCGCGTCGTTTTCCAGTCGCAATCCCAGCCGACGATCGGTTTAGTCGATTTCTTCCGCCAACATGGTCAGGCGGAGTATGCCCGCCGATGTCTGCGTCAAATGCACGCTAGCGGCAACTTGGAGGCGACGTTTGAGCTTGCCGAGCGAGCCCTGGAGAGTGGGCGGAGCGGGGAGGCCCGTGAGCTGTTGGAGCAGATTTGGACATCGGTTTCCGAGCAAGGAATCCGGGGTGGAGGACGTTCCGGCACCACCTTGGCCGCGAAATCGCTGGTCGGGTTGTGGGTCGCGGCACGACGCGGGGGCGACCCACGGGAGGCCGAGCGTTGGGAACGATTGCTCCGCCTGGTCCTCGCCTCGCCGTCGACCGAAACGAATTTGGAGCTGCTTCGCTACCTCGTCGACCGGGAGGAACGGGAGTTAGCCGATCACGGTTTCCGCGGGCTGTTGCCGGTGACCGCCATGGGCAGCCCTGAAGGGGCCGCGTTCTACACCGCCGCCTACGCCTTCGCGCTGTTCGCTGCGGAGGAGCAACCGGAGGAGGCGGCGCGATGGTTCGATATGGCTTTCAGCGGCACCTTGGAGTCGACGCAATTTGTCCCTGCTGCGTATGTTTCGCTACCGTTGGTCACGCATCGGTGGTCGCTGCAAGCAGCGGTCCAGCGGCGTGATGAAGCGGGGGTGCGGGAAGCGTTTGAGAGGATCCTCTCGCTCGATCCGCTCGATATCCGTTTCGCCGAAGAACTCCTTCCCAGCGTCCGCGAAGCCGGCATGGAGGACCTCGCTCGCCAGACGCTCGATCGGATCATCGACGCCGGGCTACGCTATAGCCGCGACTATCCCTTCGATGCAACGACCGCCAACAACCTCGCCTGGGTCGCCGCGGTCAACGGCCAGCGGCTCCAGGACGCCCTGCAGTTGTCCGAACGCGCGGTGCGAATGCATCCGGAAAGTGCGATTTATCGGGACACCCTCGCCGAGATCCTATTTCGACTCGGCCGCTACGAAGAGGCGGTGCAGATCGAACGCGCCTGCCTGCTCGACGACCCCGGCCAGTGGCACCTGCACGAGCAGCTCAAGCGATTCCAGCATGCCTATGAGGCTGAGCCGGCTCTCCCGAGTCGCTCCCCGTAGACTTCGAGGCCATGCAGGGCGTGGTACAGGGCACCACACTCCAGGTCGATCTCACGGCACTGCTCCAAAACGTCGCACAGATGTGTGACGCTCCGCTGCACCCAGGGCTCCCGCAGCGTCTCCTCCGACGCCGCCAACGAAAGGAACTCCAGCACATGACCGGTTGTGCTGAGGGTCTCGCCGAGGTCGCGGGTCCAGCCGGTCCGGTGGTGAAAGTCCACGGAATACGAACCATCGGGATTCTGGTTCCGCTTCATCTGGACAATCGAATCGGCGAGCAATCGTTCGGCACGATCCCAGGCTCCGATCATCAGCCCCTGTTCCGCACGCCGCTGATCGACCGCCATGGCAATTCCGATCAACCGGTGTGTCCCACCACAGGCGCTCTCCGGCAAGCTCTGCTCAATCTCCGATTCCAACAACACCTCGATGTCGTATTCGTTCCCGTCTCGTGCCGTCCAGCGATGATCGGTGGGACGATAGGCCAACAATCCGATCAACGTCCAACTGAATTCCCACTCCACGTTCAACGGGATGTCGTGTTCGACCTGGCGGACCCAGTCCTCGATCACGAACTCGTGGTCGCCACTGCGGAGAACCGTGTCCGGCCCCAAGCCAGCTTGGGCCAACACCGCCAGCCATTGGTCGCGATGTCCCTGCCCCACCTTCGTGCTCGGCTGCAGTTCCATCCGCAGGCCGGGCCGCGATGAGTCGCCAAGTTTATCGCCAGGGAACGCTTCGAACCCTTCGACACGGCCCCCTTGCAGCAAATGATCGACCGCGGGGCGGGTCCCCTCCGGCGTCTCGATCTCAAACTCCGTCCCGTACGCCAGGATCCCATGCAGAATCTGCCACGCTCCATTGAGCTCGGTGGAAAGCCGACGGTTCGCCAGATTGTCTTGCAGCGCCTGCTCCACCCGCTGGAGTAACGGCCGGATTGCGTCAGCGTCCGCACCACCCACGGCGGGCTCCTCGCCAGCGGGCTTCTCGCCAGCGGGATCCTCACCGCTCGGCTCCGTCGGAGAAGCGGGCTCGGAATCGGGCACCGACGTGCGGCCCGCGGACGTGGCTGCTAACTCCTCTCCCGACTCCGGAGCCTGCATGACCGGGCACCCGGAAAAGAGCAGCGGTAGGCAAAGAGCGGTGAGGCGGAGAACGTATCGCATGGTCTTGTCCAAGTGTGGTTCTCGACGGCCCTCTGTCAACGGCAAACCGAGCCAAGGCGCCAGCGATTATAGTGGGCGGGAAACGACCAAGCCACGAAGAGCCGGAATCATGCCGAAATTAACGATTCGCCCACGCCGCCTGTCCCCCATCACGAGTTTGGCTCGGATCACGAGTTTGGCTCGGATCACGAGTTTGGCTCTGATCACGAGTTTGGCTCTGATCGCCCTTGTCGTTTTCCAAAGCTCCCTGCCGGTCGCGGCGTCCGAGAAAGACTCCGACGACGACGCCCCCGCGGCCCCGATCGTCTCGTCGGACAAGGCCGATGGCTACCGCGGGATCTGGTTCACCCTCGGCCAATTTTCCGACTACGGCGACAAGTACTCCGGGGGCCTGGGGACCTACACGGCCAAGCACATCCCGCTGGCGATTTATTCCCCGGAGGCGCACAAGACTTTCTTCGTCTACGGCGGCAGTCGCCACGGGGAACGACACCTGCTCGCGATGGCTTCCTTCTATGACCATGCCAGCGGCGAGGTGCCGCGGCCGACGATTGTTCACGACAAGCAGGGGGTCGACGATCCCCATGACAACCCGAGTTTGGCCCTCGACGATCAAGGCCACCTGTGGGTCTACGTCAGCGGCCGGGGCCGGAGCCGCCCCGGGTTTATCTATCGCAGTACCGAGCCGTACAGCACCGATGCGTTTGAGCAGATGTACGAAGGAGAATTCACCTACCCGCAACCCTTTTGGGTCGAGGGCCAGGGATTCATCCATCTGCACACCAAGTACACGCGTGGGCGGGAATTGTACTTTGCCACCAGCAGCGATGGTCGTCAGTGGAGCGACGCGGTGAAGCTTGCTGGGATGGGGGGGCATTACCAGATCAGCAACACCGTTGGCGGTCGGGTGATGACGATCTTCAACATGCATCCGGGCGGTAACGTCGATCGGCGAACCAACCTGTACTATGTCGAAACCAAAGACTTTGGCCAAAGTTGGCAGACGATCGAGGGAACGACGGTCGAATTGCCGCTAACCGATCGGGATGGGCCGGCGCTGGTGCGCGATTACCATTCCGAACAGCGACTGGTTTACAACAAGGACATCCGTCTCGATGCCGACGGCCACCCCGTGATCCTGACCGTCACCTCGGCGAATCATCAACCCGGGCCCGGCGGCGAGCCGCGAACGGTCAGTGTTGTCCACTGGGACGGGGCGCAGTGGCTGTTTCACGACGTCACGTCAACCACGCACAACTACGACACCGGGTCGTTGCACATCGAGGCGGACGGGACGTGGCGGGTGTTCACCCCCAGCGGGCCCGGGCCGCAGCGTTGGGGGACCGGCGGCGAGGTCGAGATTTGGACCAGCAGCGACCGCGGAGAGAGTTGGACCAAGGAACGGGAGGTAACGTCCGAGAGCGAGTTCAATCACGGTTACGTCCGCCGCCCGGTCAACGCCCACGACGACGTCTACGCCTTTTGGACTGACGGCAATCCAGACGAACACTCACCGTCACGCCTGTACTTCACCGACCGCTCTGGTTCCGCCACCTGGCAGCTGCCCTCCGAGATGAAAGGTGAGCGGGCGCGGCCAGAGTTGCGTCGTTCGGATGACGCACCGTAGCTCGCCGGATGACGCCGGCCGTGGTCTGCTACGATGCGATTTGTATGGTCGCATGAGTGATGCACGACTGGGCGTGATTCCGAGGGTCGTGCCTTGTCGTGCCGAGCCTTGTTCCTTCCCCCGTTCGTTGGATTTGCTGATGTTTCGCTGCTTGTGTCTCTGTTGGTGTCTGCTGGCTTGGACGTGGTCGTTCTCGACAGCGTGGGCCGAATCGTCGTCCGATCGACCACCGAACATCGTGTTCATCCTGTGCGATGACCATCGTTTTGACTGTCTGGGGGCAGCCGGCCATCCGTATTTGGAAACGCCGCACATGGATTCCTTGGCGCGGGACGGCGCGATGTTCACCCGGGCGTACGTGACGACGTCGTTATGCTCTCCCAGCCGAGCGTCGATTTTGACCGGCCAGTACGCGCACAACCACCGCGTCGTCGACAACTACCACGAGGTCGACCCGGATCTGGTCTTTTTCCCCGAGCACCTGCAGCGGGCCGGCTATGAGACGGCGTTCATCGGCAAGTGGCACATGGGGGGCGATGTCGACGAGCCGCAGCGAGGTTTCGACCATTGGGTCGCCTTCAAAGGCCAAGGAACATATTGGCCTGACGGGCACGGCACGCTCCGCGAGGTTCCGCAAACGACCTATGACGGGTTCAACGTCAACGGGCGCCGTGTGCCGCAAGAAGGTTACATCACCGACGAATTGACTGACTACGCGCTGGAGTGGTTGGACCAGCGCGATGGAGACAAGCCGTTCTTCATGTACGTTAGCCACAAAGCGGTCCATTCGGATTTCGTACCAGCGGACCGGCATCTGGGGCGTTACGAGGAGCAGCCGCACCCGATTCAAATTCCGACAATCGAAGAACTGGACGCGGGCAAGTCGCCAATGTGGGTCCGCAACCAGCGGAACAGCCGCCATGGGGCCGACTTTGGATACAACCTGCCCGATTTCTCCCCCGAGGTTTATTACCGGCGGTACTGCGCGGCGCTGTTGGCGGTCGATGACGGATTGGGACGGCTGACCGGCTATCTCGATCGACACGACTTGTCCGACAACACGATCGTCGTCTACATGGGCGACAATGGCTTTCAGTTTGGTGATCATGGCTTGATCGACAAACGCACCGCGTATGAGGCGAGCGCGAAGGTGCCGTTGTTGATCAAGGCGCCTGGGGAAATTCCGGCGGGGGAGCCGTTTGAAGGGCTGGTCGGGAACATCGACATCGCCTCCACCCTGCTCGAGGCGGCGGGGGCGGAACCGTTGGAGGAGGACGATGGCCAGAGCTTCTGGTCGGCGGTTTGCAGCGGCGCCGTGGAGCAGCTCTCGCGCCAAGAGTTGTTGTACGAGTATTACTGGGAACGCAACTATCCCCAAACCCCGACGCTGCATGCGATTATCGGGGGGCGTTGGAAATACATTCGATGCCATGGGCTCTGGGATCGAGATGAATTGTACGACCTGGAGAACGATCCGGAGGAGTTGCAGAACCTGATCCACGATCCGGAGCATGCCGAGCGGGTCGAGATGCTCAACTCCCGACTATGGGAGCTGTTAGCGGAGTCCGAGGGAAGCGAAATGCCGCTGTTGGAGGACCGGGGGACGTTGTTTCCCTGGCGACACCCCGAGCGAGCGTCGCAGGCCCCGTTCCCGATCGAGTATTATCGACGGACGGAGAAAGAGTGACGGCGACTGTCCGCCCATCTTCGGAAACCGCAAACATCCGACAAATCATCATCCGACGCATGCGGCCTCCGCGTACCATCGATCCCCCGACCAAATGGAGCTAAGTGATGCGACCAACCCCGACCCGTCGAACGTTTTTAATGGGAACCGCCGCCGGCGCCGCCGCGGCCACTCTGGACGGTGCCGCGTGGGCGGCTGCGAATGAAGAGGTCCGAGTCGCCATTCTGGGGGCCGGTTGGCGCGGCGGGCAACTCGCCGATGCCTTTTCCAAGATCCAGCACTGTCGGCTGGTCGCCGTGGCCGATCCAGATCGGAAGCTCTGCGAGGAGTTTGCGGAAAAGTATTCAACCGCCGCGCACACCGACCTTCGCAAGGTCTTGGACGATCCGAACGTCGATGCGGTGGTGATCGCAACCTGCAACCATTGGCATTGTCTCGCGACTCTGTGGGCACTCGATGCGGGCAAGGACGTCTATGTCGAAAAGCCACTGTCACACAGCCAATGGGAAGGACGCCAGGTCGTCGAAGCGGCGCGAACGAGCGACCGCATCGTCCAGATCGGGACGCAGCAGCGAAGTGACCCGATGCAGGCTGAAGCGAAGCGATTTCTGCATCAGGAGCAAGGGCTCGGAGCTATACGCTATGTCCAGGCCAATCGCTTGGGGCCGCGGGCCCCGATCGGCCAGCGTTCGATGCCGCTCGAAATTCCCTCCACTGTTGACTTTGATCTTTGGCTCGGGCCGGCGGCGGAGACGCCGATTTACCGGGACAAGCTGCACTATGACTGGCACTGGGACTTCAATACCGGCAGCGGCGAAATGGGGAATTGGGGCGTTCACATTCTGGACGACATCCGCAACGTCGCTTATCGCGACGAGGTGACCACGCCTCAGCGAATCGTCGCGGCGGGCGGGCGGGTGGCTTGGGACGATGCCGGCAATACTCCCAACGTCCATTACGCGTTGTTCGAGACGGAAACATTCCCAACGTTGATCGCGTTGAGTAACCTCAACCGCGGCCAGGACCAGAAGGGAGGCTGGAAAGTGCGGGCTGGCAAACCGGTGGACGGCCCCGGCAGCGGGTACGTCGTTGCCTGTGAGGGAGGCTACTACCTCGGCCAGCGTCAGAAGGGGCGTGCGGTGGACTTGCAGGGCAAGACGATCCGGGAGTTTTCCGGGGGGAACATCGTTCCGCTGCACGTTCAGAACTTCATCGACGCGGTCCGAAGTCGCGATACGGCGATGCTCCATGCCCCGGTGGAAATGGGTCACCACAGTACCGGTTGGTGCAACCTCGCCAACATCGCGTTCCGCGCCGGAGCCTCCTATGACCGAGCGGAACTGACCTCGGTCAGCTCGTTGGACGACTGGCCGCTGCTGGTCGAGGAGATGGAGCGTCAGTTGGCCCCGTTCGATGTTTCCCCGAGCCAGCTGGTTTCGAGCCCCGTGCTGACGCACGACCCGAAATTGGAACGCTTCGTCGGCGACCATGCCGAACAGGCCAACCGATTCCTGAAGCGGACCTATCGCGGCAAGTACGCCGTGCCCGAAGCGTGAAGGGCTACCCCTCGCGGTGCCGGACAACCCAGACCGATTGCTGGGCGTGTCGGAGCACATAGCGGGAGGTGCTGCCGAGCAGCAATCGGGTGAGGGTCCCCCGGCCGGCGTCGCCGACGACGATCAGGTCGCTGCCGAAGTTGTCGGTTGCTTCGAGGATCCCCTCCCCAATGTGCTCGGCTTCGATCGACTCGTGGGTCACATTCCAACCGAGAGCCCGGAGCTTCTCCGCGCCCGCCTTAGCGGTCCGCAGGGCTTCGGTACGGCGCCGGGCACCCTCCTCCATGATCGAGCTGAGGATGTCTTCGCGAAACACTTCCAGCTTGGGCGAGGCAGTGACGACCTGGATCTGCTCCAGCCCCGACCAATCGAACTGGGCGAACTCGTCCATCGCCGACTGGGCCGGCGGGGTGCCGTCATAGGCGATGGAGACTTTGTGGCGCACCTCGTCCTCGTTCTCTTCGCGAGGGCGGACGACGGCGACCGAGCACGCGGCGTGTGTCGCAACGTAGTCGCTGACGCTGCCGAGCAAGATTCGGCCGATCGCGGTGTGCCCCTTGGCGCCAACAACGACGAGGTCCGCCTTGACCCGCTCGGCTTGATCGACGATCGCGTGCCCGATATGGCCTTGGGCGATCTGTTGTTCGAGCTGAATGTCACTGTCCTGAAACGTCTCGGCGATCCTCGCCAGCGCCTCTTGCGCATATTCCTGTTGGTGTTCGACGTATTGCGGGTACCACATTTCCGTTGACGTGCTCAGGGCCACGTCGGGCGGGTTGATGATGGTGACCAGCGTGACGTCCAGCGGCGTCTTGGCAGGCAGCCCGCGAACAAACCGGGCGGCGGCAGCGGAGTGTGTCGATCCGTCAACAGCGAGCAGTACCTTCATCAGCGATTTCCTTCTTCGGTCAGGGGCTGGTGCGTCTGGAGGAATCCGAGTCACTCGCTGCCAATGATCCCATCAATTGAACCGTCCCGCCAGCACCGATTGGGCGAGGGACCAATCAGGCGAGGTCGCGGAGCAGGTAGCTGCAAAGGTCGTTACCGCGCCGTCGATGGCGTCCTTCCGGTAGCTGACCGATGGCGTGGCGGAGAGCCGGTCGGCGATCCCGTCGGGCGAATGGTCGTGCTCGAGCGCCGGGTCGCGGGGGGAACTCATGGTGAGACTCGATACGGTGCGACGGAATACGGTGCGACGGAATACGGTGCGACGGAAACCTTGTGCGGTTCGCATTGTGCCCGATCGACCGGCGTCGCGGCAGGATCCGGCCAGGGGGTCGTGCCGATTGAAGCGACCGAAGCGAATCGGGGGGCTGAAGCTGCCCTTCGATATCGCCTCGGTCCCAGGCTTTTGCGGTTCCCGTGTCTCGTTGGTGGGCGGCGTGTCGTAGGCTCTTTTTAAAAAGCGGTTGGCCCTCGCCGGTCAGTTCGAATTTCGACAACAACGCGCACCAACGCCCCCTCGAGATACGAGAGGCAACACGATGGCTAAGTCAGACGCCGCCCCCCGCCGGCGAAAAATGTTTGTCGACTCCGAGGTTCAGGGGGGGCTGGTCCGAATGATCGCTTTGCATTGGGGGTTGTTCTTCGTCTGCAATTCGTTGGCATTGATCATCTGGCTCCGGCTGTTCGAGCAACCCGACGTGGCTTGGGGGCAGACTCTCAGCGACTGCCTGCGCCGGTTCCTGCCGTTCTTCGTCATCACGATCGCGCTGATTCCGGCTTTCGTTTGGGACACTTTGAAGCTGACCAATCGGTTCGCCGGACCGATGATGCGGCTGCGGTCCGCCCTCGCCGAAGCAAGCGCCGGTCGCTCGGTCGCTCCGCTGCGATTCCGGCATGGCGACTTTTGGACCGCCGTTGCCGACGACTTCAACCGGTTGATGAAGCGAGCGCGGTTGGCCGAAAGTTCTGCAGCCGAGGAAGCCGAGTGAGCGCGACCATGCCCCACCGTTTCGCCTCCTCGCCACGCCGTCGCCGATCCGCCGTTGCTGCCGTTGAGTTCGCGGTCTGTCTGCCGGTCATCATCCTGCTGATGTACGGATCCATCGAAGCATCGAGCTATATCTTTCTCAAGCAGTCGCTCAACGCTGCCGCCTACGAAGGGGCGCGGGAGGCGATCCGGCCGGGATCAGACAACACCCAGGGAATCGAGCGGGCCACCACGATTCTGCACTCCCGAAACGTCCGGGAGTTCACGATTCAGTTCCCGGAAGGCGATCCCGCCACGGTCCCGCGCGGCGATCCGATCGTGATCCAGATCTCGGCGTCCACCAAAAACAATCGCCCCCTGTCAGGTCAATTCATGCCCGATCGGAAGATCACTTCCCGCGTCGTGATGGTAAAAGAATGAACGGCTTGCTCGGCACCACCGCCTCTGTGCAACGCAGTGCTCGATCCGGCGCTGCGCGGCGTCGCCAGCCCAGCGGCCGGCGGCGCGGGGCGATGCTGGTTCTGATCGCACTGATGCTGGCAGGATTCATTGTGACCCTCGCGTTCTCGGTTGACCTCGCCCAGACGCATTTGACCCGAACAGAGCTGCAGACCTCCACCGATGCTGCGGCGAAAGCGGCGGCCGGGGCGCTGTCGGATTCACTCGATATCGAGCTCGCCATCGCCCGCGGGCAAGCGATCGCGGAACAGAATCGGGTCCATGGCCAACCACTCCGGTTGAACTCCGATGATTTTCAGCTCGGCCATAGCGTTGTCGATGAGTCGGGCGCGTTTCAGTTCACCCCCGGCGGCACGCCGACCAACAGCGTGCGGGTCCGCGGAGGCCGACCCAGCAATTCGCCGTCCGGGGTGATGCCGCTGTTGTTCGGTAACTTCTTCGGCCACCAAGTGCTTGAACCGCCGGTCACCGCGACGGCCACTTATATCGAACGCGAGTTGGTGCTGGTGATCGACCGTTCGGCATCGATGCAAGGTGACGCGTGGTCGGATTTGAAGTTCGCGATCAACACCTTCGTCGAGACTCTCAAGAAGACGCCGTCGCACGAGCACGTGGGACTTGCGTCCTACAGCCGTGACGCCACACAGGATGTCCCGCTGACTCAATCACTGAGCCAGATCACCACGGCGCTGCCGACCTTGAATCTCCACGGCACCCCCAACATCTCGGCGGGAATGGAGGCAGGTGAGGCGATCCTCGCTCAAGGGCGTTCCTCGCGGTTCGTCCAGCGGACGATGATTGTGGTGACCGGAGCGAAGCACTACGCGATCCGCGAGCCGAGCGACGTTGCGGCGCCGATCGCCGAGCGAGGAGTGAAGATCCATACCATCACCTTCGGGCGCGATGCCAATCGCCCTCCGATGCAAAAGGTCGCGTCGATTGGCGGCGGCAACCATTTTCACTCTGCTAGCCGCCGGGAACTCGAAGACGTTTTCCGTGAGCTCGCGCTGACTCAGAGCACGATGATGACGGAATGAACATGAAGAGGATGCATCCGATGACGGTTCGACACAGCACGTATCGCCGAAGCGGAGTTACCGCGACGGAGCTTGTCACCGTGGCACCTCTCGCCTTTTTCTTTTTCTTTGCGGCGTTCGAGTTCGGCCGAGTCGCCATGGTCCGCCACACCACGGACAACGCGGTTTACGAAGCGGCACGCCGCGCGATCATCCCCGGCGGGGCAGCAGACGAAGCTCGGCAGGAGGCCCGCCGGATGTTCGCCGCGGTCGGCATCGATCATTTCAACATCCAGGTGCTGCCGGCGAATATCGAAGCGGACACCGCCGAGGTCACCGTCGCTGTCCGCGTGCCACTGAACGGCAACAGTTTCGTCCCCCCGCAATTCTTGGGTGGACGCTTCATCGAGCGTGAATTGACGCTCCGCCGGGAAGGGATGTGAGCCCGCTGCGTGGACGATCGGACCCGGTCGTCGGCAGCGGCAATCCCAGCATCAGGCATTCCATTTGCTGCGCGGCGTTTTGGATCCCGTGGATTTGCAGCACCCGACTGCGCCCCTCATGGCTCAACCGCTGCCGCAGATCGGCATCGCTCCGGATCCGGTCAATCGACTCACAGAGCGACTCGATGTCCCCTGGTGGGAACAGCAGTCCTCCGCCGGTCGACTCAATCAGCTCCGGGAACGCCCCATGTCCCGGTTGGATCACGGGAACGCCCGCCGCCAGGGCCTCAAGCACAAACAACCCTTTGGGCTCGGCATAATCGGTGGGAACGCTCAGCACATCAAGCGACTGCAGGAACCGCACCTTGCCGGTCAGGTCGGGGCTGCCGTGGTAGGTGAATCGGTCTCCCAGTCCGGCCGCATCGATTCGCCGGCGGAGCTCGTCGAGGTAGCTGTGGTGCGTCTCCCCGAGCCAACCGGCCGCATGCAGCGTCGTCCGCTCATGCCCCGGACGCCGGGCGAGCTGGAGAAAGGCTTCGACGAGATGGTGCAAGCCTTTTTCGGGACTGATCCGGGCAAGGTAGCCGATTCGAAAGCCATCGTGGTCGCGCCCATCTCCCCGTTCGACCGGCCGCGGCGCACCGACCACGGGCGGAGCCGAGGCTGGGGGGCAGAACGGCACCGGATCGATCGACAGCGGCAGCACGTCGAACTTGTCTTTTGGGAGCCCGAACAGGCTGGCCATCGTGTCCCGATAAAAGTGGCTGTTGACGACGAAGCGGTCGACGCTGCCGGCCAGCTTCCCGCACAACGCGATCGCATCCGCCCGCGCCTCCTGGGGGAGATGATCAAGAAAAATATCGTCCCCTTGCAGGATCACGACCAGCCGCGCATTGGGCAAAGCTTCGCGGATCGACGGCAACACGCCGCCGATCAGCAGGTTGGTCAGCAGGACTGCGTCCGGTTTGACGTCGTGGGCCAACCAATCGATCAAGCGGGCCACCTCTTCCCGTTGCCGCCCCTCCCTTCCTTGCAACATCGAAATCGTCAGGGCTCCTAACTGGGCGGGGTCGGTGGAGCGGACACGGCGGGTGGCCAGGCGAATCAGGGGGGGCCAATCGAGCAGGTTCCGCACCGACCGGGGGACAAAGCGGAGCCACGGTAGACGCTGTAGCAGGTAGATATGGATGCCGCCGAAGAAGATACGGTTGCTGGCGATGCTCGATTCGTCGGTCCGGATCGGCGTGTAGATCGGCTGCAACAGGCAATCCAGCCCGCGGGCCTGCAGTGCCTTGGCGAGACTGTTGTCATGCATGCAGCTGCCGCAGTACATGCCAGCGGCGCCGGCGGTGAGAAAGACGGCCTTGGCGGGTCTCTTGGCTGGTGACATGGATCGCTCGTTGTGGCTTTCGGGACTCGCTCCTATACTCCGCGAGCAGCTCCCCTATTTCCACCCAGTTTAACCGACTCCATGTCCGTTACCCCGGCAATCAGCGACGTTTCCGCAGCCCAGTCGCCCTATTTCTGGGGGATTGATCTGGGGGGCACCGGGATCAAGCTCGGATTGGTCGATGACCAGGGACGGACGTTGGCCTACGAGTGGCTGCCGACCCTGGAGTCGGAGGGACCAGAGAAGGCGATGCGGCGGGTGGCCGAAGCGGTTGCGCAGATCGAGCAGCGGTTGTCGGTCGGCGACCAGGTACTCCGCGTCGGGCTGGGAGCTCCCGGTCCAATCGATTTGCCACGTGGTTATTTGGTCGCCCCTCCCCAACTTCCCAACTGGTGTGAGTTCCCGATTCGGGACACCCTTGGCGAGCGGTTGGGCCGTCCCATTTCGTTCCTGAACGACGCCAACGCGGCGGCCTATGGGGAGTATTGGCTCGGAAGTGGTCAAGCCGCTCGCTCGATGGTCCTGCTCACCCTGGGGACAGGCGTCGGTGGCGGGATCATCATCGAGGGGGAGCTGGTCAACGGCACGAACAGTTTCGGCAGCGAATGCGGCCACATCATCGTCGATTCCTCCCCGGCAGCAGAACTCTGCGTGTGGGGGGGCGGCAAGGGTCAGCTGGAGGCGTACGCGTCGGCCAGCGGCGTGGCTCGGCGAGCGGCGCAGCGGTTGGCCGAGGGTGCCGCCAGTTCGCTGTGGGCCCCGCGCGGGGCGGCAGGCGGTGAAGCGGGGTCATCGGCGCTGACCGCCAAGCGGGTCTATGAGGCCGCCGCCGATGGGGACTCGCTGGCCTTGGAAATCATCGATGAAACTGCCCGCTGGCTCGGTGTCGGCGTGACGACGATCATCCACATCATCGACCCCGGCTCGGTCGTCCTGGGCGGGGCGATGAATTTTGGAGGTTCCCAGTCTCCGATCGGAAGACGATTCTTGAAGGGGGTCTCTGACGAATTTCAGCAGCGGACGTTTGACAACGTTTACGCCGGAACAAAAATCGCCTTCGCCGCGTTGGGGGCCGACGCTGGCTATCTCGGTGCGGCCGGCTACGCCCGCAAGGAAAGCGGTCACCCTTGACGCGACCGGCAAAGGTATCAACCCACTCTCAACGGACAAACATGGCATCCAACATTCGCAACTTTTGCATCATTGCTCACATCGACCACGGCAAGAGCACGCTGGCCGACCGGTTGCTGGAGCAAACCGGCACGGTCAGCACGCGGGAGATGAAGGAGCAGCTACTGGATGACCTGGAGCTCGAGCGACTGCGGGGGATCACGATCAAGGCCCGCGCGGTTTCGATGCACTTCAAATGGAACGGCCGGGACTACGAGCTGAACCTGGTCGACACCCCCGGGCACGTCGACTTTCAATACGAAGTCTCCCGCTCGCTGGCGTGCTGCGAGGGGGCGCTGTTGCTGGTCGATGCCTTTCAAGGGGTCGAGGCCCAAACGGTCGCGAATGCATTCGCGGCGATGGAACACAATCTGACCATCATCCCGGTGATCAACAAGATCGACCTGACGCATGCCCGGCCGGATGAAGTGGCCGAGGAGATGATGAACACCTTGGGGATTGATCCCGAGGAGTGCATTCGCGTCAGTGCCAAGACCGGGCTGGGCGTTGACGCCCTGGTCGAAACCCTGATCAAGCAGGTTCCCGAACCGGCCGGAGACCCCGAAGCGCCGTTGCAGGCGATGGTGTTCGACTCCAACTACGACGACTATCGCGGCGCAATCACATACATCCGTGTGATGCAGGGAACGGTCCACAAGGGCCAAAAAATCCGCTTTCTTCGCGCCGGGACCGAGCACGATGTGGTCGAAGTCGGTCAGTTCACACCCCGCCGCGAGCCGCGTGAGTCGTTGCGGGCGGGCCAGGTCGGCTATTTGATCTGCAACATCAAGAGTCTGGGGGACGTGCACATCGGCGACACGGTCAGCGTCCCCGGCAAGAACGCCGCCGAGCCGCTGCCGGGTTACGCGCGGCCCAAACGAATGGTGTATTGCGGGCTCTATCCCAGCGACGGACAGGACTTCTCCGAACTCCGGGATGCCCTGGAACGGTTGGCCGTCAACGACCCCAGCTTCGAGTTCGAGCCCGAGACCAGCGAGGCGCTTGGGTTTGGTTTCCGATGCGGTTTTCTGGGGCTGCTGCACATGGAAATCATCCAGCAACGCCTGGAGCAGGAAGCCGACATCGATCTTGTGCAAACCGCGCCAAACGTGACCTACGAGATTGTCGACCAGCGAGGCGAGGTGCACACGATCCACAAGCCGCAAGACGTCCCCGACCCGGGTGACATCCAAGAGTTCCGCCAGCCGATCGTGCGCTGCAACGTGATCGTCCCCAACGAGTACATCGGCGCGGTGATGAAGCTTTGCCAGGAACGCCGGGGGATCCAGAAGTCCCAGGAGTGCTTGGGACCGCTGCGGACAATGCTGACCTACGACATTCCGCTGGCTGAGGTCGTCTACGATCTGCACGACAAGATCAAGAGCTGCACCCGCGGCTATGGGACGCTGGACTACGAAATGATGGGTTTTGAGCCGGCCGACCTGTGCCGACTCGACATGCTCGTCAACGGCAATCGGGTCGACGCCCTGAGTGTGGTCTGCAACCGCGGCGACGCCGAACGGCGCGGCCGCGCCGTGGCCAAGCGGCTCAAGGCCGAGATTGAACGGCACATGTTCGAGGTTGCCGTGCAAGCGGCGATCGGCAGCCGCGTGATCGCCCGAGAAACGGTCCCGGCGCTGCGCAAGAACGTGACCGCAAAATGCTACGGCGGCGACGTCACCCGGAAGCGAAAGTTGCTGAAGAAACAGAAGGAAGGAAAGAAACGGATGAAGGCGATCGGCAGCGTCGAGATCAGCCAGAAGGCCTTCATGGCCGTTCTCAGCGGCAACGAGGCGGATTGATCGCTTTCGCGGAGTCCTCTCAGAACGTATCTTGGGTTCCGCAGGTCGATCCCTGCGTTATCGAATTCCTCCAAGATAGGTTGGCATGTCGTGAGTCGGATGCATGCGATCCGGGCGCTGCCCGTGATGTTTTTTCTCGTCTGCTGGGCCGCGCCCGCTGTTTGGTCTCAAGAGACGCCAGAGCCGGCACAGGTCGAGGTTGCGGCGGATTCTGGGGCGCTCCCCGACGGCGAGATCAGTGAGGGCCCGCTGGCGGCCCACAACGCCTGGATGCTGACCTGCGCTGCACTCGTGTTGTTCATGACCGCCCCGGGGTTGGCAATGTTCTACGGCGGGTTGGTCCGCCGCAAGAATGTCCTGAGCGTGATGATGCAGTGCATTTTTTTGATGGGGATAATGACGATCATCTGGGCGCTGTACGGCTATTCCTTCGCATTCGGCGGCACCGGTGGCTGGTTTGGGAATGCGGACTACCTGTTCATGAATGGCGTGCAGCGGGA
>CAYWXT010000109.1:0-17032 GCA_964462125.1 uncultured Pirellulaceae bacterium | reverse complement strand
GCTGCTTACGGCAGATGACGGCCAAGCCGTCGATCCCTTTGCGGAAGTCGACCGGCTCGGTGGCGACGAAGATGCGCATCGTGGGACTGGTTTGAATCATCGCGGCGCCTCCCGATGGATTTCAGCCAACAGCTGCGGCGCTTGCGCCACAGCGTCTCCGGAGAGAACAATTCGCAGCTTCCGTCCTGACGCCTTTTCCACTTCGAATTGGCACTGTCCGCTGGGAGCAAGCGGAATTGGTTCCCGTTCTACAAAACAGGGACCAGGCTGGTTGTGTTCGGTTGCCGCGGGCTGGTGTCGATTCTCGGGGGCCGTCAATCCCAAGCGATCGAGCCACTGCCCCAGGCGCTGAGGATCCACGCGAAGCTGCTCCGCGGTGGCCTCAATGCCGTGCCTGGCGGCAGTTTCGGCGGCGAGGGTCCATAACTCGTTGGGCAAGCGACCTCAGCGTCCGGAGCGTCGCCACTGATCGAATCGCCGTTTGGCCCGCGCCAGATCGCCAGCGCCGCGGCCGCGGGAATGCATTGTCATCGGTCCTCCTCCACAATGAGCGCAGAATGGACCGGCAATCTACCCCGCTCGCCTCATCGGCTTCATGCATGCTTACCGAAAGGACACCTTCCATTTTCTGATCTCACGCCAGTCGAGTTGGTGTGGCATCGTCTGCTTTTGAACCGACACTGCGACGACCGAAAGATCTTGCCAGGGAGCGCCGAGTTGCCGCAGTCCCGCGACAATTCCATGGACTTCGCGGCGGGCCCTGATGGTGGCCTCGGTGATGGCGCTCGCGTCAAATGCCGAGATCCCGTATTCGTGATTCGTCATGAGGCTGTAGACGCCACTGTGCAGATGCCTCAGCGTCGGTGCACGGTAAGACGGCTTCACGCCGCCGGTCTCCATCAGTTTCAACAACCGCTGCTTGGCTTCCGGCCCGGTCTCTCGGATGAATGGCCCGATCACGTCGGGATCCACTCCGGTCAACAGCGCCAGCATCGACATCGGCTGGCACGCGCAATCGGCTCCGGTGCCGACGTCAAAACGGCAGCCGGCGTGGGCGGCCAGACCACCATCGCCGCTGCAATCGACGAACCTTTCCGCCAACCACGCCTGTCGCCCCGATTTCGATTCCGTCAACACCGCGACCACGCGGTTGGTCGGTCCGATCATCTGCGGCAGTTTCGGGAGCAGCAAGCGATGCGGATACCAGCAGTCCGCCGGCGGTGGCCTGCAGAAACCTGCGACGCGAAGTATCGTGCTCGTCCGCGTTCTTCATCATCACGCCCTTCATGAAAACAGTTCCCGATGAGGTAGGTCCTCATCGTACAGCGGGGGCCGGAAAAGATGTGCGGCCCTATCGATAGAAACGAGGAAAACAGACTTTCCCACCTGATGCATGACCTATTAGCAAAGGCCAATCGCACCCGCTTGTACCGGCCGCGCCCCGATGGACACCCCCGCCAAGGCTTGGCGGCGGACGGGGGATGGCTTGCCCAGACGCGGGCGGCGCAGTATTGCGAGGCAGTGAGCGGGTGCGGGCAACTCAGTGCACAACCCGCATCAATCGGTCAGTACCACTGCATGGCGTACTCACGGAAACGGTGGATCAGCCGCTGGCGCCGCGCCGGCTCGTCCAACAATGCAGACCATCGTGGTCCGAGCCGGTCGAGATGCTGCTTCAACCAAGCATCGGAAAGCTGAAAGGCCGTCCAGCCTAAATTCCGCTGCTGCTGGACGTCCTCCCGAATTGTGAGATGCCGTTCAGCAAGCATTGCTCGGATTCCGTCACGGATGACTGGGTCCCGCGAATCGAGCAGTGCTGGCAACACCAACACACCACTGGAATCGATCGGGTGCGCTACGACTTGCACGACTGGCGGCAAGTCTCCAGCGACAACTCGACGGACATTATAGCTGTGAACCAACATGTCGACCGGTAGCAGCAGGTAAGCCAAGACGGCGAGAGCTAGCGTCCACGCGTACCGCTGCACCAGCCAATAGAAACCGTGGCCGCGAGCCAGACGCCGAAGCATGAGCAATAGCCCAGCCACCACAGCGGTGATGCCCAATAGCCCTACGACGCGCATTCGCGTCATGCCGTTGAACTGGATGTAGATCCATAGCCGATTGTAGATTGCCGCTGCCAACAGCAGGTTCTCGGCCGACCAGATCCACGCCAACGGGCGCAGCCGGGCGAGTCGGTCCGCATCGGCGTTTGATGCGCGAAACATCACCGAGAGTACCACGCTGGTCAAGGCGAGTGCAATGGTCAGCCAAGCCGCACCTTGATGGGCGTAGCCCGCGTAATAGAAGCCATCGGGGAACTCTCGGAACCACAGTGTACGGAATTCGAAAACAAGATAGACAGCAAACAACACAATCGCGGCGATCAAGCTATTTCGGTAAGCGGCGACCTCTGCCTCGGAAGGTTCCTTGACCGCTGGCATCGTTGCGGAGTTCCAAACCGGCTTCCAGAACCGTTCGTGCGATGGCTGCAGCAACCCCAGTGTCAGTGCGCCGAAGAACAGCCAAAAGAGGAGTTCGCCAATGGAAAACACCTGGAACGCGGAACTTAGCCGAGTCCATGCGAGGCGTCCATTTTGCCGGACAAAATCCGCCAAGTCTGGATTTGCCATGACGAAAATGGTGCCAAAGACCGCCACCACAACTACCGGTAAAACGACGCCCAGCCAGCGACCTCGCGGAGCGGAAGCGGGGACACGAGCCACCGATGCGCGCCGGTGTGAGACAAATGCCATTGCGGCGGCTGGTACTGCCTTGATGGGCGCCGCAAGTGTCTCCAAGACGTACGGTGCATGTCCCTCCAACGCCACTACCAACGAACTTACAAGTAATCCGGCGAACAGAGACAGGGCAACTGAACCGCCCCAGACCAGCTTCAACGCAGACGCCGTCAACAAGGCGGCCACAAACCACCGGTAGTGCCGCTGTTGCGACACACGCTGTTTGCCGATCCATAGCAGCACCATCGCCGCAATCGCCATCGTCGCTAATCCGGTGTAGCCGTTGCCGCGATACAGCGTCATGTCGGCGAGCACGACACTCGCGCCGACGCAAACAGCCTCCCGGACCGTCAGCGCCCGCTGCTCATGTGTCGCGTCGGTTTCAGATGCTTGACCTGCGTGCGACGTCACCGCTGCGGCTTCCTCGCCGGGCACTCCCACCTCCATCGATCAATTCTCTCTGTTGAAATTGTCGCGTAATTCACGCCCCGTCCATCGTTCTGTCCCGGTTCGGCAGCTACCTCTGCGACGAGGACCAGCCATCGAGATCCGCAGACGTTCGACATTTTGCAACACAGATTGTAGCCGACCGCCGGTGGCACGTTGGACACAGAGACCGGCACACTCCACACCGACGAACATTGCCGCCGAGGCGTGGCGGCGGGTGGTGCTTCGTCGATTCGGTCGAGCTGTCCGGCCGGACTTTATAGTCGACCACGGCGAGAGCCGGCCCGAGCGGTGGCATACGTGGTGACGCCCCGCTCCGCCGGGATGGTCTGTAAATAATACAGGTTCATCTGGGGCCCGCTCGCCGCCTTTGGACACCGGAGCCATGGAGTGTGAAAATCCCGTGCCTGAATCGCTGCATTCCGCTTGCACTCGTTATCCACCGTCAACCCAGATGGACCACTCAAGTCCCCGGAAGAACCTGACGGTTACGTTTCCTGGAACGTTGAATCAGGATGCGGTCGCGATCAGACTTTTGTATCATGAACGCCCCAGTCACCTTCCCGTTTCAGAGGATTCCGTTGATGCGTTGGACCAGCTCGCTCTTGTCGTTGTGCTTTTTGATTTCGGTCACCGCGATCGTGCCGGTCCATGCCGATAACTGGATGCGATTTCGGGGCCCCAATGGTCAGGGCGTTTCGGAGGAGACGAATCTGCCGCTTGAATGGTCCTCGACCGAAAACGTGGCTTGGAAAACGCCCATCCCGGGCAACGCCTGGTCATCGCCGATCGTGTATGACGATCACGTGTTCCTGACGACGACGACGGAGGAGGGAAAGGCTTGTCGTGTGATTTGCGTCAACCGGAAAAGCGGTGACATCCAATGGAACAAGGAGGTTCACCGTCAGGAATTGAGGAAAAAGCGTGCTCAAAACTCGTACGCGACACCGACGCCAGTGACCGATGGCGAAAAGGTGTATTCGGTCTTTTCCGATGGGACGGTCGTGGCTGTCGACTTTCAAGGCGACGTGGTTTGGAAGAATTCGGACGTGAACTTTCACAGCCTTCACGGCTTAGGTGCGTCACCCCTGCTTGTCGACGACCAACTGATCATGCCATTCGATGGCAGCAGTGCGGAGGAAAACGAAGTCGGCTGGAAGATTCCCTGGGAGAATGCGATTGTGCTGTCGTTGGATACCGCCACCGGAGACGTTCACTGGAAGGGGTCACGCGGAAAGTCGCGTGTCGGGCATGTCACGCCCATCCTGGTCGATGATGGGAAACAGGTTGTCTCAGCCGGTGGCGATCGTGTCCAAGGACATGATGTGAAGACGGGAGATCGAATCTGGTCGATCTACAGTCAAGGCGAAGGTGTGACACCTTCACCTGTTTTGGGTGAAGGCTTGATCTTCACTTCTTCCGGCTTCGAGGAACCGACCATTCGCGCGATTCGCACCGGTGGCGTGGGGGATGTGACCGATACACACATCGCATGGGAGCAGAGGAAAGGCGTTCCCGCGTTGCCGTCGTTGTTGTATGTAAAGCCTTATTTGTACTCGATCACTAGAGACAACATTTTGCATTGTATCGAAGCGACCAGCGGAGACATCGTATGGATGGAACGACTCGGCGCCCCCCATTCGGCCTCACCGGTCTATGCGGATGGCAAGATTTATATACTCTCTGAGGAAGGCGTGACCTTGGTGCTTCGTCCGGGAGGAGAATACGACGAGATCGCTCGCAACAACATCGAAGAAAAATGCATGGCGTCGATGGCCGTCTCCCAGGGACAGTTCTTCATCCGCACTGCGGAGAATCTCTACTGCATCGGAACATCGGATCGTAAGCAATGAGCGGGCACTTTTGTCCCGCACGAGCCTAAGATGTCGGACGCCTTCGGTCGTCCAGAAGTCTCTGCGACTTCGGCTACGACGTCGCCGGCAAAGCTCTTTCGATCACCTTGCAGGTGTTCACGCCTGTTCGAGCAGACTCCAGTGACTGACGCGACGGTGGGCTCCGACGAAAAGTTTTTCAAATAGGGCATCGTGGCAGATCGCGTGAATGTGACCGCTGTGATCAGCCGAATGCAGCTGTTCGCCGGTATTCGCGTCGTAGGCCGAGATGAAGCCGTTGTGGTCCCCGCCGGCGACCAGGATCCATTGGCGATCGGGCGACCAGCCGATCTGTTCGATTAGGCCCTTGTTCTTGTCGTCTTCAATCTCGTGCAGACGCTGACCCGAGGCGAGATCAAAGATCTCCATCCGGGAGGGGCCTTGGAGATGATCGATGTTGCCAACTTTTCCCATTCCGCCAACGGCAAGCATGGTTCCCTCGGGCGAGAACGCGAGGCTTCGGATCCCGCCGATCGAGTGCCGACGTTGCCGTGGATCCCAGGTGTACATGACCGGAGTTTCCAATTCGGCGGTTTTCTCAAAACGCTCGGCATCCCAAATGGCCACGTGGCCGGCACGGTCACCGGTGGCGAAATGCGATCCGTCTGCGGAGACGGCGACGGCATAGAGCATCGAAGGGTAATGATGCGGCGTCATCTCGGCGTGATCGCTGAAATCGGCGATTCGTTCTCCCGACGCCGCCTCCCACACGCGGCACCGCATGTCATCGGCGACGCTGATCACTCGATTGCCATCGGGTGACGCAACCAGCCGGCGGATCCACTTCTCGTGCGCCTCCACGGCGAACTCTTGACGGCCGCTTTCGATATCCCACCCAATCAGTTGCCGGTCGTAGCCGACGGTGATCAACCGATTTCCACAGCGCGCCGCCCCGGTCACGTAACTGCTGTGTCCCTCCCCCTCAAGCTTCCGGCGCTGCGGCTCTTCGGCAGAGACGTCCAACTCGTAGACACCTGCGTCCGAGGAACCGAGCCAAAGTCGGTTGTAGTCGTTCGAGGCGGCCAGGCAGAAGACGATATCTTGCGACGGCCACTCGGCGACGCGATTCAAATCACGCGGATTCATCGAGGTACTCTCCTTCGTCGGACCACCGGGCGGCTCATGCCAACACGTCGTGGCAGGGTTCACTGTCGAAGTCGGCGATGGGGATGGGGCGGCTGCCGACCATGTATTCTTTTCGGTGATCGATGCCGAGGGCGGCAAAGATGGTGGCGTACAAGTCACCTGCGTTCATTTCACCCTCGACGACCGTTTGTCCATCGGGATCACTATTGCCGAACACCGAGCCGCCACGAATCCCGCAGCCGCTCAGCGTGCAGCTCCAGGCGCTGGCGAAGTGATCGCGACCGAGACTGCCGTTGATCACCGGAGTCCGGCCGAATTCGCCGAGTGTGATCACCAGTGTGTTTTCCAACAGGCCGCGTTGCTTCAGGTCATCCAGCAGTGCGGCCATGCAGTGGTCCAGGTCGGCGCACAGTTCACGGTGCGTCTCAAAGTTCTGCCCGTGGCTGTCCCACCAGGCCCGCGCAACTTTCACGAACGGCACCCCCGCCTCGACCAGCCGACGGGCGATCAAGCACTGCTGGCCGAACTGGGTAGGACCATAATGATCGCGCATCGACTGCGGCTCCCGATCGATGTCGAACAGGTAGTCGCTCGCCATCAGCCCCCGGACCCGGCCGTAGGCGCCGTTGTGGCTATCAAACATCGGATGCGTGTGTTCGCGGGCGAAGGCGCTTGCCAACGTGTCCCGCAGTTCGGCGCGGTCGCGATGATCGACATCCAACATCGTTTCGGCCAGTCGGATATCGGATGGCATCATCTCGTCGGTCAAGAACATCGGGTTGTAGCGACCGCCCAAGAACCCGGCAGTACCCTGACGACGACCTTCGGTGGAGGTGTACATCGAGACATAATCAGGGGACTTGCTCTCACGCCGTCCCAGTTCTCGGGCAATGAGTGCGCCCAAATGGGGGAACTGGAGGCTCGGTTCACCGACCCGGCCGGTGTCCATCAGCATGTAAGCTTGGCCGTGATCGGCGATCTTGGTGTTCAACGACCGAATGATCGCGGTTTCCTGCAACCGCGTCGACATCTTGGGGAGCAACTCCGAGATCTCAATGCCGGGAACGCAGGTACGGATCTTCGCGAACGGCCCTCCGGTCAGCCGTCCCGGTTTGGGATCCCACGTTTCCAACTGGCTCGCACCGCCGGCCAACCAGAGCAGGATCACCCGCTTATCGGATTGTCTCAGTTCTTCGGTCAGCGCCGATTCCGCGAGCACGTCGACACCCGACAGGTTGACCGCCAAGGTGGCGGCCCCCGCCGAGCCGCCGAGCCGCAGCATCGATCGGCGGCTCAAGCTGGTCGATTGGGGTGATCGTGACATGAGGAGGCTCCCATTCTGGCGGCGGAAATTCGACGGCTCGTTCACGTGGTATCAGTGATTGAAACGGAACTCTGGGGTGCCGAGCAGTGCCCAAACAACGTGTCGGATCGCCTCAGGGCGGCGGTCGTCGCGGTTGCCCAAGTAGTCGGTCATCGCGGTGAGTTCTTGCGGGTTGGGATCCCGGGTCAGGAT
This sequence comes from uncultured Pirellulaceae bacterium, assembly GCA_964462125.1. GTDB lineage: Bacteria > Planctomycetota > Planctomycetia > Pirellulales > Pirellulaceae > JAWLFY01. The sequence goes on along the minus strand of CAYWXT010000109.1, from coordinate 9,350 downwards.
CGATCGGGTGGCGGCGCGCACCGCCTCTTCGTCAGGTTCGATTTGCTCCAGGTAGCTGACCAATCGGTTGTGACCGCCGCCGAGGAGGTCCTTCGCGACCTGCGGATTGTTGCTGAACCACAGCGCCTCGGTCACCGGAAGCTGAAACCCCTCGTCGGGAATCTCCAGCCGCCGCGCGATCCCTTCGCTACTCCGTTCCAAGTTTTCACGCCGCTCCGCCCAGTCGGAACCGGATTCCAAGCCACGAACATCTTGCGGGTTGGAGGTGGCGATTCGCAGCGACAGTGAAACCTGGTGTGGCGACAGCGGGCGGGGCGCCGCGGCGGCAAACAGCTCCGGTTCGTAACGATCGGCCGAGTCCGCCGGCGGCATCCGTCGGGCATACGTGTCGCTCAGCGCGATCGCCTGGATCAACCGCTTCAGGTCATAGCCGTGTTCGATTAAGTCCGAACGAAGCCGTTCCAACAACTCCGGATGGCTCGGTGGATTTTCCGAGTGCAACTGATCGAGTGGATGAACGAGGCCGCGACCGAACATTCGCGCCCAAATGCGGTTGACGATATTCTTGGCAAAGAACTGCTGCTGGGAGTCCGCCAGCGCGAGATCGACCAATTCGGAGCGGGGGGAAAACTCGGGCCGGGGTGGTGCGTCCGCCTCGTCGTCCCGTTCCGCCTGCTTGATCGCTTCGCGGTAATCCTTCAGCGTCGCCTCGTCCAATTGCAGCTCCGGTTCCTCCACCGTCGTGCCGGTGAGGAACATGAAATCGGCTTGCAACTCCTCGCCGCCGGTGGTTTCATACTGGAGCCGCCCGTCAAAGCGCTCCCCGAGGAAGCCATTTCTGCTGCGGAAGGTCCGTTTGAAGAAGGACGCCAGGCCGTAGTAATGCGATTGCGTCCAATCAAAGACCAAGGGGTGGTCATGGCACTTGGCGCAGGCCACGTTGACCCCGAACCAAATGATGCTGGAATCGTTCGCCATCGCATCCAAGTCTTGGATGCGTTTGGAGAGGTAGGCAGCTGGGCGAGTGTCGTCGGGACAGACCTCGTCGGGAGACATGATCTCGCGAAACATTTGGTCCCAAGGTCGATTCTCCCGGGTCGCCTCCAGCAAGTAATCTCGCCACGCGTCGTTATGCTCCAGACGTCGCAGCAACAGCGTGTCGAGTTCATTGCGGTGGTGAAAGGCAAAGTCGGGAGAGTCGATGAGCCGCTGAACCAATTCGGCACGCTTGTTCAGTGACTCCGACTGGCGAAAGCGTTCGAGTTCCGCGACCGTCGGAATCCGTCCGGCCAAATCGAGTGTCACCCGGCGAATGAACCCCGACTCGTCTAACAAACCGGTGGCGGAACCATCGGGGAACTCTCGCTGAACGAACTGATCAACGACGCCGGCGATGTCACGGGGGGTATCCTGGGCAACGATACCGCCACACCGCATGGCAACCATCAACAAAATCGCTCGGATGAAACTCGCACGGGTAAACATGGCAACACCGGCGTCGGCGGGTCAGCACGGCAGGTCAGTACTATGAAAGGCGGGTTGGGACGGGGCGAGGCAGGACGTGGCGCGTCACCAATAGCGACCGGGGGAGCGTCGTCACCTTCCGATTCTACGCGAGTTCGGCGCCGCGATGGGCTTCGGGACAAGGAATCGTTATCGTGGGCGACTCGCGGACAAGATTTCCGTTTCCGTATCGCCGCTTCCTTCCTCCTGCTATCGGCAACGACCATGACGCGCACCCTGTTTCGAAACGCCCGTGTCGTCCTTCCACAAGGGGTCCGGACCGCATCGGTGCTGGTCGACGACGGCGTGATCCTGGATGTCGATGCCGGGCCGCATGCCGAGGCGGACGCGCGGATCGATTGTTCCGGGCTGCATCTGATGCCGGGTGTGATTGACGATCAGGTTCACTTTCGCGAGCCCGGGTTGACGCACAAGGAGGATCTGGCCCACGCCTCGCGGGCCTGTGCCGCTGGGGGCGTGACGTCGTTTTTGGAGATGCCCAACACGGTGCCTCCGGCGGTCACCCGGGAAGGCATTCGCGCCAAGGAGGCATTGGCGGCGGAGAAGTCGCTGGTCAACTACGGCTTTTACATCGGCGCCACCCCAGACAACTTGGAGGAACTTCAACAGGCGAGGGACGTTCCCGGAATCAAGATCTTCATCGGCAGCAGCACCGGAACCTTGTTGGTCGACGAGCAGGCGGTGTTGGAGCGAATCTTTGCCGAAACGAGCTTGCCGCTGTGCGCCCATTGTGAAGACGAGTCGACGGTGCGGGCCAACGCGGAACGCATGGCGGGGACGAATCGATTGGCCGATCATTCGCGCATTCGTGACGTCCAGGCGGCGGTGATCGCCACCAGGCGGGCGGCAGATCTTGCCCGCCGCCATCGCCATCGCTTTCATGTGCTCCACGTCTCCACGGCCGCCGAGCTTGAGCTACTGGCCGATCCTGCCCCCTACCTGACCGCGGAAGTCTGTCCCCATCACCTGTTCTTCAACACCGATGACTACGAGCGTCTCGGTTCGCGGATCCAGATGAACCCGTCGGTCAAGTCGGCCGAGGACAATCGAGCGCTGTGGCGGGCGCTGCTCGAGGGAACGATTCAGGTCATCGCGACCGATCATGCGCCACATACGATGGAGGAGAAAGCGAAGCCGTATCCGGAGAGTCCCTCGGGGTTGCCCGCGGTGGAGAACAGCCTGGCGTTGCTGCTGAACCAGGTCGTCGCGGGTCGATGCTCGATCGAACAGGTCGCATCGTGGATGTGTGACGCGCCGGCTCGGGTGTGGGGGATTGTCGGCAAGGGACGGATCGAGGCGGGGTATGACGCCGACTTGGTGCTTGTCGATCTCGCCGAGCAACGGACGATCCGGGACGCCGCGCAGCAGACCAAGTCCCGCTGGAGCCCTTGGGACGGGGAGACGCTGACCGGGTGGCCGGTGCAAACATGGGTCGCCGGCCGACGTGTCTGGAGTCAGGCCGAAGGTTTTGATGACACGAGGGGCGGCGGGAAACTTCACTTCGATCACAGCCGCGGCGGTTACTGGGAGACCTTCGGCGGGATCGGCGTGGCAGCCGCGAGGAGCGAGGACTAGCGCCGATGGCTCAGGGTCGGGACAAGAGCGTCTAACCGGGGCTCCAACCGGGACGGGGATCGCGATGGACCGTTGGCTGGTTTCCGTCGCTGAGGTTTCGAATCGACGCGGACATGGTTCCAACGGCATCGCGGTCGACCAGCGGGTGCAGGGAGAGGCGGAAGGTGGCGGTCGCGCCCGGCGCCAGGTCGACGACCCGACCTTGACTCGCCTCGAAGCTCCGGGGGTTCGGGTAGTTCGTCGCTGGTTCCAAACCGGTCACGTAGCCATCCGATTCGGCAGCGGTGTTTTTCCAGAGGATGAACCGGGGGAGCGTGCTGGTGTCGAACTGGACCGCTAGAGCACAATCGGCATCCGCGGAGCGTAGCATCGCGGTGGTGTGATGATCGGCCGCGGCGTGCAATTCGGCGAAGTAAACCCGTTCGGCGTATCCCGACTGGGGTGGGCCACAGCGATTCCAGCGATCGATCTCGGCGGCCGAGTGCTTATCTTTCGGGGCGAGTTCCCGGATTGGGGCTTCCACCACGGCGCCATCCCCGAGTACCGGCGGGCCCAGATTGATGTGATACAGCAACTGCATCGTCGCTGGGGTCGACAGTTCGTTGGTGACTTCATCTTGGATTTCGATCTTGGGGCGTCCGGCATGCAGGCGAATCCGGGTTTGCAAACGCAGGCGTTTGAAGAACAGACGCGTTTCCCGAAGTTCCCCCACCAGATCAACGCTTCCGGAACCGCCGTCGTATTCGATCCGCAGCCGGTCGGCGGCCAGGTTGCCAATGCGACCATGCAGCGGGTACTGGAGGCGGCCCGCTTCGTCGAATTCGGGCGCCCCGTTGCTTTCCAGCCCGCAGCGGACTAGCAGCTCGTCGAAACCTTCGAGCCAGCCCAAGCCGCTGGGATCAAACAGTGGCACCCGCGACGGGTGGACCGGTCCGGCGACGGGTGAATCCCAGCCGAAGCGGATCTCGCCAGCCTGAATCTTCCAAATCGACATACCGCGTCCGGGAAGGATGGTCACCCGAACGGCCCCGGTGTCGACTTCAACCACCTCGACGCCCTCGGCGCCGCCACCGACGAAGCGGCCGTGGCGGGTGCGACATTTCCCCTCGGCCGTTTCGATCACCGAGGTCAGTGACGAGTCATGGTCCCAGTGGATTTGCGGGGCGAAGTCGTCGGAGCCGGGGCGGAAATCGGAGCGGGTGTAGGCGTGGTCATCGTTGGGCATCGGAGTCTCCCGGTGCGAACGGGGTGCATTTCGGGGGGGCAGTCCCGAGATTGGGCTCGAAAACGAGATCCGGACCGTCGGCATGGGTTCTGGTCGCCAGTCCATCTCGATTGTGGCGTTCTTGTAACCCGTGCGGCCAATCAATAAAACATCCAGTCGGGAATCCCGGGGAGGATTCCGCCACATCGGTCCCAGGTATTCGGTTGAACTTCCATGAGCAGCGTGACGTTGGACAGCGGGTTGGTTCGGGGGGAAAGTGTCGCGGGGATCCTCGATTCGGCACTCGATGCCGGCGGCGGACTGCTGCGGTTGACCCCGACGTGGGTTCCCCGCTCGTTTCTGCACCCGGGGCGGCGAATCAAGCTGCATCCGGGGGACTATTACCGCTTTGGCGCCGACCGCGGAGGGATCGATGAACGCTGGTTCGGCAGTACGACCGAAGCGGCCAACGAGGGTCGGGTCTGGCACGAGGGGCTCAGTTTCTGCCTGTTCGAGGGCCGCAAGTTTTTGCTCCGCGACGCCGTCGAGGAACGCGGCAACGACCTGGTCGGAGAAAGCATTTTCTCGAAATTCGGACGCTGGCCCGTCTACTCGAAATTTTTTGACAACATGGGGCCGATCCCCCACCACATGCACCAGAGCTTCGAGGACGCGAAGTTGGTCGGCCAGGAGGGGAAGCCGGAGAGTTATTACTTTCCGCCGCAGTTGAACAACGTCGACAACAACTTCGCCTACACCTTCATGGGGCTGGAGCCGGGGACGGAGAAGGCCGACATCCGCCGCTGTTTAGAAAACTGGAACGAAGGGGACAATGGGATCCTCGACCTGAGCCGCGCCTACCGGCTCAAGCGGGGCAGCGGCTGGTTGATTCCTCCCGGGGTCCTGCACGCCCCCGGCTCCCTCTGCACCTACGAGCCCCAATGGGGCAGTGACGTCTTCGGGATGTTCCAATCGATCGTCGAAGGCCGCTACGTCCCCTGGTCGCTGCTGGTCAAGGACATGCCGGAGGAGAAACACCAGGACCTGGACTTCATCGTCGGCCAACTCGATTGGGACAAGAACGTCGACACCCATTTCAAACAGAGCAACTACCTGGAACCGATCCGGGACGAGCAGCGGAGCGGCGATGGGTACGAGGACTTGTGGATCGTCTATGGCACTGTCGACGGCGAGCAATTGTTCAGCGCCAAGGAGTTGACGGTTCAGCCGGGGGCGAAGTGCACCCTTCAAGACCCTGGGGCGAGCAGTTGGATCACCGTCCAGGGTCGCGGGCGAATGGGGAGCCTCGATCTGCAAACCCCCGCCATGATCCGCTTCGGCGAGAATACATCCGACGAGGTGTTCATCTCGCAGTTGGCTGCAACCGGCGGCGTGGAGATTGAAAACCGGGGGACCGAACCTCTGGTCGGGCTCCGCTACTTCGGCCCCAACACCCATTCCAACCTCCCCCAAGCCGGTAGCTAATCCTCGAAACCTCGTCCACACTGCAACCGACCCAACCCCTTCACCGCCCCCCGTAAGGACACCGACATGGCTGATCATCCCAACAATTTCCCGAAGCTTCACAACGCAGCCTGGCCGGGCGTGGTCGGCAAGGGAGGCGAGGGCAACGATCCCTGCATTGAGTTGGAGACGATGCTCGATTTGACCGCGGCCGCGGAGGTCGATGGCCGCCGGTTCGACGGGGTCGACATCTTTCTCTTCGATCCGCACGTCTCGATCGACGCGAGCGATGCCGAGTTGGAGTTGGTGGCGGAGAAGGTCAAGGACCGCGGGCTGGTCATCGGCAGCGTCGTCGCGCCGGTCTGGCCCCCGACCGGCGGTGGCAGTGCCGGGGGAGACACCGACGAGGTGGAGGCATTTCTGACCCAGGTCCGCAAGGGGTGCACGATCGCCAAGCGGTTCCGCGAGCTCGGCGTACGGCCGTATGGTGTCGTCCGGATCGACAGTGCCATGGCGCCGTCCGAGTGGGTCAAGGATCCGGAGGGGAGCCAGTCGAAGATCGCGGATACGTTCAAAGCGGCTTGTGACATTGCCGAGGAGTACGACGAGCGGCTGGCCGCGGAAGGGGAAATCTGCTGGGGCGGCATGCACAGCTGGAGGAAGATGGTCGACTTGCTCGAACGCGTGGGGCACCCTGAGCGGCTTGGATTCCAAGCCGATATGGCCCACACCCTGTTATACCTGCTCGGCTACAATGCTCCCGAAGATGCGATCCTGCCTCAAGATTTTGCCTGGGACGACGTCGAGAAAAAGAACGCAGCATTGAAGGAGCTGACGCACGCCCTGCGGCCCTGGACGATCGACTTCCATGTGGCCCAGAACGACGCCACGGTGCATGGCACCGGCAGCCATGACAAGACGGGGCGCCACTGCCTGCCGGACGATCCCAACGGCAAGCTCGACATCGCCCACGACGCCGGCTATTGGCTCCGCGATGAACATGGCGACGTGCTGCAAAATTGCCGGCACATCTGCTGGGACGGCTGCATGTTCCCCAACGAAGTCATGCACCGCGGCGAGACCTGGAACAAGATCCTCGCCGCGATGCTGGCGGTCCAGGATGCCCACGGCTGGAAGGAGCCGGCACCGGTGTGATCCGTTCCAAGCCGTCACGACTCCGTTCCCCCTTTCCGATTCCCCCGTTCCCCAGAGCAGCGACGTGAAACCACTGAACATCGGCATGATCGGCTACGGCTTCATGGGCCGCACGCATTCCAACGCCTACTGCCAAACCAATCATTTCTTTTCCTCCCAGTACCATCCGGTTTTGAAGGCGATTTGCGCCCGCAACCGGGAGAAGGTCCAGCAGTTCGCCGATACCTGGGGCTATGAGTCGGTCGAGACCGATTGGAAGGCGTTGATCCGCCGCGATGACATCGATGCGGTTGACATTTGCACGCCCAACAACCTGCACCAGGAGATCGCGGTCGCTGCGGCCGAAGCGGGCAAGATGGTGCTGTGCGAGAAGCCGCTCGCGATGGACCAGGCGGGGGCGGAGGTGATGTGCCAGGCGGTTGAGAAGGCGGGGGTCGCCAACATGGTCTGGTACAACTACCGCCGTGTCCCCGCCGTGACGCTCGCCAAGCAGTTGATCGATGAAGGCCGGCTGGGGCGGATCTTTCACTTCCGCTCCAACTTCCTGCAGGACTGGACCATCAATGCGGAGGTGCCTCAAGGGGGCGCCGCGACATGGCGGCTCGATGCCGAGGCGGCCGGCAGCGGTGTGACCGGGGACTTGCTAGCCCACTGCATCGACACGGCGATCTGGCTCAACGGCAGCATCCGCGATGTCTCTGCGATGACCGAGACATTCGTCAAGGAACGGGTGCATGCTGAGACGGGCCAGAAGCAGCCAGTGACGATTGATGACGCCTGCACATTTCTCTGTCACTTTGCCAACAACTCGCTCGGCCTGTTCGAATCGACCCGCTACGCCCGCGGCCACAAGGCGCTCTACACCTTCGAGATCAACGGTGAGCATGCCTCGATCCGCTGGGACCTGCACGACCTGCAACGGCTGGAGTATTTCGATCACCGCGATGATTCCATCGTCCGCGGCTGGCGAAGCGTGCACGTCTCCGACGGCGACATGCCCTACATGGGGCACTGGTGGGTGCCGGGATTGAATATCGGCTATGAACACACCTTCATCCACCAAGTCGCCGACTTTTTGAAATCCCTGGAAACGGGTGAGCCGATGCACCCCAGTTTCCGGGATGCGTTGGAGACGCAAAAGGTGTGTGACGCGGTCCTCGCCAGCGCCGATGATCGTGCTTGGAAGGACGTCTGAGATGACCCACGAAGATCTGGTTCACGCCCTCGAGGTCGTCCATCAAGAGCTCAGCGACGCGGAGCATCTTGACCCCGACGAGGTCGAGCGGCTGCGGGGGACGATGGCGGAAATCCAAACGGCGCTGGAAAGTCAAAGCGACGAGTCGGAGGTTCTCAGCAATCGGATTTCCGACTCGGCAAGACATTTCGAGGAGTCTCACCCGCAGCTGACCAATACCCTGGGGCGGATCGCGGACATGCTGCAGCAGATGGGGTTCTGACGGTCCGTGTGGGCGGTGTCGCTGGGCCGGTCTTGAATTTCCCACACGCGGGCGCCGCATCAGGGGCTCCATCGGTTCTTGGGCCCCTGTGGTTCTTGTCGCATCGGTTATCGTGAAATCAGCTTATCGTGAAACCGGTTCTGGACACCAACCAACAACACGGCGGCCTTGAAGGGCCATCGTCCTATTCATTCACATGACCACTGCATCGCATCCTGGCCGCTGGTTCACCGAGCAGGCCGACGGACGAATCTTGTGCGAGCTCTGTCCGCGGGCTTGCCGGTTGAAATCGGGTGACCGAGGCTTCTGCTTTGTGCGGAAGAACGTCGACGGTCAGATGGTGCTGGACACCTACGGCAAGAGTACGGGGTTCTGCATCGATCCGATCGAAAAGAAGCCGCTGAATCATTTTCTCCCCGGGACACCGGTGCTCAGTTTCGGCACGGCGGGTTGCAACCTGGGCTGCAAGTTTTGCCAAAACTGGGACATTTCCAAGAGCCGCGAGGTGGCGCGGCTGAGCGACCGCGCCGAGCCGGAGTCGATTGCTCAGGCGGCTGCGACGTCGGGCTGCCGGAGTGTCGCCTTCACCTACAACGACCCGGTCATCTGGGCGGAGTACGCGATCGATACGGCGCGGGCATGCCACGAATCAGGACTGAAAGCGGTCGCGGTGACCGCAGGCTATATCACGCCGGAGGCACGGGGTGAGTTTTTCGCGTCGATGGATGCCGCGAACATTGACTTGAAAGCCTTCTCCGAGCAATTTTATCATCGCATCACCGGCGCGCATCTCGATCCGGTACTCGACACCGTGCGTTACGCGTGCAACGAAACCGATTGTTGGGTGGAATTAACGAACCTGGTGATTCCCGATGCCAACGACGAACCCGACGAGATCAAGCGGATGTGCGACTGGGTATTGCGGGAGGTGGGGCCAGAGGTACCGGTTCATTTCACCGCTTTTCATCCCG
>CAYWXT010000108.1:0-17318 GCA_964462125.1 uncultured Pirellulaceae bacterium | reverse complement strand
ATCCCCGGTTCGTCGGCCCGCACATGGTCGACGTTCCGCATAATCAACAACTTGTCCGACAGGGGCTTCAGCGGCTCGAGCACCCCATCGAATCCTTCCACCTGCAGGGGAGCGGGGATGCCGAGTCCAAAGAAGACATTGAAAGCGCGGACGGGAACCCCGGGACTGGAGGCAGCCGAAGCGGTCGAGGCGAGCATCTCTTCCAACAACGGCAACCCAATGGTCACAGTGCCCAAGCCACGAAGCATGGTCCGGCGATCAAGATAGCGACTGGTAGTCATGGCGTATTTTCCTGAGAAAGGATCTAGGATGATTCGGTACGAGTCGTCCGCACCAAATCGCTCATCACGATCGCAGTCATCAACGCCCGGTAGGTTCCGCCGTTGTCGACTGCGGTTTCATGGATCGTTTTCAGATGGGGCAGATCGGCAGCGGTCAGCGGCCGGCCAAGGGCGAACTGCGTCAGCTTTCGCGTGATCGCCATGCGGACGCGGTCGCTGTCGGCGAGCAAGTCCATCAGTTCAGCCGAGCTCTCATACGAAACGGGCTCCTCGCGGCCGGGAAACAAGATTTCGCCGTCTTCTCGGAGCTGGTTTCCGTGCTCGTCATATTCATGGTACGCCGCTACCCCATCGAATTTCTCCAAGCCGAACGCCAGCGGTTCGAACTTGCTATGGCAGCCGGTGCAGGAAGCGTCGGCCAACCGCGCTTCGGCCAAGTCGCGCATCGACATCCCCGGTTCGGTTGGCACCGGCGTGGTATCGACGCACGCCGGCGGGTTCCCCACCCGGCTGTAAAGCAGGTCATGCAGCACAAACAATCCCCGCGCGACCATCGACGCCTCGTCACCTCCGATCGTCAACACGCTGCCCTGGGTCAACAGTCCGCCGCGGGTCGGGTTGTCGGTCAGATCATACCGCGAGAGTCCTCCGCCGCGCGAACGGATCTCCTCCGGGGTGAGCGACCGTTTGTAAATGGCCAACAAATGAAACTTGCCTTGCCAGGGGCGGTCTCCGGAGGTTTCGTTGGCGATCCCCAGCCGAAATCCCTCGTCCCAGCTCGATAAGTCCGCCCCCACATCGCGGCTTGCCCGTTGCTCCCCGTTGACGAACAGCCGGGCCTGCCCCGACGTCTCCTTGGTCAACACCAGATGCGTCAGTACGGGACCGGCCGAACCGCGCTCGCTGGAAAGGCTCGGCATGCCGTTGCCGTCGGTCTTCTCGGCCCGTAGCCGCGCGTCAAAACGGTTTCCGTCCTGCCCCAAGGTCCAATTGCGTTGCCCCGCCCCGGAGGACAGGGTCACGATCCGGGCCGGGCCGTCCTGGGTATCGTTGGCCGGGGTGACCCAAGCTTCGACCGAGAATGCCTTGGTTTGTTTCAACGTCTGCGAAAGTTGCTCGGCAGCCTGGCCCGTGTCGATCTGAGTCGACCCATACACCGCCAATCCAGCCGAACTCCAGCGAACCGCGGAGGCGTCCTCGATGTTCAAATCGAGTGCTTCGGGGGCGCCGGAAGAATCCGCCACGCTGTCGCCGTCTCCTTGGTCGAATTGGTACAGCGAGACCAAATCGTTTTGGTCGGCCCCGTCCCACGCCGACGCCACCGCTAGTGAGGCCAGTTCGTCTTCGACGACGCCACCGCCGGCGGCATGATTCTGACGCACCTCCTCGATCGACAGGGCCCGATCATAGATGGCAGCCAGGTGGAGCGTTCCCAACCACGCCCGATCGCCGGACAACTCGTTTGCCACGGCCAACTGAAAGTCATCATCCCAGTTACCGAAATCGCCCGCGGCTTGATCGCTGCCCACCTTGCGTCCATCGACGTAGATCGTCGTCTCCCCGGACCCTTGGCGGGTGAAGACCACGTGGGCCGGTCCGGCAACGACCGTGCCGGATCGGCTGCTCAGCGAGGGCATTCCGTTGCCATCGGTTTTCGTCGTCCTCAACCGCACATCGAAACTGTCTGACTCTTGGCCGAGCGTGAAGTTTCTCGCCCCGATGCCGTTGGACAGCGTGATGATTCGGGCTGGCCCTGATTGCACAGTATCGAGTGGCGTCACCCAGGCTTCCAGTGTAACTGCCTGCGATTGCTTCAAGGCGTCGATCAATCGCCGTGGGGCATTCTCCGTGGCGATCAAGGTCGATGAATGAATTTCCAATCCGTCGCGAGCCCAGCGAACGTGCGAGGGATCGCTGATCTTGAGATCCAAATCGTCACCCGCCTCGGACCGGTCTTGGACGCTGTCTCCTTTCCCCTCGGTGAACGTATAGAGCAGTTGCAAGCCATCCCTGACCCGATCGGCAAGCATTTGCTGATCCTTTGAATCCTCGCCCTGCAGTTCACCGCCGCCGTACAGGCTGTAATGGTAGGCCAGCGACGGGGTGGCGTAAGTGAAGGGGGCGTTCATCAACTCCCACAGCGGCCGTTCTTGTTCCCAGGCGAGTTCACGGAAGACCATGACCGTCTCCTCTTGCATGTCCGTCGCCAGCCGCTCATTCCACTGCGGAAACCGTTCCGAGTTGGGCCGCAGCGCGTCGAGTCGGCTGAGGTCGATCCACTCCGAGATGAACTGCAGCGAGCGGTCGACCGCTCGCGGATCCTCCAGCATTCGCTCGACTTGCGACGCCACCGCATCGGGATGTTCCAAGCGACCTGACTCGGCCGCCTCCATCAACGCCTCATCCGGCGGGGCGCCCCACAGGATGTAACTCAACCGCGACGCCAACTCGTAGCCGTCGACCGGTTGCGGCGAGCCGTCACCCGACTGTCGTTCGATTCGATAGATGAACCGGGGTGACTGCAGCATCGATTGGATCACCAACCGCGTCGCTTCGACGAAGTCCCCGCCGGCCTCCCGGACCGCGACCGTCAGCTGCTTGTACGATTCAATTTCGTGATCTGACAGCGGACCTCGCAAGACCGACTTCCCCATTCGCCGGATCAACTTGTCCATGCAGGAGTCGTTCAGCTCCGCACACTCAACGTACTCGGCGGCGAACTCCTCAACATCGACGCGATCGACGATGATTTGCGCCATCCGAGCGTAAGCCTGAATGTGTTCCAGATCGACGCCGAGGTTGTAGGCGGTGTTGGCAAACCCATCGGCCCGCTCGTCGCGCGGCAATACCCGCTGGGCTTCAATTCCGATGTCGACTCCCAACGCGCTGTGGACCGTGGCGATATACTCCGGCACCGTCAACCGCTGCACCCAAAGCTCATCGGCGTTGCCGTCATGGACGTAAGCATCCGGGTCAATACGCTCCAACGACCAGACGGCACCGCCATCAATCCAGCGTTTCAGCAGTGACTTCTGTTTGTCGGAAAGGGGGGCGCGGTTCTGCGGCATCTCATCCGATTCGACGTACTGCCACAGCAAACTGATTTCGCTGTCCCCCGGTTCGATCGCCGGTCCTCCGTCGCCACCGGAGATCGCCGCTGCCTGGCGTGACAAATCGAGTGACCCTTCCTGGGTCGTCGAACCGTGGCACTCCAGGCAATGCCGCGCCAGCAGCGGCGCGATCTCTCGCTCGAATAGCGTTTGATTCTCTGCCGATGCCGGCTCTGGGGGCGCCGCGGCGTCGGCGTCCGCATGGGCGGCCAGCGGGAGACAGGAACCGACACAGGCCCAGAGGACCAGGAAGCCCAGGCGGAACCGGGCCGACCGACCGAAATCGTCCACGTTCTTATCCTTGGAAGGGCACTTCATTGCGAACGTTGCTCCAACGGTTGGCTGCATGGCAGGAGGTCCAAGGAGGCAGGAGGGCAGGGGGGGGCAGGATGGACGCGATGGCGATGGTGAGCAGACAAAACCATCGCTGTCCCATGCCCTTGATTTTACCCCGGTCCCACCAAATCAGGCATGTCGCAGGGCGTCATTCGTGTATCATTTCACGACAGCTGAGATCAACGTATCCGTGCCGCGAGTTCGCGGCGTTCAACCGTTCGGGGCGGGAGAGACGGTCGTGCCGAGTGGCAAAGCGATCAATATCGGGTTGGTGTTCCTGCACACCTTGGCCTACTACCGGCGGGCGCTGCGTGGCGTGTGGCGGTATGCCGAATCGCGCCCGAATTGGCAGCTGACGCCAATTCCTCCCCAGCGTGGCGTGCGCAACTTGCACGAGCGTTTCCAGCCCAATGGACTGATTGTCACTGCCAACACTCGCCACTTGGATCGGGAATTACAGTCCTGGCAACGCCCGGCCGTCAACGTCTCGGCCGTCATCTCCAGTCAGCGATTTGCCCGTGTAGGAGTCGATAACGAGTTGGTCGGACAGATGGCAGCGGGGCATTTTTTGGAACGCGGCTTGCGCCACTTTGCCTTCGTCGGCCCTGCCAAACAACAGTTTTCCATGCAACGTCGAGCGTCGTTTTGCAGGGCGCTCGGCGAGTCGGGTGCCGAGGCGCACTGTTACATCAGCCGTTCCCGGCGCGAGTTCGACCCGCTGGGTATGCGTTGGGATTTGGAATCGGACGTTCAACGCTGGTTGCGCCAGTTACCCAAGCCGGTCGGCATCTTTGCCCCCAACGACGTGTGGGGCGTGCAGGTGGTGTTGGCCAGCCGCCGGGCGGAGCTGCGAGTCCCCGAGCAGGTTGCTGTGCTGGGGGTGGATGACGACGATCTTTTTTGTGAACTGACCCGACCCGGGCTCTCCAGCGTGATCGTGCCTTCGGAACAGATCGGTTACGAAGCGATGGCATTGTTGGAGCGGTTGATCGGGGGGGAAAAGCCACCAAGCGAGCCCCTGCTGTTGCCGCCGGTCGGAGTTCACATGAGAAGATCTTCGGAGGTCTTGGCGATCGAGGATCAGTTGGTTGCCCAGGCGGTTCAGTTCATCCAAGAAAACACCAGCCGGCCATTGCGGGTCGAGGAGGTCATCACGCACCTCTGTGTTGGCCGTCGCACGCTGGAGCGACGGTTCCGGGACCTGCTCGGCACCGGGATCGCTGAACAGGTCCGGATGGCCCACCTCCAGCGGGCTCGGCGACTGCTGGCCCAGACCGATCTATCGGTGCACGTCGTGGCGATGCGCGCCGGTTTCGAAGACTATCGGCAGATGGTGCGGCTCTTTCGCCATACGCTTGACACCACGCCAACCGGCTACCGGGACCAAGTGAGCGGGTCGCGGTAGACCGCCACCGGAGCGGTGGCATCGGGGCACTGGCGAGCCCATTCGTACTTGAGTTCAAGACTCACTCGCGATAGAGCGCTCCCAGGGCAGCGAGATCCGGGTCATTGACCACGCGGGTGCCTTCCGCCGGGGTCGTGAGACCTCGAAAGATTCGGAGCATGGCCGCTTCGGACAGCGGCAGCATCCCCTCGTCGATCGCCATTCGTTGCAGGTCCAATGCCGATATCTGATCACCAATCGCATCGCTCATGTTTCGGTTGATCAACATGATCTCCGGCAGGCAGGTCAGCGCGGTAAATCCGTCCTGCGGTCCGTCTTCGATCGGCTTGGCTCGGCGGAGGGTTGGCGGGCTTCCTCCGAGCCGCGCCGCGACACGGTCGGGAACCGGGATCTCGCCGCGGGGATGCAGCGGTTCCGAACATTCTTCGCCCAATCGCCGGATGAGCCGCTGATTGATCACGCCGGTCAGGGCCGCGGCAAGAAATTTCGGGTTCGTCCGGTACTGCAACATCACATCGACCGCTTCGGCAGCCGTCTTGGCATGCAGGGTCGCCAGCACGAGTTGCCCGCTGGCCCCGGCTCGGACCGCGGTTGTGGCGGTCTTCTCGTCTCGGACCTCCCCGATCATGATCACGTCCGGGCTGTGTCTCAGAACAACCGGAAGGAGGTCGGCGAAATCGAGTCCGGCCCGCAGGTTGATCCCGGTCTGCATGACACCGGAGATCGCATGTTCGATCGGATCTTCCAACGCGTGGATCTTGCGCGAACCGTCATTTAAATAACGCAGCGCGGCATACAGCGTGCTGGATTTGCCGCTGCCAGCGGGCCCGGCGACCAGAATCAACCCGGCTGGCCGGTCAAGCAGCGACTTCAGCGCTGCGAGTTCGATTTCATCAAGTCCGAGTTCCTCCAGGTCGCGGGAGCCGTGGGCCGGATCAAACAAACGGACCGACACGTCCTGCCCAAACAACGTCGGCATCGAACTGAGACGCACGTCGACATCGATGCCGCGCGGGGTGGTCACCACACCGCGCCCCTCGCTCGGCCGAATCATCTCACCGGCATCCGAACCGGTAAGAGCCCGCAGGTGACCTTGCAGTCGGCGACCGTATCGGCGTGCGAGTCGTCGGATGATCTCGACACGGCCCAACCGCCGCACCGCCACCGTCACCGATTTCTCCGCGTCGGAGATAAACAAGTCGCTCACCCGCCGCTCGATCGCCCACTCGATCAAATTGGCCGCGTAGATTTCAGGGGCGACATATTCCGTTTCCCCCTCGATCTCATCAAACGGGATCATCTCGTCGTCGCTCATCACGATTGGATTCTCGGTCGGGTTGCAAACGAGGGTGAGCCATCAGAATAGCGATGATTCGAACGCTCGTGGGAGCATGGTGGAGGTAAACATGGACGGGGATTCTGCCCCTCCCCCCCCCCGAGCCGGATCGTGGCGATGCGGAACCCCCCCCATGCGGAGAAAGGATTGTTTGACCGCACCAACTCCCCACTGCCCTACCATCGTTGGTGGCTGGGCGAGTATTCTGGAGGCATGCTGTGGTCCCAGGCTACCGAAATGCTCTTCAGCCCCACGACGGCGCTTTGGTTGGCCGTCGCGGCACTCGCGGCAGTCACGCTGACCAGCTCCCTGTCCCGCCGCCGCACGGGGCTGAGCGATGCCCTTCGCGAGTTCGTATTGCGGCAGCGTGGCTTGGCTTCTGACGAGACGTCGCAAGACGAAGTGGTGTCGGGCGATGTCGCTGGAGAGGCGGCGAGGAGCCAAAATCCCGAGGACGGTTCGGCCGAATGAGCGTTGCCGTCGACCCGGCAACACGCCCCCAAACTCCGATCGCCTTCAGGGCGAGATGCATTTTCACGATGAGTAAACGCGTTTACATCAAGACGGTGGGCTGCCAGATGAACGTTTTGGACAGCGAGATGGTGATCGCTGACCTGAAACGGCATGGCTACACCGTCGTTGATTCGCCCCAGCAGGCCGATTGTGTCCTGTACAACACCTGCAGCATCCGGGAGCACGCCGAGGAAAAGGTCTACAGCGCCCTGGGGACACTCCGCGAGGCCAAGCAGCGGGAGCCGGGCAAGACGATCGGCGTGATGGGTTGCATGGCCCAAAAGGACCAGGAGTTGATCTTCCAACGCGCCCCGTTCGTCGATCTGGTCGTGGGGCCGGGCCAACTGCAGGCGATCCCGGAGTTGCTGGGGCGGGTAGAGCGGGGCGACGGACGGCAGATGGCGGTATCGCTCGGCCGCAAGGACGGCAAGCAGGCGGTGGTGGCGCGAAGCCACGAGACATTCGATCCGTTGCGGGATCCCCAGATGCGCCCAACCCCCTTCCAGGCCTACCTGCGGATCCAGATCGGCTGCGACAAGTTCTGTACCTATTGCGTCGTTCCCAACACGCGCGGGCCGGAACAGGGGCGGCCGCCGGCACAGATCCTGGCCGAAGCCCAAACCCTGGCCGACCAGGGATGCCGCGAAATCACGCTGCTGGGCCAAACCGTCAACAGCTACCGCTACGTCGAGGGCAAGGACACCACCGACCTGGCTTCGTTGTTGGAGCAGTTGCACGAGGTCGAGGGGATCGAGCGGCTGAAGTTTGTCACCAATTATCCCAAGGACATGAGCGAGCGGTTGTTGGAAACCGTGCGTGATTTGCCCAAGTGTTCCCCCTACCTGCACGTCCCGGCTCAAAGCGGCAGCGATGCGGTGCTGAAGCGGATGAAACGTGGCTACACGGTCGCCAATTACATGGAAATGTTCGAGCGAATCGAGCGGATCTTGCCGGAGGCGGCGGTCAGCAGCGACTTCATCGTCGGCTTCTGCGGCGAAACGGAGGATGATTTTCAAACGTCGGTACGGCTGATCGAACGGTGCCGGTTCAAGAACAGTTTCATCTTTCAGTACAGCGAACGACCGGGAACCAAGGCGTCGGCGTTGCTCCAGGATGACGTCCCGCGGGAGGTCAAGATCCGCCGCAACAACGAACTGCTCGCCGTGCAGGATGCGGTCTCGGCGGAGGAGAACCGCAAGCGGGTCGGCTTGGTGTTCGACGTGTTGGTCGAGGGACCGAGCAAGAAAGGGGCCAAGGCGGATCCCGACTCCCCAGTGGTTCAGATGACCGGCCGCACCCACGATGACCGGATCGTCGTGTTCGACGGCAACCGCCGCCAGGCCGGTCAGTTGCTTTCGGTACACGTCGACGATGCGGGCAGCCACACACTGATCGGCCGCGTGCGGACGGTCGAGGTCGTCTCGATCAGCAGCGCTTGAATGCAGCGTTTGAATGCCCGCCGGCGACCTGGAGAGACACTCGGATACAGATCCTCGTCCTCGTCGTTCAACCCCCTCGTTCTTGAAAGGATGGAGTCCTGAGTAAACAGCTGACCGCCGACATGGAAATTCGCACCACCACCTTGAACAACGGGATGACGGTGTTGGTCCAGCCGATGCCTTGGCTGCGGACGGCGGCCTTCACGTTGTTGTTTCGAGGCGGAGTGAATGCCGAGCCAGAGTCCCGTGGCGGGCTGGCGTCGCTCGTCTGCGAGATGGTCCAGCGCGGGGCAGGCCGTTACAGCAGCCGCGATCTGGTGTCGGTCCAGGACAACCTGGGGATCGATCGCGACGGCAGCGTTTCCACCGGCGCGGTTTCCTTCAGCGCCACAATGCCGGCCGCGTCGCTTCCCGCGGCGGTGGAATTGTATGCCGACATCGTCCGGCGTCCGCATCTGCCTGGTGACCAGTTGGACGATGCCCGGCTGATGGCGATCCAAGAATTGCGGGCGATCGAGGACGAACCGACGCAGCGTGTGATGCGCCGCGTGAGGGAACTTCACTACGGCCCACGGTTGGGGCGATCCAGCCAGGGGACGATGGAGAGCCTGACCGCGATCGACCAGGAGGACGTGCGGGCGTTTTTCACCGACCACTACCACGCCGGCGAGTCGATCTTCGCCGTCGCCGGCAATGTTACTTTCGATGACGTCCTGCGGCTTGTTCAAGATGCCTTTGGCGACTGGAAATCAAACCCGGTGATCCCGCTGGCGAAACCAAACGGACGTGCCGCCTACGAACATCAGCAGGCGAGTTCGAGTCAAACGCATATCGGCTTTTCGTTCGATTCGATTCCCTACGGCCACGAGGATTACTTCCCCATGCGAGCCGGCATCGGGATTCTGAGCGACGGGATGAGCAGCCGATTGTTCGACCGCGTGCGGGAACAACGCGGGCTATGTTACTCCGTCGGCGCCCACACCCACTCGCTCCGTAATGCCGCCGGCGTCTTCGGTTACGCCGGCACCGTTCCGGGCCGGGCCCAGGAAACGTTGGATGTGACGTTGCATGAAATCGCGCACCTGACCGACGACGTGCGGCCCGACGAGCTGCAGCGTTGGAAGGTCCGCATTCAAAGCAGCCTGATCATGGAACAGGAATCGAGCGCCTCCCGGGCCTCCTCACTCGCCGCCGACTACGATCAACTCGGCCGGGTGATGACGATGGAGGAGTTGGAGTCCCGGATCGATGGACTGACCTTGGATGACGTCTGTGGGTACTGGAACGCGCACCGGCCGAGCAACTACCGGATCGTCACCTCGGGGCCGGATGAATTGAACACGCCCATCTTTCTAAAGCAGAGCGAATGACTGAGTTTCGACAAGCAACCCTGCCGAGCGGACTGCGTATCGTTGGCGAGTTGGATCGACGCGGCTACTCAGCGGCTTTCGGCTATTTCGTCGCCGCGGGCTCCCAGAACGAAACCGATCCCGAGTCGGGGCTCAGCCATTTCCTGGAACACATGATGTTCAAGGGGACGGCCACCCGTTCGGCGGCCGATGTGAACCGCGAGCTCGATGAGTTGGGGGGGCAGAGCAATGCGTACACCAGCGAAGAGAACACGGTCTACTACGCCGCAGTGCTGCCGAAATTCCAGGACCGGATCGTGGAACTGCTGACCGACATGCTCAGTCCCACGCTGGATGCGGCGGAGTTCGAGACGGAGCGGAAAGTGATTCTGGAAGAGATCGCCAAGTACGAGGACCAGCCACCGTTCGGGGCGTTCGAGCGGTTGATGGAGTTGCATTTCACACCCCGCGGGCTCGGGCGTCGAATCCTGGGAACCACCGAGTCGATCCGGGCGATGACCGCCGAGCGAATGCGGGCGTACTTTCACCGCCGCTATCGTCCTGAGAACATCGTGCTGGCAGCGACAGGGAACGTCGACTTCGACGGGCTGGTCGCCACAGTCGAGCGTCTGACCGAACACTGGGCGTCACGGCCCCTCGATCCCGCCCCGCCTGCCGATGACCCCGAGCGGCTGCCCGACGGGATCTCGCTCGACCCGCAGCTTGAGATCGACGACGCGGCGCAAGCCTATCTGCTCCAAGTCGCCCCCGGGCCCGGCATGTCGGCTTCCGACCGATTCGCCGTCCGCATGCTCGGTTCCATCCTCGGGGACGAAGGGGGCAGCCGGCTTTTTTGGGAACTGATCGACACCGGCCGGGCCGAGGTCGCCACGCTGTGGGCGCAGGAGTTTGCCGACGTTGGAGGGCTCTTTTCCTATCTGATTTGCGCCCCGGACGATTTGGATGCCAACCGCTACCTGATGAACCAGATTTTCGAGCGCGCGGCCGAAGGCGGCGTTCAGCAAGCCGAATTGGACCAGGCGATCAACAAGACGGTCGCAGGCTGTATCATGCAAAGTGAGCGGCCGAGCAATCGGCTGTTCGGGGTCGGCACCCGCTGGCTAACCCGTGGCGAATACATCAGCGTCGACGAGTTGCTCGACCGCTACCGGCGCGTGACGGTCGAAATGGTTGCCAAGGCAGCCGAGGAATATCTCACCCTTTCCCCCACCACCGTCGTGGCGGCCGCATCGACCGCGGAGCAGCGTGTAACCAGCTGACCATGGAATGAGTTCCTTCGAGCCTTCGGACGTTCCCGAGTTACTTCGAATTGGCGAGCGGGTCGCGGTGTTGCCGGTGATTCACGGCAGCAGCCAGTTTGCGGTCACCGTCCGTCGCTGGATGCTCGAACACGCCTTCGATTGCGTGGCACTCCCCCTTCCCGATTCGTTTCGCCAGCCGGTGGAGGAGGCGGTCCTGGAGCTGCCGCGGCCATCGATCGTGATCCAGCCGACGCTGCCGAAGTTTCCATCCGCCTCCTTTGAAACGTCCGCGTACGAACCGCTTTCGGAGTCGAATTCCTGGCAGCCCGATACTTGGAGCGAAGGCGACGAGGAGGAGGACGGTGAGGACGAGGAGGGCGAGGACGAAGACGAGACCCCACTGAGCTATGTCCCGGTCGACCCGTGCCAGCCGGTGATCATGGCGATTCGGGCGGCCATGGGGGAACACATCCGCCGCGCCTACATCGACTTGGAAACCGATCCGTTTTCTCCCTACGCAACCTCGATGCCGGACCCCTTCGCCCTCCGGCACGTACCCCCGGAACGCTTTGCCGCGGCACTTCTGCCCGGGATCACGCGACCGCCCGACTTGCAGACCCGTTCGCGGCTCATTCACATGGCGCGGCGATTGTCGGAGTTGCAGCGTCATCACCGGCGGATCTTGTTCGTCACCAGTATCCTCGATTGGCCCTGGGTCCGCGAAGCCTACACGAATTGGTTCGATCCCTCCGGCCCCCAGCAGCATTCGATGTCGGCGAATGGGGAATTGCCGGATCACGACCACGTCGAGCCGCCGGTTCGATACGCCGTGAATCCTCGCACCCTGACCTTTCTGTTCGGCGAACTCCCTTTCATCACCGGCCTCTACGAGCGGGCCCGTAGCGAGCTGGAGGAGGACGAAGACTTGATGATCGACGGGGTCAAGGAGTTGTTGCTCAGCGCCCGAGATTCGTATCGCCAAGAGCTCGGCAACCGGGCCCGCCGGGTCACGCCGCTGCTGCTGTCGAAGTGCCTGCAATACATCCGCAACTTGTCTCTGATCCACCGCCGAATGACCCCCGACCTGGTCACCGTCGTGACGGCGGCGAAGCAGATCCTGGGGGACCAATTTGCGATCCATGTGGCGGAGCGGGCCAACGAGTACGCCTACGGGGATCTGCCGGCCGAGGACCGCCCCCCCGTGGCGACCTTGGGGATCGACCAGGCCCGACTCCCCGAGGGTGATACGGTGTCCCTGGTCAGCCGACTGCCTGGCCCACCGATGACGTGGCGAACCATTGAGCTCCAACGGCGGCCGACGGAGTTTGAACGCAGGGACTGGAAGTACCGCTGGAACCCGTATAGCCAATGCAGCTATCCGCCGGAGGACCAGCGGATCGAGGCGTTTCGGACGCGGGTTTTCGATCGCGCCCGGGCGCTGCTGGGGAACGATCTGGCCCGCACCGAAAAGTTCACCACCAGCGTCAAGGACGGGATCGACATCCGCGACACGCTCCGGCATTGGCACGAAAAGCAGATCTACGTCAAGGTGATCCCGCCCAGCCGCGGACATCTCGACGCCTGTGTGATGCTGTTCGAATCTCCCGCCGATCCCCGCGATTATCCGTGGCGAACGACCTGGTTCGCCGAGCATGAAAACGAATCGACTCTGGCCCTGTTCGCAACCGACTTCCGCGACGAGCTTGTCGGCCCGGGGATCGGTTTGTCCATCTACGGTGGCGCGATGTTCCTGTACCCGCCCAAGGTGATCCCAGACGTGTGGGGAGACCCGCGGCTGGACTTCACCGAAACGTTGGAAGAGCGACTATTGGCGGCGGCCTGCCTGCATTCTCGCGGCCGCGAGATCGCGCTGCTCTCGCCATTGCCTCCCGGCAGCGGTTGGCGGCGGCTGGCGCGCCGGTTCAAGAAACATCTCGTGCACGTACCGCTGAGCAGTTTCAGCGACGAACAGGTCCAACAGCTACGAATGGTCCACGTGCTCAACGGGGGCGAGGTCCGCAGCTACGCCGCCCACTTCATCCGCCGTGCCTGACGCCGCCGGCTCCCGGTAATCCTCGATCATGTCAGGCAACTTCACGAACGCCGTATTGGCCGCGATGGCAAGCAACAACGCCAATCCGATGCCGGCGAACACCTGCGTGCCCACACCGCTGGCATGCCGCCCCATCACCGCCTTGCTGCGGCTCAGCCAAAACAGCACCCCGGCGACCAACGGGGCACCAACGACCGTCACAGCCTGAGCCGCGATGATCGTCGGCGTGCGGTCAAAGCCCCACACCATCGCCGCCAAGGCGACCAACATGCCCACCAACAACACCGCCACGGTCATCAGCCGCGGCCAGCGGTCGGTCGGCCCGCTCCCCAAGCCCAGCCCATCGGACAAGATGAACCCGCCGATCATCGAATTGACCAGAAACGACGAGTAGGCCGCCGAAAAGAGCCCGATGCAAAAGATCAACTTGCCGCTGGTCCCGAAGGTCGGCTCCAATGACTCCGCCACAGCAACCGGGTCCGACAAAACCTTCGGCGAACCGGTATAAAGCCCCGCCGCTGCGGTCGACATCAGCATCACAGTAATCAGCGCCATCACGACCGAACCGACCCGCGCGTCAAGAATCCCGCTGCGAACCTCCCTCACACCCCAGCCCTTCTGTTGCACCAGGTACGCCTGAAAGAAGGCCGCTGAGATCACGAAGGTGGTCCCGATCAAACCGAGTACCGCGATCTCAATTTGCCCGACGGCAGGTATGAACCCCTTTGCCATCGCCACCGGGTCCGGTTTCAAGCTGATCAGGTTGATCGCGAAACTGATCAACATGACCGCCACGAAGGTCATCATCAGCCGTTCGACGACCCGGTACAGGTTTTTGAACGTGAACAAAAACGTGATCGCAATGGCGTTGAAGGCCACGACAAGCCCCGCGACCACCGCTTGCGAATCGATAAACGTCTCAAATGCCGCACCAACCCCGATGTTGTTGCCCGATTGAAATGCAGCCGAAATGAAAAACACCGACAGGCCGAGCAGCATTGCCAGCGGCCACCCCGCGTGCTGACGCATCAGATCCCCGGGTGACTTCTCCGCCACCGCCCCCAGCTTGGCTCCCAAGGTCATGTACGTCAGCATGAAGGCGACCGATACGACGATCACCCACAACATCGCGTAACCGCTCTCGGCCCCCACCGAGGAACTCGTCAGGATGCTCCCCGGACCAATCACGACACACGCCGTGATCAAACTCGGGCCAATTCGTGAATACCACGGGCGGTCGATCGGGACTGAACTCATCAAGCCATTACCGAATTTCGTGTAGCTGTTTTCCGTCGCCCAAATTCCATACCTGGACCGTTCCCGCTTGCCCCCCCGTAACCAACGTCTCGCCATCCGGGGTCACGGCGAGCGCGAACAAGAAGTCTGAAGAAACATTCAAGCTTCGAACCTGCTTGCCGTTGTCACTGTTGTACAACCGCACCTGGCCGTCGGCACCGGCAGTGACGATTTGGCCTGACTCGGCGACGAAACGGACCGCGGTGACCTCTTTGGAAAACCCGTCGATTGTTCGCCGTTGTCCCGCCGTTTCCACATCCCAAACCTTGACCGTTTGGTCCGCCGCAGCGGAAGCGAGTGTCTCGGTGTTGTCGTGCCAATCCAGGCCCAGCACATGATGCGTGTGCCCCTCCAACGATCGGATCACCTCTCCCGAGGCGACGTCCAACAACCGAATCGTCTTGTCCGCCGCGGAGGAGGCCAGGGTCGTTCCGTCGGGCGAGAATCTTAGTCCAAAAACGGTGTCGCTGTGAATCGCATCAAAATCACGAAGTAGCTCTCCACTTTGGGTCGAAAAAAGTTTCACCTCCCCGAACCGGCTGGGGGGACCGCTGCCGACGGCGATCGCCAAACCGTCCGGCCGATAATCTACCGCCATCGCCCGGTCGCTGATCGGCGAATCCTCCGGCGATCCGATTGTCCGTTCCAACCGCCACTGGGGACGCTGTTTCCAAACGCTCGCGGGAGACGATTCGCCAAACAGCACACACGTTTGTTCCGGTCCGAAACGCAATCCCCGGGGTGCCGCCGCAGGCGGGATGGAGCGGGGGCGTAACGTGTGGGCAGCTGAGCTCTGACCATCACGATAGATCCTGGCGGAACCGTCGCGGTGCCGCGTGCCAAGCCACTGCCCGTCGGGGCTGAAGGCGATGCCGGTGACCAGGCGTCCCGGCTCCGCTGCACGCGATTGGGTTCCGCTGACCCGCTGCTGCAACCGATTCGCGCGGCGCGACTCGCGGCGGAGGCGGGCCTCATGTTCCGGCAACCGCGACGCGATCCGGCGGTGGGCTTCCGTCGCGTTGTCAAGCGTCATTTGCTGCTGCTCCAATTCGGCTTCACTCTTCTCCTTGGCTTCGGCAGCGGAACGAAGCGACTCCTGATCCTCTTCGAGCTGCTTTTCCAAACGCTCCACTTCTTGTTCGGCCTTCTTGATCGCAGCCTCGGATTGGGCAATCGCCTCTTCTGCTTCCGCAAGCTTCGCACCTTCTTCCGCCTCGCCTTCCTCTGCCTCGCCCTCCTCTGCGCCGCCCTCCTCCGCGTCCGCGATTTCCTTGTTCAGCTTCTCGATCCGCTGCCGTGCTTCTTTTGCCTCGCGTTTTGCCTTTTCGATCTCCGACTCGGTCGCGGTCACCTTCTCCTCGGCGGCTTGACGTTTCTTTTCGTCCTCGGCCACCTTTTCCGCAGCTTCATCGCGTTCCGCCTGCACCTTGTCGACAGCTTCCTGCTCTTGCTCAATCGCCGCTTCGATCTCACCGGTCCGTGATTCCAAACGTTCCAACAACGCCACCTGGCGGGCGTGATCACGATCGGCCGCCGCGATCAGCAAGTGGTGCTCGGGATCGCCCTCCAGCGTTTGCAGGGTCGATCCGTCGTCGGCGTTCCACAACCGCGTGAGGCCGTCGCGGCCTGCGGTCGCCAGACGGCTTCCCTCACGATCGGCGGCGATGGCATCGATCGGGGCCCCATGTTCCAAAACATGGATCTGCTCACCGCTCTCCAAGTCCATCAACACGACACGACCCTCGCCCGTGCCGACCGCGAGCTGAGGATTGGAACCGGCAACGAACGCAATCGCCATCACGTCGCTCAGTGATTCGAGCTCGGAAACCTCCGCCTCGACGAATCGGTGAGAATTCTCCTCCGGCTCCTCCGCTTTCTCTTTCTCCTCGGACGCCTCCCCCAACGATTCAAGTTGCCAAAGCAACACGGTTCGTTCCGCGGTGATCGCAGCAGCGGTCCTCCCGTCGGGGGCAAGGGCAGACGCCAGCAGGGACCGTTCCGCATCGAACTCGGTCAGCAATTCGTCGCCGGCGAGGTCCCAAACAGTCAACCCGCCATCGGCATCGCCGATCATCAATCGATCACCACCAGCGGAAAGGGTCAGGCCGATCGGGACGCTTCCCCGGCCCGGCAGGGTTCGTGATGGCGAATCATCGGATGAGTCCCAAACTTCGACGTCACCGATCGCGTTGACCCATGCCCATATCTTCCCCTCGCTGTCGGAGGCGACCAGCCCGGCGGCGGCGGCCAGGGGCGATTCAGCCGATTCGAGTTGACGGTGATCCTTCCGCCAAAGCTTGACCGTCCGATATCCGCCCGTCGCGATCTGGTCACCGAGCGGTGAAAAGGCGACGGACTGCACCAGATCGACGTCGGTGGCTTCGCCGCCGAGTGTGTCGGTCAATTCGGAATCGACGAGCGTCGCCAGCTCGTCACCGCTGGCCAGGTTGAACACGGCCACTCGGTTCCCGCGGCCCCGCGCCAGCCACTTTCCGTCGGGCGAAACGGCGACGGCGTAGACCGGATGGACCGACTCGGGGACCGCTTGCCAATCGACGCCGCTCGATTCTCCGCTGCCGCCGGTGGCCCCTTGTTCGATCCACAGCTGAAGCAGACCGAGTTCCTCCGGCGTGAGCGATTCGGCGCCGACATCGTTGAACTCGGGCGGCATCAGCGGCTCTTCCGTGCCGCTTGCCCGCAGCCAGAGTTCACTCTTCTCGGGAGCACCGGGGACGATCCCTGCCGCGCTGTCGCCGCCGCTGAGCACTCCCTCGTGTGTTTCGAGGTTCAGCCCCCCTTCGGACTCCTGCTCGAAATGACAGGCCAGGCAATTCCGTTTCAGGATCGGCTGGATCTCACGGACATAATCGACCGGCTCGTCACGGTCGATCGACGCAACGGGCAACGGGCCCTCGGCGGATAGGGTCGCGATCACCAC
>CAYWXT010000107.1:3469-17346 GCA_964462125.1 uncultured Pirellulaceae bacterium | reverse complement strand
GAACCATGGTCCCTGTTTGGCGATCACTGCAACTACTCGGCTGGTGGTTGGGTCCAAATGGGCTATCACAACAAAGCCTTGCCGCTGTTCAACGAGCGGCCGGATGAATTCCAGATGCAGCAGGCCTGGTTGTACGCCGAGAGGCAGATCGACACCTCCCAGGGATTCGACATTGGCGGCCGGATCGACTATGTCTACGGGACCGACGGCCCCAATACCCAGGCCTTCGGCACCGACCCGCGGGGCTGGGATAACTCCTGGGACAACGGGCCAGACAACTCGGGTTACGGTCACGCACTGCCCCAGGTTTATCTGGAAGCGGGCTACGGCGACCTGTCGGTGATCATGGGGCACTTTTACACGATCATCGGATATGAAGTCGTTCCGGCGCCGGAGAACTTCTTCTACAGCCACGCCTACACGATGGTCAACAGCGAGCCGTTCACCCACACCGGCGTACTCGGCACGTACGACTATAGCGACGACGTGACCCTCTATGGCGGCCACACGTTCGGTTGGGACAGCGGTTTCGATGATAACGGAGACGCGTTCCTCGGGGGACTTTCGCTGCAGATGACCGACCTCTGGAATCTGACCTACACGACCACGGCAGGGCGATTCGGGGAACGACGATTCAACGACGTTGCCGAACGGGGCTACATGCACTCGATCGTCTCGCAGCACACCCTCACCGATCGTCTCCAGTACATCTCGCAGAGCGATGTGCTCAGCACCGAAGACGCCGCGGGCAACACCGTGCGGGATACCTATGGCCTCAACCAGTACCTGATCTACCGGCTCAACGACTGCTGGGCGGTTGGCAGTCGTTTCGAATGGTGGCAGGTGGACAAGGACAGCCGCGGGTTCTATGGCGAGGACCAAACGGTCCCCGTCGGCGATGAACCGCCCGGCGACTTCGATGTCTACGCGTTGACGTTCGGGTTGAACTATCGACCGCACGCCAACGTGATCGTGCGGCCCGAAATCCGTTGGGACTGGGTGCAGGGTCTCAGCGATGACGAGTTCGCCGCCGCCGACATCGACCTGTTGGAGGACAATGACCGCAGCCAGGCCACCTTCGGGATCGACACGATCTTCCAGTTCTAAGGTGTTGGTCGACGGTTTCCGTCGATCAACCGATCGGCGGACCAAGCGAGCTCCACAATCGCAACGGCAGCCCTCTGTCTGAAAGGGGGCTGCCGTTTTTTCATGCCCCGGCTGCAACGTGGACGCAGTGAATCGGGAGCCTCGGCATGCCAATCAATTGGGCACTGTTCGACTGGAAATGCTTGCGAGACAGGCATTCGGTTGTCTCTCCGAGTGAGACTCAGGGCGGAAAACGGCCTGGCGATAAAAAATTTAAAACGTTGCTGCCGCATGACTTGTGATCGGCCTTTGGGCTTCCAGCAGCAGGAATGGCTCGGCGGTTGCCAAGGGATCGGGTCGAGCGGACGTTATTTCGATCAGCGATCGACTCTCGAGCTTCATTTCAAGATGGCCCGGGCAGGAGTCGGGCGATGAGAGAATCCGGATGGCAACCGCTCGCCACGACGGCAGGCGGTTGTGTTGACCGTGGGCCGGAATCTTTCACAGCTTCGAAGAAGGCGGTGCGTTGATGAATCATAGTTTCAGGCTTGAATGGCTCAGTTTGGCACTCCTTGCGGGGATCGTGGGGGTCGGTGTTTCACTCGCGTCGGTCGCTTCGGCCCAGGAAGGGCCCTCGGCGACAGCGGAGGTTGTTGAAGCCACCGAAGCGGATGGCGCCGGCGTCGCGGCGGAGGATGCTGCGGGGGCGAATGCTGGGGCGGGCAACCCCGGGGGTTGGAATGACGGCGATGCGACGGCGGCACTGTCGTATGAAGCGTCGAACGACTACACGATCAACACGCTGATCATGTTCGTCTGCGCAGTGCTGGTGCTGTTTATGCAGGCCGGTTTTGCGATGGTCGAGGTGGGGCTGAATTCCGCCAAGAACACGGTGAACATTTTGGCGAAGAACGTGATGGACCTCTCCGTCGGCGTTCTGCTGTTCCTGTTCATCGGTTACGGGTTGATGTACCCCGGGGAGTGGATTGCGGAAGGGTTTCTCGGCGTGCCGTCTTCGTTTGTTGAGCGGGATGCTCAAGTCGGCGAGCTTGACGGGGCAGAAATTTGGGCAGCGGCGCCGACCTACGATGATGGTGCCTACGCCAGCAACTCAGCCGACTTCTTGTTTCAGGTTGCCTTTGCCGCCACGGCCGCGACGATTGTTTCGGGCGCGGTCGCCGGGCGGATGAAGTTTCAGTCATACCTGATCTACAGTGCGATACTGACGGGGATCATCTATCCGATCAGCGGGGCTTGGATGTGGGGCGGTGGGTTTCTGGACGCGATGGGATTCCAGGACTTTGCTGGCAGCGTGGTGGTTCATGCCGTGGGCGGGTTTGCTGGGCTGGCCGGCGCGATGTTCTTAGGACCGCGGCTCGGCCGCTACACGTCGGACGGCAAGAGTGTGCCGATTCCAGGCCACAACATTGCCTTTGCGGCGCTCGGCGTGTTTGTTCTTTGGGTGGGTTGGTATGGGTTCAACCCTGGCAGCCAGCTGACCTATTCCGGTGCCGTGAATGCGGAGGCAACGACATACATCGCTTTGACCACCACGATCTCTGCGGCGGCGGGTGCTGTTTTCGCGATGATCACCGCCTGGGGATTGTTCGGCAAACCCGACCTGACGATGGCGCTCAACGGTGCACTGGGCGGATTGGTTTCGATCACGGCCAACTGCGATCGGGTGACGCAAGTGGAGTCATTGGTGATCGGGGCGATCGGGGGAGCCTTGGTCGTCACGGGAATCGTGTTGTTGGACAAGTTCAGGATTGACGACCCGGTGGGGGCTTGGCCGGTCCACGGTTTGTGCGGTGTGTGGGGCGGGATCGCCACTGGGATCTTTGGGGACTTACCGGATGGAATCGAAACCGTGGCCGGATTTGTGGCGGTTCAGTCAATCGCGACGGTGGTGATCTGTGTTTGGGCGTTCATCAGCATGTCGGTGGTGTTCGGGGCGCTGAAGGCCGTGGGCATGTTGCGGGTCTCCGCGGAGGAAGAACAGGCAGGATTGGATATTTCCGAGCACGGCATGCACGCCTACCCGTCCGACGCGGTCGCGGGCGGTGCGATCGCCTGAGGGATCGCGGCACAACAACGACGTCTACCCACCGCCGTCCCGTCGTCACCTGGTGTCCACCGGGTGGCGGCGGGGCACCCGGTGGAACCGTGGCGTCCAACCGAGCTTCGTGGCTCTTGCCTGGGCCAGAAGAGGCCCCGCCCGTGCTGGAGTGTCCGCCTCACTCGGCGCGGGTCGGGGTTTTCTGCTTCGCTTTTCTGTGGCGGCCCAGAGTTGCTTCGGCAGCTTCGGGTTGCTTCGGCACAGCTTGGGGCGATTGAATTCCGGACCCCCATCTTCATTCGTGAGTCAATCCAGTAGGATCGAGAGCGTTCAAGTCTGTCGCGCTCCCCATGTCCGACTCGCATCACCGGTCTGTCCCGTGAAGCTGATCATCGCCATCATCCAGCCTGGTAAACTCGAATCGGTCAAAGAGGCGCTGATGCGGGTCGAGGTCCACCGCCTGACCGTCCTGGATTGTCAGGGGTTTGGTCGCCAAAAGGGAAAGACCGGCGTCTACCGCGGCCAAGAGCGAGCGGTCAATCTGCTCCGCAAGGTCCAACTGCAGATTGCGGTCAACGAAGAGTTCGTCCAGCCGACGATCGATGCGATCTTGGAGGGAGGCCGCAGCGACGAGGGAGGGGAGATCGGTGACGGCAAGATTTTCGTCCTGCCGATGGACGATTGTGTCCGTATTCGGACGGGCGAACGGGGCTCGGAAGCGATCTAACCTCGCCCGCTTTCGCCCCGCTCGACCACCGAACCACGAACGTGCCACCAACCCCGATGGAGTCCGCCCACATGGACCGACCACTATCCGGTAAACAGATCGTGATCCTGACCGGCGAGATCTACGAAGACCTCGAACTTTGGTACCCGAAGCTGCGGCTGATCGAGGCAGGTGCCCAGGTAACAGTGGCGGGCCGCGAGGCAGGTGTCCGTTATCGTGGCAAGAACGGCTATCCGTGCGTTAGCAATGCTTCTTTCAAAGAGATCCATGCGTCGGACTTTGACGCCCTGGTCGTCCCCGGTGGCTTCATGCCGGACAAGGTACGTCGCGACCCGGTGGTGTTGACGCTGGTGCAGAATTTCAATGCGGCCGCGAAGCCGATCGCGTCGATTTGTCATGGCGGCTGGATCCCCATATCTGCGGGCGTCTATCGAGGCGTTCGGGTAACCGGGTCGCCGGGGATCAAGGACGATCTGGTCAATGCTGGAGCGACGTACGAGGACGCTGCGGTGGTCGTCGATCGCCACCACGTCACTAGCCGCCGCCCGGACGACCTTCCCGATTTTTGCCGCGCCCTGATCGGGCTGCTGGTGGGGTCGGCATCGACGGATTGAGGGATTTCTTTGATTTACAATGGGATGACCGTTGGGTGCGGCCAACTGCCGGCCCGAATGAACGCTCGCTGGCCCCGTCCGATCCTAACCTCTGCTTCAAGCATTCCAACGTGGCTGAATCCTCCCCTGAGTCCTCCCCGAACGCCGCGGATCGCGTCCCCACCAGCGTCGTTGACAAGAGCGGCTCGCGGGTCCGCGAGATGTTTCGCCAGATCGCTCCCCGCTATGACCTGATGAACCATCTGCTGTCGCTGAACATCGACAGGTACTGGCGGCGCCGGGCGGTGGGGCGTCTGCAGCTGCGGGATGACTTCCCCGTTCTGGATGTGTGCACCGGTACGGGGGACTTGGCGTTGGCGATTGCCAGGGGAGCCAAGTCCAGCACGCGCGTTTTGGGGAGTGATTTTTGTCACGCGATGCTGGAGATCGCGCGTGACAAGGCGATGAAGCAGGCGGCCGGAATCAAGCCGACGGCGTCCACCGCGGAGTTCATCGAGGCGGACGCGCAGCAGTTGCCGTTCGCCGATGACACGTTCCAGTGCGTCACCGTCGCCTTTGGCCTGCGGAATGTCGCTGATACCGATGTAGGGTTGCGGGAGATGACGCGCGTCTGCCGGCCTGGAGGTCAGGTGGTGGTGTTGGAGTTCTCCCAGCCGACCGTGCCCGTTTTGTCGCATACCTATCGGTTTTATTTCCGGCACGTTTTGCCACGGGTCGGACAATGGTTGGCCCGCAATGACAAGTCGGCGTACCAGTACCTGCCGGAGTCGGTTGGCGAGTTTCCTTGCGGCCAGGTCTTGGCCGACCGGATGTTCCAAGCGGGGTTGATCGACGTCACCTACACGCCTTTGACATTGGGGGTGGCGACGATTTATGAAGGGATTAAGCCGCTGGCGGCGAGTGACGAATCACAAGTGACAGGTCACACGACGTGAGTGAATCGGGTCGACGGCCGAGGCGGGTGGTGCTGGCGATGACGGGGGCCAGCGGTGCACCGTATGCCATTCGGTTGTTGCAGGTGCTTGCGAGATCCGACGTCGAGATACACTTGACGGTCAGCCCCAGTGGAGCGGCGGTGATACGTCAGGAGCTGGGGCTGAACGTCGATGTTCGCGGTCCCGACCTCATGGAACTGCTCCAGTTCCGCCCTGGATGGTCATCGGCTGCCGGGGAACATGCGGCCGCGTCGCTGGCATTCGAAACGGGGGTGCCCGAACGCTTGAAGTTTCACCAATACGACGATTACCTGACACCGATCGCCAGCGGTTCCTTTCCGACCGACGCGATGGTGGTTTGTCCTTGCAGCGGCAGCACCTTGAGCGGCATCGCGCGGGCAGCGGCGTCGAACTTGATCCAGCGGGCAGCGGAGGTGCACTTGAAGGAGCGTCGCACGTTGGTCTTGGTTCCACGGGAGACGCCTGTCAGCGTGTTGCAGTTAGACAACATGCGTCGGGTTGCGGAGGCGGGTGCGGTGCTGCTTCCCGCGATGCCGGGTTGGTATCACGGCGTGGAGTCGCTCGACTCGATCGTCGACTTCATTGTCAGCCGCATCCTGGACGAATTGGGAATCGACAACGCCTTGATCGGACGCTGGGGGGAATCGTGAGCCGAGGGCGTGACGCGGAGGTGTCCGGTTCCGAGAGGGTTCCGCCGCGAGGCTGGGCCGAAACGATTCGGCATTGGTTGGGACTGGTCCGTTTCTCTCACACGATCTTTGCGCTTCCCTTTGCGGTGCTTGCGACCGCGATGGCGGTCGCGGCGCCGCTTCCTTCCGGGGAGCCCCCTGGGGTTCGCGTGCGTGACGTGGTCGCAATCCTGCTTTGCATGGTCTTTGCCCGCAGCGCCGCGATGGCATTCAACCGTGTGGTCGATCACCGGATCGACACCAGGAATCCGCGGACGTCGGGGCGGCATCTACCGGCGGGGATTCTGTCGCGTGGGGAGGTTTGGCTGTTCACGCTGGGGTGTGGAATCGGCTTTGTCGCTTCCACGGCGTTGTTTCTTCCCAACCCGTTGCCGCTGGTCCTCGCCGTGCCGGTGTTGCTGTTCCTGTGCGGCTACAGTCTTGCGAAGCGGTTTACCGCCGCCGCCCATTTGTGGCTTGGCGTGGCACTCAGCTTGGCCCCGATTTGTGTCTGGTTGGCGATTCGGGGGACCGAGTCGGTGTTGGCCCCGGCCGATCTGTTGCCGCCGCTGGTGCTGGCCGCTGCGGTCGCCTGTTGGGTCACCGGGTTCGACATCATTTACGCCTGCCAGGACGCGGGGTTCGATGTCGGGGAGGGGTTGCACAGCGTGCCGGTTCGGTTTGGGATTGCCGGCGCATTGCGAATCGCCGGGGCGTTGCATGTTGTGATGCTGGTGTTCCTGGTCATGTTGCCCTGGGTCGCGGCGGCAGCGGGACTCGGGATCCTGTTTTGGGCAACGGTCGCGCTGGTGGGTTGCTTGGTCGTTCGGCAGCATTGGTTGGTACGTCCGCACGACCTGGACCGTGTCAATCAGGCTTTCTTTGACACCAATGCCCTGATCAGCCTGTTGATCATGACCGGCGGGATTGTCGACTGCTGGTTTTTGATGCCCCCATCCTGACGTTTCGCCCGTTTAGATGAGGTACTTGAGCATCGCGGTGGCGATGCCGAGGACCATAAAGAAGCCGCACATATCGGTGACGGTGGTCAGCAGGGGGCCGGAGGCGACGGCCGGGTCGGCTCCCCAGTGGCGGAGGAGCAGAGGGGTGATTCCGCCGACGGCGCCGGAGATCAATGTATTGAGCGACATTGCCGCGCAGATCACCAGGCCCAACACGGGGTTGCCGTCCCACGCCCAGGCGACCGCTCCGAGGATGATGCCGACGACGATCCCGTTGATCAGCCCGACCAGCAGCTCACTGCGAATCACGCGGAGCGCATCGCGGGGACGGACCACGCCGAGGATCAATTCACGGATCGAAACCGCCGCCGCTTGGGTGCCGACGTTGCCGCTCATGTCCGAGACGATCGGCAAGAACAGCGCCAGTGCGATCACCGCCTCGAGCGTCGATTCGTAGTAGGCGATGACGCTGGCCGCGATCACGTTCAGCCCGATGTTGCCGACCAACCAGACCATTCGCCGGCTGGTTCGGGGCCACAGCGGCATCGAGCGAATTTCTTCCCCGGAGACGATTCCGCGGCTTTTCATGTAGGCTCGATCGTGCGCTTCGGACCAGGCCTCATCGACCGCCCGCCGCAGCAGCACGCCGACCAGTCGCCCGCCATCGGCGACAACGGGAACGCCGAGGAACGAATGGTCTTCGAAGAACTCGTGCAGCTCTTCCAGAGGCGTATCGTCACGGACCGAGAGGGGATCGCGGATCATCAGCGATCCCACCGCTTGTGGCCGTCTGGCGAGCAGCAAATCCCGCATCCGCAGCACTCCCTGCAAGGTCCCCACGCGGTCGCAGACGTAGGCATACTGGACCTCGTAGTCGCGATACTCGTCCGCCTTGGACTCCAGGTCAGCGATCACATCGGCGACGGTATCTTCGATCCGATACCGCAGGTACTCGTTGACCATCAAGCCGCCAGCGACATCGTCCTCGTACTCGCTGAGCCGCCGCGCCGAGGCCGCTTCGGTGGGCGTCATCTGCTGCAGGATTGCCTCGGCGTCCTCCTCCTTCAGCTCCGTCAGCAGGTCCGCCTGCTGGTCGCTGGGCAGGTGATCGATGATCGCCGCGACGTCGGCCTGCGGTGCCTCTTCGACCAGTTGGACCGCCTGGACCAGCGGCAGATGCTCCAGCAAGTCGGCAGCGGCCTCGGGCGAAATTCCAGCGACCAATTCGGAGCGCTGCGTGTCGTCGAGCCGGGAGACGATCAGCGGCAGATCGTGTGGCGAACGGTCGGCGATCCATGGTTCCAGCTGCTCGGGGGTGCCGGATTCGAGCAGCTGTGCCAGCTCATTCCAGGGCTCGCTGGCGGTGTGGACGGATTCGTTCATCTCAGTCACGTGATTCCTGTCGGGGCGCGTGCTCGGTGTCGGTTGGTTCGAGGATAGCGAAGGATCCCGTTCGTCTCGCCGGGGGAACCCGTCCGAGCTGCCATTGACACTCGATTCGACAAAGTCCTACGGTCCCGGCGACATGGGGGGCAGCCAATGATCGGGCGAGGAACCTGTGGCGATCTTGATTGTTTTTCTGATCTGCTGGCGATCCCTCGTCCGAAGAAAAAAACTAGACGTTGTCGGTTTGGAACGTTGAACGAGAGTGGGCAGGGATGCTTAACAAAAATTCGAAACGGACTCGTGCCGCTCTGGTCGGTTGCGCCCTCGCCGCGGTGACAGCCACCGGATGTCGGAGCTCCTCTCCGGGGCTCGGAATGTTCGGCTGGAATCGTGAACCCTCCGCCGAAGCCCTTGCCGGGAGCGGTCCGACGACGACCTACCCCGTTCCCCCGTCATCGAAGGCGACGCCCCAGGCGATCGATTCGATCGCCGGCGGCGCGGCGCCCCCGGAAACGTCCCCCTCCGGTCGCTCCAAGTCCGGGTCGGCTCCGAGTCAAGCGGCTCTGGGGCAAGCGGCTCTGGGGCAATCGAGTCCTGGTCAAACGCCGACGACGGACACCATTGCCGGGGCGGAGATCGACATGGGCACCCCGGAGGGATCACCGGCGACCAACTTAGCCGCCGCCCAGGCCAACGGGTTTTATGGGGCACCGAAGTCGTCGTCTCCTTCAACCGACATGCCCGCTTCTGGGACCGGTGCCGAGAGCCCCAAGACGTCGAGCCGTGCGGCGTCGAGCATTGCGGCTGGCTTCGACGCGTCCGGCTCCGCATCTGGGGGGAAAGGAACGGCTCCGTCCTACGCGATGCCGTCGTTGGCAGGCGAGGGCGGAAGCTCTTCACCGTCCGCTTCGGCGGCGAGCTCACCGGTTCAGAAGGTGTCGAACGAAGACAGCTCGTCCGGCTATACCCTGCCGCCAGGGCTGGCCTCGTCGTCCGACGAGCCCTCCGACGAGACGGATTCCAGCGGTGCCGCTGGCGAGCGGAGTGCGACGATCGCTTCGTCGAAGTCGGCAACGGAAGGAACCAGCGACGATTCGACACCGAGCGCGACGTTGCCCTCCTCGTCATTCACGCCGGCGTCGGACGGCTACACCCCAGGAAGCACCTCCAGCGGCACGGACTATCCCTCAGGGAGCACGTCTCCGGCGGGCGGTTCGATCTATCGCTAGGGTCTGCGCGAGGTGATGGGTCACCAGCGAATTCGCTGGGCATCAAAGATGGGGCCTTCCACGCAGGTACGCTTGTAATCCCAGTCGGCGTCGCCCGGTTCTTGCACCTTGGCGACGCAGGTGAAGCAGATCCCGATGCCGCAGGCCATCGGGGTTTCCATCGAGACCTGGCACGCGACGCCCATTTGCCGGCACGCGTCGGCGACCTTCTCCATCATGATTTCGGGGCCGCAGGTGACGACGCGGGTCGTCTCGCCGGCCGGTAGCTCGGCCAACCTCGCCGCAACCAGATCGGGGACACGGGCGTGCACTCCGGCCGAGCCGTCATCAGTACAGAGGGAGACGTCGATTCCGGCTTTGCGAAAGTCATCGACGCCCGCCAACAAGCTCGACCGCCGCGCGCCGTAAATCAGCTCGACCGAACGACTCCAACCGCTGTCATGGTCCGCGCTGCCATAGTGGCGGGTGCCGGAGGCCTCTTGGCCGAGCATCAACATCGGGGTCTGACCGATGCCGCCGGCGGCCATGATCAGGCGGTCGCAGCAGCGCGTCGAAAAACGATTCCCGAGCGGCCCCCAGAGAGTCACCTGCGTGCCCAACGGCGCCGCGGCAAGGGCTTTGGTGAAGGTTCCCTTGCGGAGATAGATCAGGTCGATCCATGTCGGTTGCCCCTGGGAGTCCATGCCGACTTCGTAAACCGCCAGGGGGCGGCCGATCAAGGGAGCGTTGATCCCCGTCAAGCGGATCATGACAAACTGGCCCGGGGCCACGGCCGCCGCGATTGGCGGCACCGCGACCCGCAACAGATACGTCTCTTCCGCAATCACCTCGTTCCGCTCCAGCGGAGCATCGAGTTGGACCATCGCGTCGGCGTAGTAATCCGCGTGCTGCTTTGACATCAGCTCGGGCGATTCCGTTTCCGCGGTTTGCTCCCCCCGGGCCTGGTGGAAGAAGCGGTCGGTTTGGATGACGATACACGCCGCCGCGGGCCGGTCGCGCGATCGCTCGATCGGTCAGCGTCGGCGGCGTCGGCCACGTCGTGCAGTTTGCGGACCTCCTCTCGCGAGAGCACCCGGTACGCTCCGGGCGGGGTGTCGCCGAGCCGCAACGGTCCGATGGCGATCCGCCGCAGTTTTTGGACCTTGTGCCCGAACCGCGCCAGAATCCGCCGGATCTCGCGGTTCTTGCCCTCGCGGAGCACGATTTCCAGATCGGAAGCTCGCTCGCGGGCCTTCAAGACTCGAGCGCCGTCGACACGGACATGCCCCTCGGCGATATAGATCCCCTGGCGCATCTGTTTCATCGTCTCTGGATCGAGCTTTCCCGCCACGGTGACGCGATAGACCTTCCGGATCCCGAAGCGGGGATGAGAAAGTCTCTGGGCGAGTTCCCCATCGTTGGTCAACAGAATCAGACCTTCGCTGCTGCGGTCAAGCCGCCCCACCGGGAAGACCCGTTCGCCAGGGGGAACCAGGTCGACCACTCGCGGTCGACCTTGAGGATCGGCGTTGGTCGTCACCACACCGACCGGTTTGTTGACCGCGAAGTAAACGAGCTTTTGTCGTTTCAACGGGACGCCATCGACTCGGACCTTGCTCGTGGAAGGAAGGACCGTCGTGGCGAGCTGGGTGACCGTCTCTCCATCGACGTCGACCCGACCTTCGCGAATCAGCTCGTCGCACTTTCGCCGGCTTCCGAACCCGGAGGCGGCTAAAAATCGGTTGAGGCGAATGGCGCCGCTTTCGGCGGAGGGGGTGCCGCCGCTGCTGGTGGAGCGTTTTCCCTTGGCGCCTTGGGCCCGGTGTTGCCCCTTGGTGGGGCGAGATCGATCGGAGCGGGGTCGATCGGAGCGGGGGGTGGAGCGGGGGCGACGGGGCATCGGGATCTCGTGGACAATGACGGAATCCCTGAGCCTACCAAACACAAGCTGAGTTGTGACTGGGTCAATGGTGACGAGTTGTCACGGGGTCAGCGTCCGAGCCAAGGCATCGCATCGGCGCCGAGTCGATTGCGGACCGGCTCCGGCAGCGGTTGCTCATAGCCGGGAGGGCGTCCCCCGAGTTCCGCCGGGGCGATGTCGTTTTGCGGAAACGGATCGTGGATCGCGGCGCGGGATTGTTGTTCTCCCATCGTTCCGGCCGGCGGCAGCCAGCTCCGTCCGCGGCAGCCGGCCAAGTGGATCAGGCCGAAAGCGATGAGGAGCAGAGCCGATGGGAAGCGGGTCGAGCGCCACATGACGGGCCATCCTTTGTCAACGACGGGGAAGCGGAACGCGGGGAGTCGTGGATGGCTCGACGCGGCCGTTCGCCTGGGGAGGATACGGTGTGCAATTCCAGGGGCCAAGAGCGATTCCGCTCTCCTTCCCTGGGTCGCCCTGTCGGTATCGGCCCGCGGCGTCCACCCCGGCAAGGGACAATCGTCGAACCGTCTGGATTGCGCAGCGGTGGGGGCAGGCCTGGACGAAACGGCACGAAAGCAGAGATCGAAGCGCGATTTCTGGCCCACGCAATCGCGCCGATCACGGAAGCTGCATGGCCAACAGCACCCCGCCGGCCCCGATCGACAGCGATCCGGCGTCGGCCCCTGCGGGGATCAGAACTGTCTCCCCTCGCTGCAGGGTCAACGTCTCATTCGCCCAGGTCACCTCGGCGCGACCTTCGGGGACGGTCAGGAGGTGAAAACGGCCATCCCCGCCGATCAAGCCCTCCCGGTCAGTCAAACGGTCCCGGCTGATCAAGGCGTCGCCGCCGATGGAGCCGTCCCCGTGGGTGGCCGCCCGAAGGACGAACTTGTCACATTCGACCAGCGGTTGCCAACCGCGCCGGGTACGATCCATCCGGCGAGCCGACACCGGGCCCAACTCGTAATCGGTCACCTGCAGCGCCGCTTCGATGTGCAGTGGACGGGATTTTCCCTCCGCGTCGAGGCGGTTCCAATCGAACAGTCGAAAGGTCGTGTCGCTCGATTGCTGGATCTCGCAGACCAGTAAGCCGGCTCCCAGGGCGTGAACGGTCCCGGCCGGGATGAAGAGACAGTCCCCAGCCTCGGGGTGGAAGGAGTGCAGCGTCTCTTCGGTTCGTCCCGCTTGGATCGCCTCGGCCAGGGTCGCTCGATCGACCCCTTCCTGGAGACCGGCGTAGATCCGGCTCTCGGGCTCCGACGCCACGACATACCAAGCCTCCGTTTTGCCGAGATCGGGGGGAGACATTTGCCGTGCGTAGGCATCGTCGGGGTGGACCTGGACCGAGAGGATCTGGTTGCAGTCGAGGTACTTCAGCAGCAGCGGAAAGCGGTCCGGGTTGGCGTTTTTCCCCAGCAACCACTCGGGTTCTTCACGAACCAGTTCTGACAGCGTTGTGCCGTCCAAGGGGCCGCCGCATACGACGCTCTGGTCGTCTCCGCGGTCGACCACCTCCCAGCTTTCGGCGTAGTCGGATTCCGGGCCGATCGGTTTCCCCAATTGTTCTCCCAGCCGCCTTCCCCCCCAGATTGTTCGCTTCAAGATCGGCTGGAATCGGAGCGCATGGGGTTTCCCGAGTGTTTGGGGGCATCGTCCCTGCGGGCTCATCACGGTGGCTTCTCCGGGTGACGTTGCGTGCTTCGGCGCTTAAAGTAAAGTATCCCACCTCAGGATTGTTCGGATCCGAGCCGCACTGGCAATGGTCGGGCACGTTCGAACTCCCCCCTAAAAACCCCAGCTCCATTGTGGACCGACTCGCGCGCCCCAAGGATGACCTGTTTGACAACTCGACGATGACCTTCGGGGAACACCTGGAGGAGCTTCGTCAGTCATTGGTTAAGGCGATTATCTGGCTCGGGATCGGACTGGCGATCGGCTTGCTGTTTGCCAACCGCGTCGTCTCGTATGTCGCTGACCCGTTGGAGATCGCGATTCAGGAGTTTCGGGCCGATCGGGACCTGAACCGGCTCGGATACAACCCTCGGGACGATGACGTCAAGCCGCTCCGCGAGTTTCTCTCCAAACACGCCCTGATCTGGGAAGTCGTCTACGACGTCCCGGAGGAGGTCCAGGAGCTGACCGGTGCTCTCGTCGGTGCCGAGGGTGAACTCGGTGGGAGCGATGGCGAGGGATCGCAAGACTCCGGCGGCGAGTCGGAAGGAGAGGGTGACGAAACGGGTGACGCGTCTGCGGGTGACGCGTCTGCGGGCACCGCGATTGACGCCCGAAC
>CAYWXT010000107.1:0-3369 GCA_964462125.1 uncultured Pirellulaceae bacterium | reverse complement strand
CGGGTGACGCGTCTGCGGGTGACGCGTCTGC
Source organism: uncultured Pirellulaceae bacterium (assembly GCA_964462125.1). Taxonomy (GTDB): domain Bacteria; phylum Planctomycetota; class Planctomycetia; order Pirellulales; family Pirellulaceae; genus JAWLFY01. The sequence continues at coordinate 3,338 of CAYWXT010000107.1, read as the reverse complement.
GGGCACCGCGATTGACGCCCGAACGATGGCGGAGCTTCTGACCGCGCTGCCCGACCCCTCGATGCTCCAGCCGCGGTTGCAGCTGCGGGAGTCGAAAGAGGGGCTGGGGACGTTCAAGGTCGAAGAATCGTTCATGATATGGATCAAGGCGGGCTTGATTGTCGGTGCGGTCATCTCCTCCCCGATGGTGTTGTATCACCTTTGGTCGTTCGTGGCGGCCGGGCTGTACTCGCACGAGCGACGCTACTTTTACATTTATCTGCCGGTCAGTGTGGTGCTCTTCGTCGCCGGCGTGTCGCTCGCGTTCTTCCTTGTCCTGCATTACGTCCTGTCGTTTCTGCTGACGTTCAACGCCAGCATGGACGTGGCGGTTGAGCCGCGGCTGACGTACTACGTGAACTTCGTGCTGCTGCTGCCGCTCGGTTTTGGAATCGCGTTCCAGTTACCGCTGGTGATGTTGTTCCTGCAGCGGATTGGGATTTTCGAGACCGAGCAGTACATTGCCAGCTGGAAGATCGCCGTGCTGGTGATCTTCCTGCTTTCGATGATCCTGACCCCGGCGGATGTGACCAGCATGATCGCGCTGGCCTTGCCGCTGATGGTGCTTTACTTCCTCGGCATCGTGATGTGCAAATTCATCCCTCGCGGACGCGGGCTCGGCAGTGCCGCCTACGACCCGGCCTGACGTTCTTTTGTCGGGGCGCTCGCCGATGCTACGAACCTGGGGTGCTCTCGGCGTCCAGGAGTTCCGCCATCGCTGCGTTGAGGATCTCTTCGACCTCGGGGGCGACCCGGGATGCCCGCTGGCTCGTTTCATAGCCGCCCTGGGAATAGGCGACCTCGGTACCGATGTAGCCGGGTCCGTATTCGCCATAGGCTGCCATGGCGACAAACAGGTCGGGCCGCATCTCGCTTGCCGCCAACTGGTATTCGACGAACAGTTCCCCCGGCATGTGCAGCACTCGGGCTTGGCCCAGTTTCAGGCAGTGGATGTCGATTTTCTCTCCAGCCTTGGTGCTGCGGAGAAAGGCGAGATGTTTCGCCGCGGTCACCTTCCCTGAAGCCGAGGCATCGTCATCCTCCAGGGCGGCGACGAGATCATCTTCGACGAGGTGTTCGCCGGGAGGCATGGCGACCTGGGTCGTCAACCAGTCGACGTCGGACGCTTCGATCAAGGACCGCTCTGTGTTTTCGAATGCCTCCTCCATCGCTTTGGCGACCCGTTCGGTGAGCACCGCGCGGTTTTCCTTGGAACCGTCATTCCACTTGCCGGCACCGATATTTCCACCGGCGCCGTTGAAGTGCACATGGGGAATTTCCGTCGCCGCTTCGCGGGCATTGCGGGCGTAGCCGGGAAAGTCGGGATTGGCTTGGCCGGTGCGGTAGTAGCTTTGCGGGTGCGTCGCGTAATAGGTCAACACGGCGACCGGCGTCTCGCCGTTCCAAAAGCTGATCGAGCGGAGCAGCGGGTCGATCGTGCCGGTCGGCATCGCACGGAGTTCGGGGTCGCGGCAGGCGGTGTAGCGTGTCGCGATGACATTGCCGTCATCACCCATGATCCGGCGGTTGGAAGCGACCTGTTTGACCTCTGCCGCTCCCAAGCCGATCGTGTCGAAGGGCTCCGCGGAATCGACCGCGGCGGCGGTCGCTGCGGCGACCTGTTCAAACGCCTCGCGGGCCCAGGGGACATCGTAGGGGATGTCCTGGACGCCGTGGTGCGCCAGCAGTTGGGCGGAGGTGAAGTCACAGCGGGGGGCGTCATGTTGGTGCAGGGCGTGGACCGCAACCCGATCGACGGATGTCCCCACCGCCTCGGCGATCCGCTTGCGAGCATGCTGGTGCGCCTCGTTGGCCACCCCGATCCAATCAACGGCGGCCATCACGATCGGATCGCCCGCCCCGAGCAGAACGGTGCCACGGCAGGTCAGCGGGTCGGTGATCTCCTCGCAGGGGTCGTAGGCAAGGGGGGACCCGATCGGCGGCGAGACGTCGACCTGAAACACTCCGATCCGCAATTCGTCCGCACCGCTGTTCGCGGCGAGACCAAGGCAGCTGATAAGGAGGACGCTGGCGCTGACCAGTGTGGCACACCAGGTTCGGTGCAGGGAAGAATGAGTCATGATGATCTCACATTCGGGGCGAGGGGACTGCGGTGACGTTATTTTCTGGTCGCTCCTGAACGCTCGCGCAGGGGCGCTCACAGGCCTTGCTTGAGGTAGGCGATCAGGTCGCGCATTTGCGCTTCATTGATTTCGTCCGCCAGGTCCTCTGGCATCAGCGATCGCTCGGACGTCTGCAGCGATTCCACATCGTCCCGCGCGACGACATGCTCCTTGCCTTGGCTGTCAACCAGGATCAGGCTCTGGTCCGATTCCTCGACCAAGATCCCGGAGAGGACTTCTCCGCCGACGGTGACGATTTGCAAGCGGTAATATTTCGGGTCGACTTCCAGGTTGGGGTCAAGGACCGTTACCAGAATCTGCTGCGGTGATTTATCCACCACAGACTTCAGGGCGGGGCCGACCGGTCGGGAGCCGGCTTCGGGTTGATGGCAGACGGCACAAACGCGATCGAAGGTTGCTTTTCCCGCCTTGAGGTCCGCTTCCGCCGCGAGCGCCTCGCTGTACTTTTGAACGATCGCTTCGGACACCGCTGGTTTCGCCGCGACGTCCTCGACCGCGGCGCGGATCTCAGCGTCTTTGGATTGCTGCATCGCATCGACCAACTCCGGTGGCAATGTTGCGGCGGAAAGACGCTCCTCAGCGACGGCCTCGGCGATGGCCCGCAACCCCTCGCGTTTCGTCCCCAGCACATTCCACGCCTCGGGTTGAACGGTCGGCGTCATCGAGGGGAGCCGTTCGATGACCGAGTTGACGAGTTGGCGGTCGTTCTTGACCAACGTTTGTAGTGCGCCCTGCTGCGTCTCGGGTGGCTGGTGCGGGGCCAGCAATGATTCGAGCAGACTCGCGGCCGCGGATGTCGAGGCCCACGCGGCGAGTCGCAATCGGTCGCGATCGTCCGGGAATCGAAGCTGGCCACCCTCGGCACGTTGCAGCAAGTCGGGGATCAACTCACGCGTGGTCCACTCCCTTAGCGGCGCCAGCGATTCTCCGGGCGGATTCGTGCCAAGTTGTTCCGCGACCGCGGCGAGCATCCGGCGGCGGGTTTCCTCCGGTTGGTCCTCGGCCTCCATCCAGCCAATCAGCTGAGATACCGAATCGCCGGAACCTTGATGCAGAACTTGGCTCGCGATCGTTTCCAGCCAATTCGTCGAAAGTTTCCCCTCGGTCGCCTGAGTCAGTCGGCGCAAGAAGGGTTCCGACGCTGTCCCCAGGGAT
>CAYWXT010000106.1:0-17415 GCA_964462125.1 uncultured Pirellulaceae bacterium | reverse complement strand
AAAAGGAACGGAACGTACAACTCGACGTCCGTTTGACCGCCGACTACGAGTATGTCCGCGGCCGGGCAACGGCCTACCATGCCTGGATCGATGACTACGTGACCTATCAAGCGAATCAGATCAAAGACCCGACCGGTGCCCGACTATTGCAGACGGTCAATACCGACCTGGCAACGTTGACCGGCTTCGAGCTGTATGGCGAAGCGGATCTTATGCCCGGGGTGCAGAGCTTCGCGAGTCTGGCGTATCAGGACGGCCGCGACCGGGAAATCAACCAACCGCTTCCCGGCATTTACCCGCTGGAGAGCCGCCTCGGGATTCGCCTGTTTGACCTCGACCCCCAAAACCGCTGGGGAACGGAATGGGGCTTCCGACTGGTCGCCCGCCAAGACCGGCTGGGGACACTCCGGCCCGTGCAGGGAGGCACCAGCGTGATCCCACTGGAGTCGACGACACCCGGCTTCGGGACGTCGTATCTGCGCACTTACCTGCGTCCATCGGATCGAACCACAATCACCGCCGGGATCGAAAATCTGTTCGACAAAACCTACTTCGAACACCTCGACCTGCGGCTACCCGCTGAAGGAGCCTTTGGTAATACGTTCGCGTTTTCCCCCGGCATAACGCCCTATTTCGGCGTCGAGATCGACTACTAGGGCTCAGCGGTCGTCAACCCGCAACTCGTCACTGGCGTCCGCGTTGGTCGCGGCGCCGCTTTCGATCCAAACCCGGTCGGTCACCATCGCGCGGAGCCCGTTCACTGGCTCGGCAAATTCGAACGTTCGCTCAACGACGCCTTCCTCGGGATACAGTGAGACGGCGGCCGACTTCGGCAGTGGCTCGGTGACCACCCGCAAACGGTTGACCTCTTCACCACGCCGGTACTCCTCGGTCACCACCAACCGGACTCCGCCCGATGAGGTCCGCTGGCGGTCGACACGGAACTGGACTCCCTCGATCTCCTCCAGCCTGATTCCGCCCGCCGTCGCGGAATCAGGGGGGGCATCCAACGGCAGCTCGACCGATTTCGCGGGCGGCCCTAAGAATCGGACCCACGCTTTGACCTGCACCCGATTGGCCCAGGTCGGCCAGTCGCGAACGCGCAAGAGCATCACGGGAACCGGCTGCCGCGACTGGTATTCGGGCAGGTTGATCGAGTAGGCGACCCGCCTGTCACCGGGTTGCTCCTGGTTGAAGCCGATCAAATCGACCCACACATCCACCGGGCGAGGGCTGAATTCCTTGGAGTTCTTGTTTTGGACCACCAAGGGGAGTGTCAAGCCGCGGTTGTTGTTCAGATTCGGAAGCAAGGCGTAGACGTCATAGCGGTCCGCATCGCCGCCGCTCAGTGCCAACTTGTGCTGAACATTGAGGTCCAGCCGCGAATAACGCCGATGAAACAGCTGGCCGTCGCCGAGATGCAGATTAAACCGCTCCCCCCCCTCCACTTTCACCGCCGCGGTGAGTGCGTCAGCGGTTGAATCCACTGGCCCCGTATCGACTTCGACCTCGTAGGCCGCGGCGGGGCGAACAGGACGGCCCGGTTCGACGCGGACACCGGCCGGCGGCCAGGGATCGATGGTCCCAGGCTGTCCAAAGTCAAAACGTCGACCGACCAATTTCCCGTCACGCTTCCAAACCGCGGTCGGGTTGCCGATCGAGCCTTCCAACACTTCAAACAACGCTTCGCCACCGATCGCAGGTTCAAAGTTGGCGCCTCTGAAATACCCTTCCAGGTCACGGATGACGGCATCATCCGACTGACCCCGGTCTTGGAAATTCACAAACGTCAGCTGGACCTGCGGGTGTTGCTCGTGAAGCTGCTGGGCGGTCTCGGCGAATCCGCGCTGCAGCCGCTCGATCTGTTCGCCATACTCGTCAGTCCCCGCTCCGACCAAAAACGGCGCGCCATCGGTCAGGACGAGGATGTGACCCGTGTCGTGATCACCGAGCATGCGGTAGGCTTCGATCACGGCTTGGTAGGTGGGCGTCGTGCCAACAGCCTTGATTCCGTCGATCACTTCGACCAGTTCCTCAAAGTCTCGCCCGGAGATCGCCGAACGCTTGATCCCGATCACCGCCTCGACATCCCGGTTGGGATTCTCCTGGGAGGGTGAATCGAGTGTCTTGGCGGCAAGTGTCTGCTTCTTCTCGCCCGCCATTCGATAAACCTTGTACTTTTCGCCATCAGGGCCGTCGGCGATCAAGTTGTCCTCATCGTTCAGCTGCCAACCGTAACGGTGGCCGAACAGCACCAGCCCGATGGTGACCTGACCCTTGCCGACATGACCGGACAAGAAATCCCGCATCGCGCCCTTCGCCATTTCCAGCCGCGTCCGCGAAACCGGCTCGCCCTTGTTCATCGAATTGGAGCAATCCATCACGACCACCACCGGGACCGGGTCCGGGTCATCCCGCGAAACGACAACCTCCGGCGGACCGTAATCGGGAAGCCGGAAGACGGTGGTTAGGGGGTCGACCAGGTGCCGCAACGGCATCCCACCGGTTCGCCGCAAGCCGCGAAAAAATGTCTGTACGGGAAAGGCGTCGCGGCGAGGGGACAGATCGGTCGGCACCACCAGCGACGTGGCAATCGCGTCGTCCGCCGCACCGACCGGCAGCAGCTGCGCCCCCTGAGAGATATCTGACGACCACACCGCCGCCCGGCCCACGGGAACATTGGAGGGACGTCCGAGACGGAATTCCATGGTTTGACCCGAGATTAATTTGTAGAGCGCCCCGTCCTGCATTCCTTCCGTCGCCGAGGCACGGAGCGTTGCCCCGTCCTGGGCTGCCGCGGCGGCCTCGGCCAGTGACTCCCTCAAATCACGCCCGCCGAGACGCGGCTCGAGACGGAGGTCGGGGTCCATGATCAGCGGCTTGAGCAGACGTTCGGCCGCCTTCTCGAAGTAAGGCGACTCACCCGCCACCGCCTCGCACCAGAACTCCTGCAGCGTGCGGGCGGCGTGCACGTACATCCATAACTGCAGGTCGACAGCAAACCGGGTGACGACCGCTCCGGTGATCTCGCGCGGGCTGTTTCCCAACAGCACTGTCTTGCCCCGAAGCTCACGTTCCAGCTCGTCCAGGTCACTGCGCACCGCCGCAAGCCCCAAACCCTCGCCGGTTCTCTCAGCCGGTGATCGAAGAATTTCTGCCAGCTTCCTGTCGGCGCCGGCCGGGGCCGCATGAAAGTCACGAATCGCGGCGCGGAACACGGCACCAGGCTGCCCCGAGTCACCGCGTGACTCCTCGCGGACCGGTTCGAGCTGTTCGAGCCAGTAGTTCCAGGGCGGCTGTCCGTCGATCGCGATTAGATCCGCCGCCCGGGCCGAACGTTCCGAAGCACTGCTCGCCTCCGTCTGGCCGACCCGGCCGATGTCGCTGGAGACCCGCAGCAGCTCAATCAGCCGGCGATGCAATGCCGCTCGGCGGTCGGCTTGAGCAACCCCCGAGCCGACCAACATCGCGTAGGCTTGCCGCAGGCCACTCTCGTCGGCCGCCTTCGAGCCGCTGGCCGAGTCCACGCGTTGACGAAGACGTCCCCGCAACGCCTGCATCGCCGCGTCCGCTTCCGCCACAGCCGACTCCACTCTCTCCCAATCCGAATCCTCGATGCCACGTTCCCGCAGCCGCAGTCGATCTGCCAACTCCACCGCTGCGTCCATCGCCCGCCGAATCAGTTTCGATGTCGGTGCCGAGGACTCCTCATCGATATACGCCCGAGCGTCAGACAACAACGTCTCCGCTATCCGCGGGACTGCGTGCAGCATCGCGTCCCGTCGACGGTAGGCGTCGGAGATCAGGTCGCCTCGATCTCGAAGCCGCGCGTAGGCACCGCCGTCGCGCGCATGATCTTTGAGCGGACGCGGTGTCTGGGCGTCTGGACCGGGTGCCAACACGGCATCGGTCGCTGACAACCGCTCCCGCTCGGCGCGGTCGACCTCCTCCTGGATCCAAAACAAGGCCCGCGGGTCCTTGGTCAAGATCACCTCGCGGCTCGCCTGATGCGACTCGAACACGGCAGCTGCAGTCTCGGCAGAGACATGTCCCATGTCGGGCGCGGCCAGCAGCCGAATCAAATGGGACTCGAGCAACCGGGGCGCCCCATCGGTGCGTTCCTTCAACAATCGCCCCGCGGCCTGCAACGACTCGGGGTCAAAATCTTGTTGCTTCAACCATGGCAACACCAAATCAACCGCTTGGGATTCGCTGATCGGCTCCGGGATCGACGCGGCCACCGGTTTCTCTTCCCACGCCTCGCGCCACTCGGGGTCGATCGATGGCTCAGCGCCGGGCGCTGCGAAGTACCGCTGCAGACTTCGTTCGGGGAGTTCACTCGGCGTCACCGGAAGGCCCGCTTCGAACCGCGTCAACAGGCTATCGCAGCTGGACGCGGCTGCGTCGAACTCGGCCCGGTACCCGCGACCGGCCATCAGTAATTGATCAAGCCGCGCCAGCCACCGCTCCAATTCCGACCACCGCACCGGATCGGACGCGAGGGGTGGGTGGGGCGCCGCTTGTAACGAATTGTGCCGGCGCCACAGTGACTGGGCACGGGCAAACTGCTTGTCCAGCTCGTCCATGTCTGGCGGCGCCGATGGCGGCCCCGGTTTGTGCTCGGGTTCATGGATGAACAGCCACTCGGCGGCATCGTCGGTCAACAAGGTCGGATGTTGCGACGCGTCCCAGATCGACTTTGCCTCCAAACTCACCTGTTCCCGGAGGAATCGAGTGATCTCACCAACCGTCACGCCACCGTCGCCGTCGAAGTCCGCGCCCCCGGTGAACGCCTGGACCAACGCATCGACAAACAGACTGTTCGCACGCCGCGGATCGCACCAACTCCGTTCCCCGAGCTCCCCCGAGGTGATCACCGCCAATCGATCGGCCCCCAGTTTCCGGAGGACACCGCGGCACCCCTGATTGAAGTCCTCTTCAAATTTCCCCCAGCTCCAAGCCGCACCGCTCCGGGCCGCGTCCAAAAAGACCACCACGCGAGGCTGCCCCAGTCGCGCCGACTCCTGCTCGACCGTCTCAAGGATCCCGCGAAAGACCGTCTCGAGCGCAACCCAGGAGCCCGGCTCCCCGGGGGTCGAGTCACCCATCAACAGATAAGGCTCACCACGCTCGACAATCCCGTGCGCGGTTAGAAAAACCGCCAGCGTGTTCCCCTCCGGTCCGCCCGGTTTCAAGTCGGGATGGGCCAACGCGCCGGTCAACGCGTTGAGCAACTCGTTGGTCTCGGAGGTGAGCGCTCCCGTTTGATCTTCCAGTCGGCCGAACAGCTGAACATTCTGAGCCCTTTGACCGCCGCCAAACCAACCTCCCAGGGTCTCGACGTCCTCGGTTGCAAACGGGTTGGGCATCACACTGCCCGGACCGGCATCGAGCTGGGGCCCCGATCGAGTCACCGCTGTAACGACCAACGGCACGACCCGCGCCGGTTGCCGCCGCATGACCTGGACCAGAGTGAAGCCCAGACCGATCGCCAGGGTGATCAAGAGACTGACTCGAAACAGCAAGGCGCGGCGACCGCGGCCGCGACGGCCGACTTCGTGCCCCGCGGTGGTCGGTGGTGGAACGGGCCCCTGCGCGGAGCGTCGCCAACTCGCCTTTTGGTTTCCCCGGTTGGCCCCTCCCTTTCCCCAACTAGCCATCGTCGCTGCCTCGCATGACCGCCCCCGTCCATTACCTGATCGTTCTCCGTCGACCGTCATCGTACCTCCAACCGGCCGCCATTGGCGATACGTCTTGGCACACTCGAGCATGCCACCATGCACCCGGCGGCATCCCATGTGCGACGGAGGGTTCAGGCAATGATATCGCGGCGGTTTTCTAAGTAATCCCAGACGACGAATCGGTCGAGGTCTCGGCCGCTGGTAAAAAAGACTCGCCCTTGGGTCGACCGCGCCACGCGATAAGCGAACTTGATGTCCTCCTCGTTCTGCGACCAACTGGGGACGAGGAAGATGTTGATCGTGATCCCTGCCCGATGGCAGAGCGCCGCTTCTCGGAGCGTTGCTTGTTCGGTCATCGGGTCGGGCGGATAGAGCATGTACAGCCACTCGCCGTCAAAGTGCGCCGTCGGCAGGCCATCGGTGATCAAGATGATTTGGCGGTTCGGTGTGTCGGCGGTGGCGAGGTTTTGTCGGGCCAGTTGCAGCGAGTGCTGGATGTTGGTGAAGTGCGGGTGAATCTCGTGCTCGCTGATCGCTTCGTCGCTCATGTCGGCCTTGAGCCGCACCCAGGGATCATGGATCGTCACCGGCTTGGGCATCAAGCTGATGATCTCGCCATAGGACCGCAGCTTGGCGAAGGTGTACATCTCGATGAAGCGAAGGAAGTCGCCCGGGTACTCGGACTGGATCAATCCCTGCAGCGCCAGGGCCATTCGCTTGACGTTGATGTATTGGCCGTCGTAGCGCATCGAGCCGCTCATGTCCATGATGACACAGGTCGCGCATTTAGGGTGATTTCGCGTTTTGTGGACGACAATGTCGTCCCCGTGCAGCCGCAGCGGTCGCTCGTCCCCCTGGCGCAGCAGCGCGTTGATTACGGTTTGCGGCAGGTCAAGATTTGCCACGCTGTCGCCGAACTCGTACGCTTTGGTCTGCTGCAACTCCACCGCACCCTCGCCGACGATATCGCCAAAATGGCGGCCGGTGCGCGACGGGGCGAGCTGGCTGAAGATCCGCTCAAGCAGCCGGCCTTGGAAGATTTTGTAGGCTTGGGGGGTCAGGCGGAAACCGCCGCCATCGGGGTTCTTCTCCAAACCTTGACGCTCGGCCTGCTCGCGGAGCAGGTTTTCGACCTGCCGCCGCATCTCCTCGAGCTGATCGATATCGCCGGGCTCGGCGAACTCGCTAAGTGCCTCCATGTCGATGATGCCGATCTGGGCCGACTTCGCCGCCTCCTCCAACTGCTTCAGCAACTCGTCGATCTGTTCGAGTTCCTCCTTGATCTCCAGCGCTTGAGGGATCGACATCGACTCGATGCCGATGAACTCGTACCGGGTGGCGAGTTCCTCGATGTTGTGCTTGTCACTCATCCGCTCGCCGACCTGCAGCAGCCCACGGGCGAGTTCCCCGTGATCGTCGTCGGCGGCGTACCACAACCGTTCAATCATGAAGGGTTGCTCTTGCAGGATCGCCTGGCGATAGAGCTTTTGCATCTTCGGAGGAACGCGGAGATGCTTCGACGACGTGCGAAACGCGCGGTGTGACTTTTTCAGCACCGAATCGGTTTCGTAGGTTTCCAGAATCTTGCGTTTGCGTTCCTCCAGCATCGCCCGCAGCATCTCGAGGCTGGGGCCGAGACCGGAGATCTGGCTGGGATCGATCTGCACCGCCCGAGCAAGTTCTTCCTCGGTCAGCTCTCGGTAGTCGCCATACATCAACGCCTGTTCGAACGCTGGGGTGACCAGATCTGGAGGGGGCTGCGTCGGCGGCGGGAACGACGTCGGGTCGTACTTTTGATAACCGTGAATGATTCCGCCGAGACGGTAGGACATCGGGGATAGGGCCAATTCGGGTAAGGGTCAGGTTTCGTATTCGATCTTGCCGTGGCGTTGGGAACGGCTGATGCGGTCGAGGCTGTAGAGCCCTGCCAGGACGAACTCGACACAACTGGCGCGGACGGCGTCACTGGTGCTGGCGTTGAGCTCAAACGCCTTATCCCATGCCGGGGGAACGTGCTGCAGTCGCTCCGCGTAGGCGGCGCTGGGGAGCAGATCACCAACCTCGACGCGGACCCCGCCACGGAAGATCTCCGCGATCTCTCCCAGACCATGCTCGTCGACGTACTCCTGGAACACGACCTGAATCGCCTGGGCGGCGACCGCGTCGAGGACCTGACGCTCGGACATCTGATGGGTGCCCATCAGGTCAAGTTCCAGCTTGCCGAGGGAGCTGGAATAGAGGTGCCCGAGGTCGCTGATCCGGGGAATGGCCGGCCGCTCGTCGTGAATCACACCGCGCTGCCGGGCCGAAGCGACCATGGTGCGAAAGTTGGCAAGGGAGAACCGCGCGGAGACCCCCGAGGCCTGGTCGATGTACTTGCTGCGGCGGGCCTGGTTCGTGATCTCTTCGACAATCTGGTACATGAAGTAAGGAACCTGGACCGGATAGTCTCCCTCCAACTCCCTCCCGACTTCCTGCTGCAGGATCTCGATCCCCTGGTCGCGCTCCTGGGGATAATGGGTTTGGACGATCGTCCCGATGCGGTCTTTGAGCTGCGGGATCACCTTCCCCGAACGGTTGTAGGTCGCGGGATTGGCGGAGAAGAGGATGGCGACGTCGAGGTCGAACCGGATCGGGTAGCCGCGGATCTGGACGTCACGTTCTTCCAGGATGTTGAACAGGCCGACTTGCACCAGGTCATCCAGTTCCGGCAGCTCGTTCATGGCGAAGATGCCCCGGTGCAGGCGGGGGATCAGCCCGAACGAGAGCGCCTCCTCCGCACTCATGCTGACGCCACCGGTCAGCTTCGCCGGATCGATTTCACCGATGATGTCGGCGAACTTCGTGCCGGGGCTGAGTCGCTCGGCGTAGCGATCGCTGCGGTGCCACCAGCCGATCCGGATCTGCTCAGGATCGGTGCTGGAGACCAGCTGCTTGCCCGGGCCGGTGATCGGGTGGATCGGGTCTTCGTGAAGGGGAAGGCCGGGGTGGTCGAGATAGGGAACCCACTCATCGAGGAAGCGGGTCAGCTGACGCATGATGCGGCTCTTCGCCTGGCCCTTTTCCCCCAAGAACAGCATGTCGTGTCCGGCGAGAATCGCCAGGTTGATATCGGGTATGACGGTGTCGTCGTAGCCGACGATACCAGGGAATAGTTCTTCGCCAGCGGCCAACATGCGGACGAAGTTATCCCGCATCTCGCGCTTGACCGGCTTCGACTGCCAACCGCTGTCGAGCAGTTCACGGAGGGTCGCCGGTTGCGGGGGGGCCAGAACGGCATTCATCGGCACAAACATCCATCGATCGGGTTGAAGTCTCGAGACTCATTGTACCGACTTGGACCGAAATCCGTTTCGGCGAAACGGACGTACATCCGACTCGCCGAGCCGGATCGTCACCGCGCGCCGCACACCGCCCGGGGGAAGTTCCATCCCATGGCCGGCGCTACACGTCACACAACTCGTAGGCTTGACGGAGCGATTCGATCGGGTCGTCGGCGGTCGGGATGAATTCCTGGGCCACATAGCCCTGGTAGCCGGTTTCCCGGATCGCCCGCATGATCGGCGGGTAGTTGATTTCCTGGTTGTCGTCCAGCTCACCGCGTCCCGGATTCCCGGCGGTGTGGTAGTGACCGATGAACTCGTGGTAGCGGCGGATTCGTCGAATGATGTCTCCGTGCATGATCTGGACGTGGTAGATGTCGAACAGCAGCCGGAAGTTGGGTGAATCGATCGACTGCACCAGGTCGATGCATCGTTCCACGTCGTCTCCCCAGTATCCCGGATGCCCTTTCATGGGGTGTGAATCGTCGCGGGTGTTGAGGTGTTCCAGGACCAGACCGATGTTATTTTCTTCAGCGTAGGGGAGGACCCGTTTCCAGCAGTCGAGACAATTCCGCTTGGCCGCCTCATCGCGGATCCCGGCTTTCTCCATTCCCGTGAAGGTGATCACGTTGGGGGCGCCGTATTTGACCGCAAGATCGATCCCTTCGCGTAGCTTGGCCTCCACGACGGGGTGGTTCTCAGGGTCGAGCGGGCCGGTGGCAAAGCCATGGCTGCTGACCAGGGAGATCTTCAGCCCCAACTTGGTCACCTCCTCGTAGCGCTCCGCCGGGATCCCTTCGATCGCTTCGAGACCGATTTCTTTGGCATGTCGCGCCAGGGTCACGGCGTCCATCGGTTCCAAACACCAGCCCATCACCGATTGGCGGATCGGCGGTTTGTCCTCGTCAGCGGCCGAGGTGGCGGGGGCCTGGGCGCTTGCAGCGGGATGCTGGCCGGTCCACGCGGCCAATCCTGCGGCGCCAGCGAGCGCGGCAGGGGCGGCAAGGAAGTCTCGTCGTTTCATCAGGTTTGACTCCGGAATGGGAAAATGGAAACGGTCATGTGCCCGCCCAACGGTTCGTTCTGTTCCCTCTCCCCCCGGCTTTGCAGGGGCGAGAGTTACGGTGAGGAAGCTTCCGGAAAAGCTCTATGGCAATTGAATCTTGGCCCAGAAAGGGCGTTTGCGGTCGGCGCGGGTGCGGGCGTCTTCGAGCATCACCTGCAAATCCCCGCTGTAATCGACGCTCTCTCGCCGCCGCCGGTAACGGACCACGATGCGTTCATTCAGGTCGAGCCCCATGTCGGGGCGGAGCCAGACGGTGTATCGGTCGGCCGGAACCTGGCTGACCCGGAGCTGATTGTCCGCTCGGACGCTAGCGGAAACCTTGCCCGCTTTGAGTCGATCCGCCTCCTCCCAAAGGATCGGGTTGATGGAGACGAGCGTTTTCATCTCGTCGAGTTCCAACCACCAGAAAAACCGGTCGCTGTCTCGCATCGTCGCAGTGTCGATCGACTGGGGACTCTCGCCGCGACGGTGGGAACTGAGGTTCATCCATTCGAAGATGCGGTGGATTTCATCATAGAAAAACTCCCTGCCGCGGCCCCGATACATGACGACCATAGCGTCGTGTCGGGGACTCATGTAATCATCCAGGATCGCCCCGATGCGGCTCAGTGGTGGCGGTGCGGCGTCGAGTTCTCCCAAGACGATATAGGCAGGAACGTGCTCGGCATTGGTCTTGTAGTGGGCGATCGTCTTGTCCGGTTCGCCGCTGATCGGGATCATTCCAGCCCACATGTCAGGATGCGAAATGGCGATATCCCAAGCTGCGGTGCCGCCGTCCCCATGCCCCGCGATGAATACGCGGTCGGCATCGATCGACGCTCGCCGCATCGCGTCGCGGAGGGCGACCAGGACCCGCTCGTGTTCGCGCGGCGTGAACTCATAGCTGGGTTGATTGTCGCGCGACCACGCCGGGGCCACGACGATATAGCCGTGACGCGCCCCCTGGCCCATCCGTGCCTCGGACGCAGGGTCGAAAGGACCAGACCACCAGTCGAGCTGCTGCTCCGGGGTGCCCCGCAAGGGATGCAGCGCGACGATGCAGGGGTATTCGCGCAAGGGGTTGTATTCCGGAGGCAGCTGGACGACATAGCGCGGCCCCGTGCCGGCGTCGGCCGAAGCCGACCGGTCCTGCAGGCCCATCCGGTACATCCCTGGGACGTCGTCATCGGCGGTGCCGTCGGGGAAGGGCAAAGGTGGTGTCATCAGCGGCAACATCTTCGCGATGTATTCCGGCCGTGCCCCTTCCATATCCTTCAGGGATTCCAGGATCGCTTGACGGCGGGCGGCATCGTCACATCCCAAATACTCATGGACCAAATCGCGAATGCGGACCAGCGATGTGGCGATCTTGAGGTTCTGTTCGCCCGAGCCGCCGCCGAGCAGCCAACCGGCCACACCGAGGGCGATGCGATTGCCGACCGGCAGGTTGTCGTCTTCGCCCAACCGGATGAAGTCGCTCATCCGAGACAACGTGTCGGCGGACAAACCGTCGGCGATTTCATTGACGACCGATTTTAGCTCCGCCGCCTCGGCCGGATCCAGTTGTTCGACAAGGGACCGCAACTGTTCGACGATGTCCGCGGACTGGGCGTCGCTGCGCTGCAACTCGCCGAGGGCGTCCTCGACTTTCAGACGGGTCACGCGGGCGATCGGCTCGGAGGTCAGTTTCTCGAGCATCTCGCGCGCCAATCGGTGCTGGCCGGCCGAAGCTCGGGATTCCGCCTCGTTGAGCAACTGCTCGGCTTGACGTTCGGTGAGCGCAACGAGCTGTTTTTCCAGATGATTTTCTTCGGGGAAGTCGCGGATTACCTTCCGCAGCGCCTCATGGGCATCGAAATAGCGCTTCGTCTCCATGTAGAAACGAACGACCTCGAGCCGCTGGTCCAGGTCGTCTGGATCCAAGCGGCGATGGAAAATCCGGTTGAGGGTCGAGGTCGGCAAGGACTTCGTCGACATCCGCATGTCCCAGGCATAATACGGCTTGACCCTGAGCGCCTCCACTTTGGCGTAACGATCGTTCAGTTCGGTGATCCCTTGGACGATCGTGATCGGCTTGCCTTCGGGCCCGCGAATCGACATCATCCGCCGACCATACTCGCTGAAATCCGAGACCTGGAGAATCTCGCCGACAGCGCCAACCTCCTTCGCGCCACGCGACACCGGTTGGTTGAATTCGATCGAACGCCCCAGATCGGCGACCTCGGTCGGGGGCTGGGCCAACATCCCCAGGCGATAGATATACGTTCGCCGCAACCCATCATCGATCATCAAGATCGGCAGCGTCTTGACTTCGCCCCCGCCCCCCGCCGCGAAGGCGTTCTTATCCAGTGTCGGCAGCGTGGTGTGGGATCCACGCAGGACCAACCCGTTTCGCAGTGGGTACAGGTTGTCCGCCCACGCGAGGTCGCCGAGAAACACAGTCGCTCCCAGCACCAGCGCGCAGAGACAACGTTGGGTGAAAAACATTCGAGTTGGAAACATCAAGAGGCCTTTGTTCCTCCGCCATGGCTGAGAATGGTCACCGCTTGCAGCAGCGACCGGCCCAACGGCGCGACGCCGTCACGCACCGACCGCATCGCCGGCATTGTCTCGTCGATCCACTTCCGTTCGGTCAAATCGCGGATCCAAGGGGAGGGATCCGCACCGGCGGTGAACCTGCGGTCGATCGATTCCGCAGCAACCGGGTCGCCGCCGGCGGAATCGACCACCACACGCACGTCTCCCGGGGGCGGCACGTCCGAATCGCCGCGAAGGAGCACGCCGATCAGCAGAGCCGCGGCCAGTCCGGCCGCCCATGACGAACTCCGCCCCGCCAATCCGGGCCGCCGCAACGGCGAGGGAGCGGCGTGCGGCCGCTCCATGTCCTTCCGTGCGGGGTCCATGCGTGCGGGGCCATCCACCTCGCATTGGGCGGGAAGCGCCTCTTCGATCCGCAACCACGTTCGCAACTGATCCCGGCACGCCGAGCACCCCTCGGCGTGACGTTGCATGTCGGGATCCCCGCCAAGTGATTCCCGTCGGTCGAGTCGGTGGTGCAGGCGTTGGGAAAAGGTCTGACAGTCCATCACACCAGCTCCCCAGATTGAAGGGGGTTTGATCGGCAGGTCGGCTCGCTCATCGATCCGGCGATCACCTCGCGCTGCCGCAACTGTTCGATCAATCCGCCGCGGGCCCGGTGCACCAATGTCTTGACCGTGCCGAGCGGACACTGCAATTGCTCCGCAATCTCCGCATAGCTGAGCGACCGCTCATGGAACAACTGAAACGCGCGGCGTTGGCGCTCCGGCAACTTTGCCAGCGCCAATCGGAGCTCCTCGTGCAAGGAATCGGCAGCTTGGCTCTGCCGCGTTCCCTCGGTCACCGGTTCCGCGGTAGCGGCCAAGGGTTGCCAGGAGCGGCGGCGGGCCAGATAGCTACGGCAGCGGTTCCCAGCGATGGCAACCAACCACGGCTCCAGGGGCCGCTGAGAATCCCAGCGGTCGAGATACTTGGCCAATCGCGAGAATGTTTCCTGGGTCACATCCTCGGCGTCTTGGCGATGGGCGAGCATCCGCATGCAGACACCGAACACGAGCGACTGGTAGCGACGAACAAGGGTGGCGAAGGCGTGCTCGTCGTTTTCCCGGTACCGCTCCACAAGGACTGCATTCGATTCGTTCATTGCTCAACGACCGCTGAAAAATCGCTTGAGAGCATTGTTGGCCGCATCCTGCGAACTGTCCGACATCGCCCGCTTCAGCTTCTCGGGGAGCTTCCCCGGTTCCCGCTTCTCCGGCCGCTTGTGGCCTTCGCTCGCTCCCGCCTCCGCCGGGGTGGCCTCACTGACCGACAGATCGCCGCTGTCGGTCCCCGCTTCACCCGGTTCCGCATCGCCCGTCCCCTCATCAGGATGATCGAGACGGAACTGGCGGGTTTCGGGATCGGAAAGCTTGCGGACACGGTCAATCTGATCCGCCTCGTCGAGCCACGAGCTGACGTCGACATCCTCCATCCGGCTGTCTTCCGATCCCGCTTGCACCATCCGCTCGGCGGCGTCGCCGACGTCGGCCACCTTCGGTTTCTTTGCCGACTGCAAGCCATGCTCGATCATGACTTCAAACTCGAGCTTGCCAACCCGCAAGTGGTCTCCCGCCTTGAGCACCTTCGCCTTGTCGGTGGGCAACCGTTTGTCGTTGACGTACGTCCCGTTGCGGCTCTTTAGATCCTGCAACAACACCCGTCCCTCTTTGGCCACCAAAATACAATGTCGCCGGCTCACCGAATCGCTTTTGGGCCGAAGCTGGCACGATTCACTGCGACCGATCAAAAACTTGTCGGCGGCAACAGGGATCTCTTTACCGGCATGGCTTCCCGACAGGACCTTCAGCTTTAACTGCATATGTCACCCTACGAGTTCCTGGACACCCGCGCCGCGATCAGCCGCTGAACGGCTCACCCAGCGGTCCGCCCCCTTCCTCGCAGCGCGGCGATTAATGGAAGCGAGCCGACCGACACGACCATCCGATGGTTGGGAACGGCCCCTCTGATTCTAAGCAGAATCAAAATGGCACGTTGGATTCAACAGCAGATTTCATGGGGAGAATGAACAGCTTTGCTCAATTTTATTCCAGTCAAACCGGATCGCCTCCTCCCGCTCGCCACCCAAACCCCTCCAAAAGATTACCCAATCACCCTCCTTCGCAGCCTCCGGTCCCGGCCGGCAACACGGGCTCACTTTCTGCCGAGCCAAGCGGGGTTGCCGAATCGCTCGCGCTCGATCTGTTCGGCCCTGGCAATCTCCTGCGGATCGAGCGTGGCCGGTTCGAGTCGCCACCGGTAACGGCTCGCGATCCGCTCGGTGATCCGCTGCGCCAACGAAGGCAGGTCGATCGTGGTTGCCGCCAATTCCTCCAACCCAGGCAACTGGGGCGCATGGGGACTGGCCCGCAACAGCAAGCTGCCATGTTGCAGGATCGCGCTCCGGCACCGCCGCTGGGCGCTGCCAAGTAATTTGTACCCCGACGCGATCAGGTCCTCCTCGCTGCGCCGCTGGAAACAGAGGAAGGCGTCGGGGTCCCCGAGACGTCCGCCGGCGCGATGATGCGGCGCGGCGTCGAGGCCGAGCTCGGCGAGCGTGGCGGCGAACGCATGATGCACGCCCCGATACAGCTCCATCCGGGCACCGGCCACCGACGAATCGAGTCGCACAGCGAGGCTGTAGGTCAGCTCGTGATGGTGCACGATCGCGCCCCCACCGGTCGCCCGCCGAACGGCAACCAGTCCGCCGCTCTCGCGGTGCGTCTCGCGGAGCTGCAAGGGTTGAAAGTAGCCCAGCGAAAGGGTGGGCTCACTCCACCGATAAAACCGCAAGGTCGGTGAGCCGCCGGCATCGGCCGCTTCGAGCAAGGCTTGATCGAGGGCCATGTTGCGCGCCGCTGGGTGCGGCTCCGGCAACAACCATCGCCCACGCGATTCAGACCCGCCCGATTCAGGCACGGTCCCCGCGCTCCTCGCTGTCCCCGCGCTCCTCCGCCCCCAGTTTCCAGCGAAGGATCGGCTTGCGGGCCGCGGCGACGTCGTCGGGACGGCTGATCCGCGTGGTCCGCGGAGCCTCCTGCATGACGTCGGCGGCCTCCTCGGTGATGCGGAACAACGCTTCGGCGAACGCGTCGAGGGTTTCCTTGCTTTCGGTCTCGGTCGGTTCGATCATCACCGCTTCATCGACGACCAGCGGGAAGTAGACCGTGGGTGCATGAAAGCCATAGTCCAGAATCCGTTTGGCCACATCCATCGCGGTCAACTTGCGTTCCTTTTTGAGCCGCGAGGCCGAGGCGACGAACTCGTGCATGCAGCGATCTCCGTGTGGCACATCGAGAAAATGCTTGACCTTGCTGAGCAGATAGTTCGCACTGAGCACCGCGTCCTCGCTGACCTGGCGGAGTCCATCGGGGCCGTGGGTGCGAATGTAAAGGTAGGCCCTCAGCAAGACGCCAACGTTACCGAAGAAGCTCCGCACCCGCCCGATCGAATCGTCCGACGGATGGACCAATCGGAAACGACCTGCCTCGCCCTGATCGCAACATTCGATGATCGGACTGGGCAGGAACCGCGTCAGAAAATCGCGAACACAGATCGGGCCCGCGCCGGGCCCCCCGCCGCCGTGAGGTCCCGAGAATGTCTTGTGAGGATTGAAATGCATCAGGTCGGCCCCGAAATCACCCGGCCGGCTGATCCCGAGGATCGCGTTCATGTTCGCGCCGTCGAGATAAATCAGGCCTCCGGCTCGATGAACCACCTCGGTGATCTGTTCGATCTGGGAATCGAACAGGCCGAGCGTGTTGGGATTGGTCAGCATGAAGACCGCGGTGTCGTCGCCGAGTTTGGACGCCAGATCATCGACGTCGACCAATCCCTGCGCGTTACTCTTGACCGTCCGGGTCGAGAACCCGGCCATCTGGGCGCTGGCGGGATTGGTGCCGTGCGCCGAATCCGCCGTGAGCACGACCTTGCGGTCCTCGTTGCGAGAACGGAAATATTCGGCGGCGATCAGCAGGGCCGTCAATTCGCCGTGGGCGCCGGCGGCCGGCTGTAACGAAACGCCAGGCAGACCACTGATCTCCGCCAACATCCGCTGGAGTTCGTATAGCACCTCCAGCAATCCCTGGATCGACGACTCGTCCTGCAGGGGATGCACGTCGGCGAAGCCGGGGAACCGCGCCACGCGTTCATTCCGCTTGGGGTTGTACTTCATCGTGCAGGAACCGAGCGGATAAAAGTGCGTGTCGACACTCATGTTCATCGTCGACAAACCGACGAAGTGCCGCACGATGTCCCCTTCGGCCAATTCCGGCAGCGGTGGCGGTTGATCGGCCAACTGCTCCGCAGGGAACCATTCCGCCGTGGTCACCGGCTCCACCTCCGACGGCCCGAGACGGTGGACTCGGCGACCGGGATGGCTGAGTTCGAACAATAATTGTGTCGCTTGACGGTTTCGCATCGATTCGATTCGGTGAGAGAGTTGGATTCGGTCGTTGAAGAACGCAACGGCGCGAGCCGTGCGGGCCTTGTTTCCTATCGCTTCATCCATGGTTTGAGACGGAGCCTACACCGCGGCGGGGGCCGGGGCGGTTTGCAGAACCGACACCAGGGAATCGATCTCTTCACGCGACCGCCGTTCGGTGACGGCAACGCCGAAGCAATCGACCAGGGACGGATCAAGCGACTCCAGGGAGACCCCTGCCAGGATCCCGGACGCTTCGGCATGCCTGAGCAACCCGGGGACGTCACCTGCCAGGTCCCGCACCACGAATTCTTTGAAGACTGGTCCGGGGTGAAGCAATTCGAAGCGATCCAGACGGTCCAAGAC